>JAMCUS010000017.1 GCA_023379385.1 Thermoplasmatota archaeon
GTTAGCTGCACATCCCAATGTGAAATTTCATTATACACCTACGTCAGCAAGCTGGCTCAACATGGTGGAGATATTCTTTTCAATGCTCTCAAGGGGTACACTCAAAGGAGGAAGTTTTAGGAATACAGATGCTCTATCAGAGGCTATAACATCATTTGTCAAGGAGCATAACGGAAAAGCAAAACCATTCGTATGGAAAAAGAGGGAGGTCAAGGGTTCGCAGCTTAGGAATACTATCACGAACTTAATCAATTAAGCACTAGTGCTTAACTGCATAAGTTACTAATCTTATTCCTAAGTTACTGCTCTTTGGAATGATTAATGCCTATAATGACTAATATTCTATAATAATATTTATATATATATTATGTAGATGATCTGGATAAGCTCAGAAACATAATCAGAGTTTCAAGCCTTCGCCCTGACACCGATTGTGGGCACAAATTCGTGGAAAGTAGAATAAGATCTTTTAACTTCCCATTTTCTCCATATATAATTACAGGTGAGTATATAAGGTTAGCAATTAATGCAATCAAGTACTAGGATGATATATAATCATATTTGTCCTCCACCTTTTACTAGCAGTATTGCTAAAATGGTATTCATTGCAATTATTCCGACTATTATTGCTACAACTGCAATGTTCATGATCTTCCCGTTGACCTTGTCTCCCATAAGGCTTCTGTCATTCACAAGGAAATAAAGGAACATTAGGGCTGGCGGCATCAGTATGGTCGCAGCTATCTGCACTAGTAACGTAAAGAGTCCAAGCGGAGCGTTTGGTATTAGCACTATAAGTGCAGCACCAATTATACTTACGAAGAAAACTGCATAGAAAGGCTTTGCTTCACTAAACTTTCTGTTGAGGCTGTGAGGAAGATCCATCACCTCACCAAAAGCCCATGCTGAAGAAGAGGCTAAAGCAAATGCCGCCACAAAACCAGCCTCAAACAATCCTATTGAAAATAACACTCCAGCGTAATTGCCCACCACCTTTGATATCGTATTAGCAAAGTCAAGATCAGTATAAGAGAGTGTGCCTGCGCCAGCAGTATGTAATGTAAGAGCAGTGAATATAACAATAGCAACAGATACAATTCCCATTATGGTAGCTCCGATAAAAGTGTCCAATCTTCCATAAAATAAGTCTTCTTTTATGCTTCCTTTATCAACTACGGCTGATTGTTGATAGAAGAGCATCCACGGTGCAATTGTCGTTCCAAGATTTGCAACCAGTAGGAAGACCAGTATTGTGAGCGAACCGGTGCGAGGTATTCCAGCAAAGGAAAAAGCCTTCAATATTTGTGCAATAGTAGGATGTGTAATGAATGCCAGTGGTATGTATACCAAGTTAAGTATAGCGAATGCAAGGATTATTTTCTCTATGACTAGATACCTCCTGAATGAGAGTATGAAGAGAAGAACAGCGGTACTTATTAAAACTCCTAAGACTAAAGGCACGCCGATGAAGAGCAACGCTGCGCTCATGCCTATGAACTCGGTGATCATGGTAAGAAAGTTTGATATAACAAGATCTCCCATAGAGAACAAGCCCCAGCCTTTTCCAAACCTGCTGAAGATCAGCTCTGCATGGCCACGGTGTGTTACTGCTCCAAGTCTCACAGTCATCTCTTGTACAATGTAAGCAACAAAAATCATCAAGATGAGGAATGGGATGAAGATACTTATTCCGTAAGTGGCTCCGGTTATTGCGTAGGTGATGACCCCTCCAGCATCGTTGTCTGCCAGCATCACAAGCATCCCCGGACCCGTCAGTATCAGAAAGAGCATTATCTTCTTCAGAAGAGATTTCTCTGATTTGAGACGTTCAATTCGTAGCCTCTCCTTTACACGTACTATGTCCTCGGACTTTATCTCATCAAGAGCCACTGTCCTAGAAGGGCGATCATTCAGATGGGCTTTTGTTATCTTAGTTTGTTTACTAATGTCTTTGCTAACGTGGTCTGCACGCATCAAATCGCCTTGCTCCAGAGCGTATTATTATACAAAATCAGAGATACTTGGTCTTTGTTCTATGTATTAATGAAATCAGATAACTCCTAATAGGCTCAGTATTAGAACGCCAAGAATACCTACTATATAAATTCTCAGCCCGATCATCACATACGTTTCCTTTTTAGTTAGCACCATGCGGCTGAGTTTTTCCTTCTTTACAAAGGTCACGTGGTCTCCTATTACTCCTATTATCTCCTCTTTGGTCATAGGTTTTTTTTCTGGACTCAGATATGCATTCATATATATCACCATTGCTAACGACTACTGGTTAATTAATATCAGATCCCATTGGTATAATAACAATAAGATATTTAAATATTTTGTTAAATACTCAAATATAAAACTGAAATTAGAGAAAAACCAAATATAAATAAATTTAATAGTTTAAAACTAACTACATCATTTATACTTATCGATGTTTGCTAATTTCTTAAGTAATTATTATATACTTGATCAATATAATACTAATATGATAGTGGCAATATGACAGATACAGCTGACGGTAAGATAAAATTGGATGAGATAGACTTAGCGATAATATCACATTTATCTAAGGATTCCAGAATGAGTTTCGCCAAGATGTCTAAGGCAACGGGCTATCCTGATGCGACAATACAGCACAGATTCAAGCGTTTGATGAAAGAGGGTGTTATAAAGAGATTCACCATCGAATTGAATTCGATCTATCTGGAACGCGGTGCACTTTCCATGGCTCTCTTAAAGACTGTATCCGAAAAGCATGATGCCGTGCAGAAGGAACTTGAGGCATTACCTGAAGTTACCGATATATATGTAGTCTTCGGTGAATATGATTTCATAATAAAAATCAGCGGAAAAGACCTCTCTCAAATAGATGCCGTGATGAGAGACAAGATAAAGGTAATAAAAGGCGTTTCAGAGCTTAGGGAGATTGCTGTTGTTGAAGAGATAAAGCATTACCATAATGATGTATTCGGTAGAATATATTCAGATTAGCCATTGTCACTAACCGAATCTAGTATTCACGAAGCATTTATCTTCACTATTTCTGGCATAGGGGTGCAAAATGTCTGTTCTATATATAACCCCTTATAAACGATGGGCTGATACAGATATTTAGATGCATATTGTAACTCAGTTATTGGTATTTCTGCATTGTTTAAGTAGATGTTCTACTTTGCTTTAACATTTATGCATTTCAATGTGAGATTTTTTATTTGTATTTTTCATTCCAGAAATCATAATGATCTTTTATCACATTTTATGTGTAATAATAAATAATAATTTAACCAAAGAGCAGTAATAATGCAGCTCTATTTTTTCTATTCTGCTTGGTATTACAATGCATTTTTTAAGAATTTCAGCTTTTTGCAAATATTTACATAAAAGTTTTTTTAATAAATAAGAGATATCCCTAACCAATGATGAAATATGATTAAAAAAGAGAATGGAAAGCCATGGCTAGAGGAATATATTGATAACCTGAAAAGGGATGTCAAAATTTCGGTTACAGGATCTCATTCGGCACTTGATATATGTGATGGAGCGTTTACAGAAGGCATTAAAAACATCGTTATAGTGGCGGAAGGCAGGGAGAAAACCTATTCTAAATATTTTCTTTATAGAAAGACCCATGACAACCTGGAGAAGGGGTTTATAAATGAGATTATCCCTGTAAAAAACTTTACGCATATTCTCAATAAAAATGTACAGAATAAATTAAGGGATAAGAAAGCAATAATGGTACCCAACAGATCATTGACCTCATATATGGATATAAAAGAGGTAGAAAGGAGCATCAGAATTCCTTTCTTCGGCTCCAGGGATATGCTGTATCTTGAAGAACGTGAGATGGATAAAAATTACTACTGGTTACTTGAAAAGGCAAATATACACACTCCGGAGAGGATAGAAGGTCCTGAAGCAATAGATTCACTGGTTATGGTAAAATTGCCTCACGCCGTAAAAAAACTGGAACGCGGATTTTTTACGTGTAGCTCTTTCAGAGAATACAGAGAAAAAAGTGGAAAATTGATAAAAAGGCATGTTATTACGACGGAGGATCTGAAAAATGCACGTATAGAGCGATATATAATAGGACCCGTATTCAATTTTGATTTCTTCTGGTCGCCCCTAGATAAAGAACTTGAACTGCTTGGGATCGACTGGAGATTTGAGACCTCGCTAGATGGTCATGTGAGATTGCCTGCAGACGAGCAGCTATCGTTATCAGATGCCCAGAAGATACCGGAATATACAGTTGTAGGGCATGCCTCCTCCACATTGCGTGAATCCTCTCTTGAAAAAATATTCGAAATTGCAGAATCGTTCGTATCAATAGCTGGAAAAGAGTTTTCAAAAGGAATCATAGGGCCTTTCACCCTTCAGACATGCATAGATAAAGATCTGAATCCGTATGTTTATGATCTATCGCCACGCATAGGTGGTGGTACCAATATCCATATGTACACAGGACACCCATACGGCAACAGTCTCTGGAGAAGGGAGATGAGCACTGGCAGGAGAATAGCTCTGGAAGTAAAAAGAGCACTGGATACAGGTACGTTAAAACAGGTGCTAACATGATAAAAAAAACAGCTCTGTATGACAGGCTTAATGCCTATAAGCCACACATGGTTGATTTTGCAGGCTGGAATATGCCTCTTTATTTCAGAGGGATCATTCCGGAGCATCTTAACGTGAGAAAGGCTGCCGGTATCTTTGACGTTTCACACATGGGAAAGCTATTATTCAGACTATCAGATGAGGTAAGAAGACTCTTTACCATTGATATAGGCAGGATGACGGTAGGCAAGGCGAAATACACCATGATGCTGGACAGCGATGGAGTGATTATAGATGATATGATCATTTATAGACTATCTGATGAACTATTCTTTCTGGTTCCCAATGCATACAAGGTGAAGGCAATAAACGAAAGGATATTGACAGTTGCGAAAACAGAAACAGATGATCTGACTGATAGATTATCTATATTATCCATACAGGGACCCAGATCAAAGGAGATAATGCAAAAAATATTTAATGAGCTGGATATGAGGTTTTATGAATTCAGAATTCTGAAGTCACCCTGCAAGAATACGGGTATTGATCGTATTATACCACCGGACCACATACTTATATCCAGAACAGGATATACTGGGGAACTGGGTTATGAAATATACTGTGAAGCATCAATAACCACTGAGCTGTTTGACGCCCTAATGGAAAGTGGGAAGGAGTATGGCATGGAGCCAGTGGGTCTGGGCGCAAGGGACACGTTAAGGCTGGAGAAGGGGTACCTCCTTTCCGGAACGGATTTCAATATGGATGTAACGCCTGTCGAAGCAAATCTTTTAAAATACGTTGATCTGGAACATGATTTTGTTGGAAAGAACAGTCTGCTGGCTAAATTGAATAAAAGTCATATGATCATTACAGGCCTGGTAATGAAAAAAAACAAAGTTATACCCAGACACGGTGCGGAACTGTTTGTCAGCAACAGTAAGGTGGGCAGAGTCACCTCAGGGACGATATCTCCTGTTCTGGAAAAAGGTATAGCACTGGGTTATGTACCTTCAGATATGAATGTGCCCGGAAAGGAGATTCAGATATCAATAAGGGACAGGCTGGAAGAGAGCATAATCGTCAGGCTTCCTTTTGTGTGATCACTTCGTTACGGTTGTACCAGACTCTCCTTTTAAAGCTCTGGTCAGCATTTCAGGAGAGGTTATTATGGCTTTTTCACCACCGTTCTCTATAAAATTGATTACGGCCTCTATTTTGGGGCCCATGCTCCCTGCAGGAAACTGATTGGATTCATATGCCTTCTTCAGCTCATTCACTGTAATGTTGTCTATCCTTCTGCTGTTCTCTTTCTTGAAGTCCATGTATACTGCATCCACATCAGTTAATATTATGAAAAGTTTTTCATTTATAGAGACGGCAAGCATTGAGGCGGCAAGGTCCTTGTCTATGACAGCCTCTACACCCCTGTATATACCATTCTCTTCCACAACAGGAATGCCACCGCCACCTACAGCAATGATAACCTCCTTCTGGCTCTGCCCACCGAATATCAATTTTTTTATGGTTTCAATTTCCAGTATGGAGACTGGCCTGGGAGAGGGTACTACGCGCCTCCAGCCTCCTCTTGCTTTGTCCTCTTTAAATATCCATTTCTTTTCTTTGCCCAGCAGTTCTGCCTCCTCCCTGCTGTAATATTTACCTATTGGCTTGGTGGGGTTTTTAAATGCATTATCATTTTTATCCACAACCGTCCTGGTTATAATGGTAATAGCCTGTTTGTCAATGGCTCTGCGTCTCATTTCATAATCAAGTGCGCTTGATAGAAGATACCCAATCTCACCTTCACTCTGGGCAACGCAGACATCCAGTGGAAAAGGTGGATACTGATCCCCTGCCATCTCACTCTGTATAAGCAGCCGGCCCACCTGTGGACCATTTCCATGCGCCAGTACGATATCGTAACCATCCACAATGAGATCGGTAAGATGTATTGCTGTACTGCGAATATTTTCGTATATGTCGGCAATACCCCCACGCTGATTGGCTCTCAATATGGCGTTTCCACCCAAAGCAATAACCGCGGTTTTCATAAGTATACACCTTTCATAAAGAAATTTGATTCATTCATTATTTTATTTAACTGTACAAAACAAAACAGGTAAACGTTTATGTTATAGTGTACAGAGTGTTGTCTGTATTTATATATTACCTGTTGTTCAATATATTCCACTTTGCAAAATTATTTTCGTCTACGAATTTCATACCTGCTTCGGCTGCTTTTACGTTTAGCTGTATGTACTTTCCTTTTTTTCCTGTATAGAAATGGGATATAACCTCCGTTACCTTTGATCTGTCTCCCTTCGCCAGTGCTAGTATAACACCGTAAACAACAGCATTCTGGAGCAGCTTTGTGTCTTTTATATCTCCCAGAACCTCCTGAGACAGTTTATTTTTGAGATTATCTGCAATCTCCGTTGCAGGCACGGCTATTGCAGTCAGGTCAGATCTATCCGGTGCTTTGTTTATAAGGGAGCTATTGTAAATCAGATACCCATTTTTTTTGATCAGCGGTACGAAGTCCATGGAGGGCATATTCATTACTATCATAAGATCAGGATGGAGTATAATTGGTGAATCCACCTCCTCTCTGGATATGATTACGAAGCACCGTACCTTGCCTCCCCTCGTCTCCGGACCATAAGATGGTGTATATACCACGTGATGGTTGTCAAGCAACCAGTTAAACGCTAGAAAGTTGCCAAGATCAAGCACGCCTTGTCCACCGTGCCCTGCCAGAAATATTTCAAATTTATTCATTTGCTATCAACTCCGAATTTATCCTTGAAGGTCTTCAGTGGGTAATAGGGTGCTATAACCTCATTGGCGTATCTTTTGGAATCCAGAATGGACATCTTCCAGTTTATATTGCAGGTAGACATCAGTTCTACAAAAGCGTATCCACCCATCTGCTGAACTTTGAAGGCATTTTCCACTGTTTTATAGGTCTCCATCACATGCCTGACATTGTAGGGTTTACCGGCAGATACTTTATTCTCTTCTACCACCATTGAGACCCTTTTGACGTAGGCAGCACCCTCTATCGTTTCAAGTATTCTGCATATATCCACAGGACCACCTGTCATTGCAGAATCCCTGCCTTCAGGCGATGTGGTTGTAACCTGTTTGGGAATCGTTGTGGGAGCCATCTGGCCACCTGTCATTCCGTATATGGAATTGTTTACCAGAAAAACCGTTACAGGAGTACCTCTTAAAGCCGTCCATATAGTTTCGGATAATCCAATTGCCAGTGCATCCCCGTCTCCCTGAACTGTGAATACATTGAGATCCGGTCTTATTCTTTTGATACCGGATGCGATCGCAGATGCCCTTCCGTGTGGAGCCTGTACATGATCTGTATGAAAATAGTTATACGCAAGAACGCTGCACCCTACGGAATCAATCATAACGCTCTTTTCATATAGGTTGAGTTTATCCAGAGCATAAGCTATTGCCCTTGTCAACGTCCCATGTTCGCATCCAGGACAATAATGTGTCTCCACTTCATTGTTCAACGATTTAAGGGTGCCGTATTTAACCTCAAAATTAGAATCTATCATCTGCTCACTTCCTGTTATACTTAATGATTTCATCGTACACCTCCTTTTCTGTATGTATAACGCCTCCTGCGTGCAGAAGACTGCTTGCAGGCACACGCCCGTTTAGAGCAATTAAGACATCTTCCTTCATGAGTCCGCTGTTAAGTTCGGCTACAATGACATGCTTGAGATGTGGCGTTAAAGAGGCTATCTTTTCGTAGGGATAGGGGAATAAAGTAATGGGCCTTAGCAGACCAGCTTTTATACCCTCCTCCCTTGCGTGATTCACAGCACTTTTTGCAATCCTTGCTACAATGCCGAATGCTACAATAAGTATCTCCGCGTCGTCAGTTCTATATGCCTCATACCTCACTTCGTTTTTTCTCATCAGGTCATACTTTTTGAATAACTTTCTCTGGTGCAGTTCCTGCTCTTCAAGATCCAGATGAAGCGAATTCAATATGTTGTATTTTCCCTTTCCTACACTCCATGAAAGGTCGTACTCACTGACCGTGATCTCAGGAAAGATTATATCCTCTTTTATCTGCCCGGTAAAGGCATCCATGAATAACATAACTGGATTTCTGTATTTGAACGCCAGATCAAAAGCAATCTGTGGATAGGATGCCATTTCCTGAACAGTGCTGGGGGCAAGCACAACCATTTTATAGCCACCATGACCACCTCCCTTTGTAACCTGAAAGTAATCACTCTGCTCAGGACCAAGACTGCCTAGGCCAGGCCCTCCTCTGTTAACGTTAGCAACCACAAATGGCAGTTCCATACCTACTCCATACGATATGCCCTCCTGCTTTAAACTGAAGCCGGGACTGGCGGTTGCCGTCATGACTCTAGCTCCCGTGCTGGCCGCTCCAAGAACCAGATTTATAGCTTCAATTTCACTGGATGCCTGAAGGAACAGTTTATAATCCGGATACTCCGGATTATTAAACTCCTTGGCAAAGGTTTCAGCAATTTCACTTGAGGGAGTTATTGGGTATGCAAAATAGGCTTCCATCCTGGCTTTAAGACTTCCGTAGGCAAGTGCTTCATTGCCCTTGAGATACAGTCTGTCGCTCATACGGCACGCACCTTTTTTATGGTCGCTATTGCATAGTCAGGGCATACGTAATAACATATTCCACAGGCGGTGCAAACGCCACTTTTACCTTCGTAGCTCCATACAACAGGATGGTATCCGTTTTTATTGAATCGCTCTTTATCAAGTTCAAGATTCCCGAAAGGGCATGAAATAACACATATTTCACATCCCTTGCACTTCACTTCGTTAACGTCTACATATGCTTTAACAGCCTTCTCTTTTAACATGATAAACACACGGCTTACATTGTGATAATAAAAACATCAAATATAAAGACTACCATAGTATATAGCCATTTTTGGTTGTTTTGTTACGGATATGAATGATAACATCACTTAATTCCAAATCCTTAGATGCACTAAACCATACCAAATCTATTAAGTAGTGTAATTTAATATGTGCTATTGGTGTTATATGCCTGCAACTGTAATTCTGGGTACCCAGTTCGGTGACGAAGGTAAAGGAAAAGTTACGGATGTATTATCAGATAAGTATGATGTAGTGGTAAGGTATCAAGGCGGTGCGAACGCAGGTCACACACTTTTTATAGAAAATACCAAAATTGCATTTCACCATATACCGTCGGGTATTGTTAGAAATAAGATATCCATACTGGGAAATGGCATGGTTATAAACCCACCTCAGTTAATAAAGGAAATGGATGAGGCGTCTAAATATGGTTTTAAAACAGATAATATAAAGATCTCTAGGAAGGCTAACGTTGTCATGCCGTATCACAAGGATCTGGATTCCTTTGAAGAGCTTTCCAGGGGTAATAATAAGGTAGGTACAACGAAGCAGGGTATAGGTCCTACATATATAGACAAGGTAGCCAGAACAGGAATAAGAATGGAGGACCTCCTGAACAAAGAAAGCTTGTCTGAAAAATTATCAACACAACTTAAAATAAAGAGGGGATTGTACAACCTTTATGAACAACCGTTTAAATATACGGTAAATGAGCTGTTGAAGGAATATATGAATTACGGAAAGATCCTTTCACACCATATGATTGACTCAGATGTGTATATCAATGATATGCTTATGCATGGAAAAAGGGTACTTCTGGAAGGTGCACAGGGAGTGTTTTTAGACGTTGATCATGGTACCTATCCATACGTCACGTCGTCAAATACCACAATAGGTGGTGCAATTACAGGCTCAGGAATTGCTCCACAGTATATTAAAAGAGTTATAGGAATTATGAAGGCATATACAACTAGAGTCGGTGAAGGGCCATTCCCGACAGAATTAAAGGATGGAATCGGGATAGAATTACAGAAAAAGGGACATGAATTTGGAACGACAACCAATAGGCCAAGAAGGTGTGGGTGGGGAGATCTTGTAATAGTTAAAACAGCCGTAATACTGAACGGTATAACCGATATAGCTATAACAAAGGTAGATACACTGGCAGACTTTGATGAGATTAAACTGGCAGTAGCATATAAACTGGATGGAGAAGAGATAACTCACGTACCATCTTCTATTAAGGATATGGAAAGGGTTGTACCAGTATATAAAAAATTCACGGGATGGAAGGAGCTAACAGATAAAGAATGGAATGCAATCAAAAAAAATAAGAATTCTAAGCTTCCAAAGAATCTGTTAATATACCTTAAATTTATAGAAAAGTATTTGCAAATACCTATCAAAGCTGTATCATATGGGCCTAAACGTGACCAGATAATTTTAAATCCATCTATACGATAGATTGTATCAATAGGGCTCATGGTCTAGGGGTATGACATCGCTCTCACACAGCGAAGATCGTCGGTTCAAATCCGGCTGAGCCCATCGTTTATAAGGGGATATAGACAAGACGAAAAAACGTGCCGCTTTTAATATCACAATCCAAGAATTTTAATTGACCTTATTCAAGTATTTTTCAAAAAGTATTTTTACAATCTTTGACCTGTTCTTCAATCCGATTCCATTGTGAATTTTTTGTTTAACATTTCTCAGTCCTCTTTCCGATATTCCCATATCCCTGACGTCCTTAGGCTTCAACGTTAAAATCCAATTATAGAATTCCCTGATATTCTCATACTCAAGGTATGAATTGTTATCAATTCCCAATACGGATACTTCGTCAAGGTTGTTTGATTCCTTTCCTATGTATCTGATACGGTCGGCAATGATGTGTTTCCTCTGGGCTATGCTATCTATGTAGTCAAATTTGTTATCATTATGTTTTATGTAGTCTTGCTACATCATCTTTTGTTATTATCCCTTTATCTATAAGCTTTTCAACTGTATCCCATGCATGACTACGGATATCCTCATTATCAGATCGTAGAAGTTTTATAAATTTAGTGGAATCATCTTTTGTTATTATCCCTTTATCTGCAAGCGTATCAACTGTATCCCATGCATTCCTACGAACATATTCTTTATCAGAATGTAGAAGGTCTATAAATTTATCTTTTACATCTCCAAATTAATCCTCATCAGGCCAATCTATTCCCATTTCAGAATGTAGAAGGTCTATAAATTTATCTTTTAAATCCTTTACATCATCTTTTGTTATTATCCCTTTATCTATAAGCTTTTCAACTCTATCCCATGCATCACTACGAACATGACGAGAACGTAGAAGGTCTATGAATTTAGTAGAATCATCTTTTGTTATTATCCCTTTATCTATAAGCTTTTCAACTTTATCCCATGCATAACTACGAACATCTTCATTATCAGAATGAGAACGTAGAAGGTCTATTAAATCATCTTTTGTTATTATCCCTTTATCTATAAGCGTATCAACTCTGACCCGTGCATTCCTACTAACATTCCTACTAATATACTCATTATCAGAACGTAGAAGGTCTATTAAATCATCTTTTGTTATTATCCCTTTATCTATAAGCTTTTCAACTTTATCCCATGCATAACTACGAACATCTTCATCATAACGTAGAAGTTCTATGAACTTACCTTTTACATCCTTTACATCCTCTTTTTTATCCCATGCATAACTACGAATATATTCATCATAACGTAGAAGTTCTATGAACTTACCTTTTACATCCTTTACATCCTCTTTTGTTACTATCCCTTTATCTATAAATGTTGCAACTTTATCCCATGCATAACTACGAACATCTTCATTATCAGAACTTAGAACTTCTATGAATTTAGTAGAATCATCTTTTGTTATTATCCCTTTATCTATAAGCGTATCAACTCTGACCCATGCATTCCTACGAATATACTCATTATCAGAACATAGAAGGTCTATTAAATCATCTTTTGTTATTATCCCTTTATCTATAAGCGTATCAACTCTGACCCATGCATTAATACAAACATCTTCATTATCAGAACGTAGAAATTCTATAAATTTACCTTTTAAATCCTTTACATCCTCTTTTGTTACTATCCCTTTATCTATAAATGTTGCAACTTTATCCCATGCATAACTACGAACATCTTCATTATCAGAACTTAGATCTTCTATGAATTTAGTAGAATCATCTTTTGTTATTATCCCTTTATCTATAAGCGTATCAACTCTGACCCATGCATTCCTACGAATATACTCATTATCAGAACATAGAAGGTCTATTAAATCATCTTTTGTTATTATCCCTTTATCTATAAGCGTATCAACTCTGACCCATGCATTAATACAAACATCTTCATTATCAGAACGTAGAAATTCTATAAATTTATCTTTTAAATCCTTTACATCATCTTTTGTTATTATCCCTTTATCTATAAGCTTTTCAACTGTATCCCATGCATTCCTACGAACATCTTCATTATCAGAATGAGAACGTAGAAGGTCTATTAAATCATCTTTTGTTATTATCCCTTTATCTATAAGCGTATCAACTGTATCCCATGCTTCCCTACGAACATTTTCATCATCAGAACGTAGATTCCTTATTACTTCATAAATACTCATTCAATCTTCACCCTTGTTTTCTTATAAACTTTAATAGCTTTCCCTTCTTTTATATTCTTCTTTTGATACCACAATGTAGACTTGTTTATCTTCAATTCTTTCCGTTTCTCAGGATCAATTGACATTATTTTATTCCTCATATCTATAGTATCATTCCTTGATATTTCTATATCAGGTATCTTGAATTCTAATGTTTTTGTCTTTCCTGAAATGTATCTGCTTAATTCCCTTACATTTTCAAACATTATATTCTCAAGTGTATGCTGTTTATTCCCGAATTCATATCGTTTATTAAAATTATTCTTGATTTTCTCAATCAATAGCTTAGCTGTATCTGGTCTCAAGCGAATATGGTAATTCTCAGTTGTTATGAAATCTGATTTCTTTAGTTTAGTTTCCAGTAGTTCAATTACTGAATAATCAATAACAAACCTGAATAATTCCTGTAAATCATAAACAAGAGGATGCTTGGATGGTGCTATTTCATGCAGGTATCCGATAGAGGCATCAAGACCTACTGTGTTGATATTTTTCCTTACCATTGATTCAAGTATTGCATATCCGTAATTCAGCAATGCGTTTACAGGATCAGATGCATTCATATTCCATGAGTATGATAGGTTTCTCCTTGATTGAAAATTAAAATCAGGTGCTAACTGGTTAAATATTTTAGATAATTCAACCCAGTAAGCAGATGCAATATGTCCTTCATACAACATAAGACCATTAATGTTATTATAATCGA
>JAMCUS010000018.1 GCA_023379385.1 Thermoplasmatota archaeon
AATGAAAAAAAGTCAACGAAACACATACGGAAACTCTTCATTAATAGGAACCATAAGATAAAGAACTTTATGCATAAAACATCCAGACCCATAATCAATTACGCTATAAAATCAAAAGTAGATACAATAGTCATAGGACACAATGATGGTTGGAAACAAAATACTAATCTTGGAAAGATAAACAATCAGAAGTTCGTACAGATTCCTTTCAATAAACTGATACAGCAAATAGAATACAAGGCGGAAGAACAGGGCATCAACGTTGTAGTACAGGAAGAAAGCCATACCAGTAAATGCTCTTTCCTCGATAACGAAAGCATAGAACATTACGATAATTATATTGGAAAAAGAATAAGTCGTGGGATTTTCCGTTCAGCTGATGGAATATTGATAAATGCAGATCTTAACGGTGCATACAATATAATAAAAAAGGCAATACCTGAAGCTTTTGCGAACAGGATAGAGGGTACAGGGTTATACCCACGAAGTTTAAACATCTTTGAACTAGGCAAGATGATAACTTCTAAAGGTGGTTGTTAACATGTTTAACAGAAATCATAACCTAGAGAATACGTCCATAGTTATAATAGGGTCAGGGACTGCAGCTGTATCTGCGGCTCAATCCATAAGAAAATATGATAAAGATATCGAGGTTACGCTCATTACAGACGAAACGGTAATGGAATATTCCAGATGTGGGCTACCTTATTACATTTCAGGAGTGGTTGATAAATTTGAGAATCTTGTAGAATACAGCATAGAGTGGTTGAAGAATAAAGGTATTAAGGTCATGACAGATTGCAGGGTTAAATCTATAAGCCCTGTATCTCAAACAATCTATTTTGATTGCAATAATGCTGTCAATAGTCTTCACTATGAAAAATTAATTATAGCAACTGGTTCAAGACCTAAAATACCTCATTTAGAGGGCGTATATAAAAACGATGGTAAGCTCATTGAAAATATATTTACTTTGAGAACCAACAGGGATGCGGAATGTATTAAAAAAATAGAGAAGGGCATGAAGGTAGTTATAGTGGGTGCCGGTTTAACAGGTGTTGAAACAGCAGAAGCGCTAAGCAGCAAAGGTATTGAGGTCTCCATAGTAGAATTCTTTGATTCTGTCTTACCCTCTGTATTTGAAAAGGATATAACCGCAGAGCTAACAAAAAATATACGGAATAACGGAATAAAGCTATATCTTGCCTCTGCCGTTAAGGAAATTCTCAGTAACGGGGAAATGGTCAAAGGTGTGGTCGTCTCAGCTGCCGAAAAAGAGATAAAAATGAATGCAGATTATGTTATAATATCTGCAGGAAATAAACCCAACTCCGAAATGGCTATAGAGGCAAACATCAAACATACAGAAAGTAAACATATTATTGTAGATGATCACATGAAAACAGATATGGATAATGTATTTGCCGCCGGAGATGTTACAGCAATGTACGCTCCGTACGCAAAGGGTTATGTAGCCGTAGGAACAGGATCAATAGCTACACGGCAGGGACTCATAGCCGGTGCCAATGCCATCGGTAAAGATGAAAAATTCAATCTTCCATTTGTCAATGCACGAACCACACAATGTTTTGATGTGGAACTGGCTGCTGTTGGTGCGTCTGGATTTGAACTTGACAACAATAAAGTAAAATACATAACGTATTATTACGAAGGAGATACGCATCCCAGGTATATGCCCTGGAACAGAAAGGTACAATTTAAGTTTTTTTTAAACGAGGATGGACAACTACTCGGAGCACATTGTTCAGGTAATAAAGCATCCCAGCGTATCAATATCCTCTCCTTGGCTATGGCAAAAGAAGTCAATATCAAAGAATTGCATAACATGGAATTCGCCTATGCGCCCGCAGTATCGCCTGTCCTTGATCCCATGTATATTGCCTTAACGGGTCTGTATATAAAATGGAAGAGGATTACAGCATATCAATGAGCCTAATGTGGTTATTTATCGCATTGTCCGATTTTGAATTTATGTCCAGCAGGTATAAGGGTGATATTGGGTTGGAGCTATAAAGCGTTATATGGTTATATATCTCTTTCAAATCAAATGTGTAATTAATATTATCTGCTACTATATTTGAATCGTTCAGACCTTTTCTAGAAATAATAATTATTGAATCCATAGACCCTCTAACTTCATTAATTAAAGATAGAATGCTATATACATCTGATTTAAAGATATTGATAACATCATCTAAATTAACAATAAATATGGTGTTTTTACGATTGTTTTTAAAAGGAGTCAAAAGGAAATTTCTTGTAAATATATCCTGTCTATATTCCTCCGAAATATATGTATGTTTTATACCGGGTGCAGACCTTTCTGTTATATTTCTTGTGATATGATTTATTCTTATTTCTGGAGTGGTAAGTTCCCTGTTCAATATCATTCTTACACTGCTATTATCCACAGGCGGGCGAATGCTTACAAAAACAATGTTATAGTTTGCATAAATAGCATTTATGATAACCGGTATAAGAAAAAATCCTGAGTCCTCTTTTGTTAGTGGTTCGTGATATCTGAACATATATGCCTTTCCCTGAGCAATTCCATGTTCAAGAAGTAATCTGTTATCTATTTCCTCTATTCCTGTAGATATCATATTGCCATTTTTTGCACTGTTTTTGCTCTGCACTGGCATAACATTATAACTGTATTCATACGCTTTGCATAAAGAATCACACGGTAACGGTGCATAGAATCTTCCATCTCTAAGAGTAAAGAGGTAAAAAGGGTTGCTAATTTTGACTCCCCTCAGTTTTCTAAGCTCCATGCATCTGACCAGCCTGTTATCTATATATTCTTTTTTGAATAAAATAAAACCATCTGATAAATAATTTATAGCGCTATCTACGACCTCCATGACAAAAATTGCCTTTGTATTCACTCCTTCAACCAGATCCTTCTGTATTGCGTATACAAGGTCCTCCATGCGTATGCCGTACTCATCAACCAATCCATTTATAGAATCTATAACCACAAACGTGGGATCTGGCAGGTTGTTTTCAACCACCTTATACATATTGGAAATTTTCGGAAGTTTGTTGTATTCAATAAAGTTTTTGGTATTATCGCTCAATTTATTTGCTTTGCTTATAAGTGCATCCAGGTATTTGGTTCCAACCTTATTCATATTTCTTTCTTTATTTACATCAAGTGTCAAGCTTTTAATCTTATCATTTTGAATGAGTGGTTTTGATACGTCCTTATTTTTTGCCTTCTCTTCCAGCCATTTAAATTGCTTAAGAAGCGCGTCATCGTTAACACGTGTGCTTAAATAATATGCATCTATAAAATCGCTGAACATCTCTATCAGGTGTAAAGAAAAGGTTGTTTTACCTGTACCTGCATCCCCCGCAATAACAACAGAAAATCCATTGAAGTCATTAAACAACCTGTATATTTCCGGTATTATTCTAGCAAATGAGACATTATTATTCATCTACATCGTCCTCCTTTTTCTTTTAAATAAAAGTCCTCCTGCCTCTTCATCAGGCATGAACGGACTGAATTTTCCCTCTATAACCTGTGATTCATTATTCTTTTTTATTACCTTTATATATATTACCGTATCTACTATATCTATATTTATATTTTTAATAGTGGATTCATAGATGGATCTCCTTTTACCATCTGAAGTAAGTATTCTACCCACTTTTTCAATGAGCCCTGCTTTTTCAAGGGAGTGAATCTTTCTGTAACACTCGGCAATGGGTATGTCAAATCGTTCAGAAAGTTCCTGAACTGATTTGGCATCTCTATTTATAGCCAATAAAATGCGTACGTTGTACTGATCCATCGCAAGGATACTTAAATCAAGGGGATTTGAATCTATCATGGGTATCAACATTATTGAATTTAATATATTAAAAAGTTGCTGACCAATAGACCAGATACCATACCTGCATTCAAACCCCTG
Organism: Thermoplasmatota archaeon; assembly: GCA_023379385.1. GTDB lineage: Archaea > Thermoplasmatota > Thermoplasmata > Lutacidiplasmatales > JAMCUS01 > JAMCUS01. Next base: position 3,942 of record JAMCUS010000018.1, read on the forward strand.
ATAAATCAAAAAAGTTTAACTAAATAAATCATTAATAATTTTAATATGTTAAGTTGCGGTAGTGCCTCCATTGGATCCTATATAGAAGTTCTGGCTAGTGCTATACGTATTGCCATTGATATCCTGCCATGTTACGAAGACATATATATAATTGTATTGAGTATAGGGCCCATTACCACCGGTACAGTACCCGTTTCCGTAGGCAGGTGGCCCGTATACCGGAAAGTTAAAGGTGTACTGATTATGACCTAGACTGGGTATCATGGTTGAGCCACTGGAATACACAGGATACCACCATGAATAGTATGCAGTGTATGGGCCATCATCTTTACAACCAAAAAAGTTAGAGTGATGGTTATAGTAGGTAGCAACCCCCCAGCCATTATAGTACACTGTTACCTGCGTATTAAGAGCAGATCTGCCACCTATATTCTCTATAAATACTGATACCCGGTAAAGGCTATTATATAGATAAGATTGCGGAGCTGGTGTAATTTCAAGAGTAGGCGGTGATTTAGGTAGAACAAAGGATATTGAAAGCGCAATCTCCGTCGTCAACCCATTACTTCCCGTTGCTGTTATTAGTGCAGTTACCGTTGTATTCTGAGACAGAATTGGTGCTGCGAATGTAGAATCCCATTGCTGACTGTTAGTATCCCATGCCAGTGCACTGCTACCTGTTATATAAGGAATTGATACCGTTACTGAAGCAACAGACGTTGTGGGGTCTACTACCTTCGCCCACAAGACAAAAGAATCCCCCATAATAATTGGACTATCAGGTGTGGTACCGACAGCTGTAAACTGAGGTGGTATATTGGTAGCCTGCACCTGCAGCTGGTTACTCCATACCAAAACATTTTTTGATGTATCAATAATGGATATTGTAATTGCACCGGGATTTGAAACATCAATACCGGAGATGGACCATGACTTCCCAGGCGTCCATGATCCATCTGCTATTCCACCCTGTTCTATGGTATAATGATTATCCGCGGCTGGATCATTTTGATAACTTATATAAATGATAGTTCCACTCTCATATAAAGGGGAACCACCAATATTGGTAATGTTAATATACGTAATGGGTGCCCCCGTATTAGGCAAAACATAAGCTGTAAAATCTGTTTTTACAGAGGATGGCGGTGGTGGTATTGTGCTAACCCAGTAAAATAAGGTACTGAACAGGGTAACTGTAATGGCAAGAATAAGTATATTGCCAAGTATGTCAGAGACACCTTTTTTGGACCTTGCACGACTAAAATTCAAATTGTACATTAATTCAACTCCTTATATCTACTATTCTAAAATCCTATATATAACATTTTCTATGATCTCCATGATGGAAAATTGATAACTATTGCTCTCTAACTCATTTTTACTAAAAATTAAAATAAATGTGTTATGTTACATAAACCTGCACAGGGGTTGTGTAATATTGACATATCCAAGTCAGATGTTTGAAGTGCTGCTATCAGGCAGTAATCTTTGCCATGTTATTTCTACACAATCACATAGTATGCTTCAGTTATTTTAAAATCGTTAAACAATCTCAATTGTTAACATGGAATTTAACGAATGTATTAAATATGGAAACATGTTAATAAAATATGATAAAATGAATCACAACAATGAATCGTATATAAATATATATAAAAAAATCTATATGTTACGTTTAGTGGAAAATTATATTAAACATATGGTTTATTCACTGAATATAGAGCATCCTGTTCATCTGGGATATGGGCAGGAAGCTGTTGATATTGGGTTTACCATAAATGTAAAGGAAGGTGACTATGTAGTAGGTTATCACAGGTCACTGGGGTTGTTGATAGGGTTGGGTGTAGACGCAAAGAAGATCATATCAGAGGTGGAGGGAACTGAGAATGGATTGAATAATGGAATATCCGGGATAGGGCATATGATTGATCCTGACCTGCGTTATATATCAACAACAATCATAGGTGATAATCTTTCCATTGCAAATGGCATTGCCTATGGATTAAAAAGGAAAGGTAGCAATGCCATGGTAACTGTATTTTTTGGTGAGGCAACGGTATCATCTGGTGCTATTCATGAAGCACTGAATATTGCGTCATTATGGAGCTTACCCGTATTATTTGTATGTATAAAAAATGGATATGCTATCAGTTTAACAACAGAAGAGATATTATCCAATACAGATTTATGGAAAATTGCCGAGTGGTATGGTATAAAGGGATACAGAGTGGATGGAAGGGATATAAGGAATATTATTCAAATTAAAGAAGAGATTGAACCCATCATAAGGTCAGGAACTCCGGTATTTATAGAATGTGATGTAGAGAGATTAACAGGACATGCTGAAGGTCTGGATAAATTTAATTTATTTAAAATAATTGAACCAAACAATGAAAACGATCCCTTATATAATCTTGAAAAATTTATGCGAAGACTGGGTGTTGATATTGAGTCTATTAAAGAGGATATGAATGTAAAATTCAATACATATATGCAATAAGCTAGGGAAGGTATGTTATGGAAACTGAAAAAAATTTTGCAATGGCTATTTCAAGTGCTTTAGTAAATATACTGAAAAAGGATCCTGCTGCTATTCTCATAGGCGAGGATATTGGTAAATATGGTGGATTATTTGGATGCACAACTGAGCCATTTGAAATTTTTGGTAAGGGCAGGTTTTTAGAAATTCCAGTAATGGAGAATAGTATCATAGGAATGTCCATAGGTATGGCATTGGCTGGCCTGCATCCGATAGTTGAAATACAGTATGCGGATTTTCTTTTTATGGCTATGGATCAGATATGGATGAACCTTACACAGTTGACAAAGATGTGTAAAAATGAGATCAATATGCCTGTTATTATAAGAACATCGCATGGTGCCGGAATTGGTGAAGGGTATCAGCATGCACACTCAATATTCTCTCTATTCTTACCTCTCAAAGAGATCAACATCGTGGTTCCTTCTACACCCATTGATGCAAAGGGATTATTGATATCTTCATATGAATCCCAGAAACCTACGTTGTTTTTTGAGGATAGAACCTTCTACGGTACAATTCCAACTGTTATGGGGCTTACAGATATGGTTTCTGATGACTATTATACAATCCCTTTAGGGCGTGCTAGAATTGTTAAAGAAGGATCCCAAATAACTATTTTATCAATAGGTAAAATGGTGCATAGAGCAGCTGATGCTATAAAAGAATCTGGAGTTGATGCAGAACTCGTTGATCTCAGAACACTATCACCTCTGGATTATACAACAATAAAGAGATCTATAGATAAAACAGGAAAATTGCTCATTATTAACGAAGAACCTGTTCTGACAGGATTTGAAAATATGATTGTAGCAAGGCTATTATCAGAGGATATAAAATTTTCAGTAGCTTTTGTAGGATCCATGGATTACCCTGTACCGTACAGTAAAGAAAAAGAAAGGTCATGGTTACCCAGTATAAATAAAATAAGTGAAGCCATGAAAAAACTTGTAAATAAAAAATAAGAGTTAATCACTGTGCAGTGAGTCAACAACCTCCTGACATGAAGCTTTATATGATGGGTAAAATGCAGATATCAAAGAGATAATAAATAGTGTAACACCATAATAAATCGTAAAAGGTACAAGTGACGCAATATCCGTATATCTAAAATATGAGAGTGAGAAGGTTGGATAATATGGAACAGGATAAATACTGGATGATGTACTTATCACATGCAGTAGCAGAAATCCAGATAAGGTACCTATCACTATTCCAGCAACGGTAATCAGCATCTGTTCTGATAAGAAGATCATTAAAATATCATATTTAGTAGCTCCTGTTGCCTTAAGAATCCCTATCTCCTTCATCCTCTCTTTCACTGCTATAATGGTTAAAACAAATATAATAAGAGCAGCTATAAAAAAGCTCAGGGCATTAAGAATGAGGTTGAATGCTACTGAAGCGTTGACCTCGTTGTCAATGGTATTTATAACCCCTTCCTGAGTCATAATGGTATATGTTATATCGGGATGTGATTTCGTTAAAATAGAGACAATACTATTTCCTATTGCTGTAGAATTTTGAAAATTTGACGAGGAAGCTATTATGCCGTAGACATGATAGTCTGTATTGAACATTGTTACGGTAGAAAGGAGGGGTATGGTTATCATTGAGTTTATATCAAATCCAAATGAAGAAATTATAGGTGGTATATTCCTGTATTGCTGAATTCCTGCCACCTTTAGCCTTACTTCCATAATGCCTCCAATACTGGGTGGTGCAAATGAGAACGAATATATTATCTGGCCAACTGACGCATTCATGTCTTTGTATATGCCATAACCTATTATACATGGTATTATTCCAGTTTCATATACGGTTTCATTTTTACCAAAGGTGGTATTTAAGTTGGACCCGATCTTTGTCAGCGTTCCATTTACGGAGTAATTATAATTGGAGGACCAGTAAGATCCATTCAATAATCCTGTATTTATTATATTTCCATAACTGGAGTTAACACCCAGAGTAACCACATCCAGATTGTTAGAAGGTATATATGAAGCAAACTGAATAAAAGGTGTCAAATATTTAATTCCAGTAATATTTTTATCTATATGAGATATATCTGAAAAACTTATTCCGTATATCTGATTTATATCAAGAAAGTTTGGTGTGTTGCCAGTATATATGATCATTGCATTGGTTCCCAGAGCCTTTACGCCGTTAACATAGTAATTCTCTATACCACTATAAAGCGCTTTGGGCACTATTCCCAGAATCATGATTGAGATAAAAATAATAATAATGGATAGTGTCCTTCCTTTGTAACGCATCACATCGTTTTTAATCAATAAACGGCTCTTTAAAATGTTCATGTATTATTCACCATTTTACTGTCTTCAACAATTTTTCCATCTTTTAATTTTATAATTCTATCTGCATAAGAAGAGACCAATTCATTGTGCGTTGCTATAATTATTGTTTTTTTCTTTTTTTGATTGAGATATTTAAATATTTTCATTATATCTTCTGCTGTTTTACTGTCTAAATTTCCAGTAGGTTCATCAGCAATTATAACTCCTGGATCATTTATCAAAGCTCTGGCTATAGCCACCCTCTGTTTTTCTCCTCCAGATAGTTCAGATGGTTTATGATCTATCCTGTTATCAATTTTTGCCATTTTCATTACATTTGTACTGTTATTCAAAATTGCATTTTTTCTTGAAAAAATTGTTGGAACCAGCACATTTTCTATTGCTGTTAGTCTTGGAAAAAGATAAAAATCCTGAAATACAAATCCAAACAATTCGCTCCGTAAATTGGCTTTATCTCTATCCGCAAAGGTTGATACCTCTCTTTCGTTTATAGAATACTTCCCTTCCGTAGGTATGTCTATAAGCCCGATTATATGCAACAGGGTTGATTTTCCAGATCCACTCGGCCCAACAACAGATATAAATTCACCATGATCTATATCCACATTAATATTCTCCAGAGCATGTATAACATCTTTACCAATTGTATACACCTTTGAAACATTTACCAATTTAAGCATTTTATGACTTTTGTTAACTGTGTTGACATACCCATTCATAGAACACACCTGCCCAATATCTTCCCAGAGTATAACTCTAATTTTATCTATTTTGTATACAATCCCTTTCCTGAATGTATGAGGAATTAACATTCTTATTATGTTTATCAATTTTATTTAACATTTTATATCCGTATTCATTATTATTATAACCATCTGGCATACCTATACATTTGATTTTTTCTTTTTTGTCATGTATATAAATCATACGTTTTTGCCCTGAAATAAATAGAATTGTCATGCCATGTTTTTCTTTCATATCCATACCATCGTATCAATGTATTATATATTAATGAACTTATTGTTATTATTCATCTCTATATTTTTATTCATAATTTTAAATTACAAAACAACAAAACAGTTATATACCATATACTCCTTATTTTTTCTGATGTGTTATGACTAAATTGAGATTGCCAGTTTTGGTTTTGTCAATGGTCTTGGTATTCCTTATGATTCTATCCGTGTCAACATATGGTGTTACTGGTAACCCTGTCAATGTGGGTGTAAAGCCAGATACATCCGGTATTAATCTGTCTTCACAGAATCTTAAATATTTATGGAATTACACTTCCTCAAATGGGAACTTCAATTATACAGCAGCAGGAGATCTTTTTAATAATAATATGATGGGTTTTATAGGCTATTCCGTATCAGCAGGCAGTGCCACCCTCAGCGGTATAAATAATGATGGTGTAGCAGTGTGGAATTTATCCATTACAAATTACATCAATTTTACCGTATACGGCAGGGTAGGCAGTTACTCCCAGACCATACTGGTTGAATCGGGCCAGAGCAGTGCACCTGGATTGTTGCATTTAACGTTATATGCTGGATCAACAGGCAGCCCTATATGGGAAAGGAACATCACGTTGAGTTCTGGAGAGAGTTCTCTTGTTTTACCACTGGGGTATTCAATGACTACAGGGTTAACCAGCGGTAACAACGATACAATTGTTCTTGTATCATCAAATAGTTCAGGACCATATACCACAGAAAATTATGAAAATAGCATCAGACTTATAAACGGTGCCAATGGAACAGTTCAATGGTATGTGAACTATTCCACAACATCCATGGGCAGTACGCCATTAAGCCGATTTTTGCAGGTTATACCACCTGTAACAGGGTTAACCGATGGTGGTGTACTGTACAATGTATTATCAATAACATCTGGTTTACCTCCTGTAATCACCAGTAACCTTGTTCTGATAAAGGGAGATGGCAGCGTAGCCTTCAATATCACCACACCCACCAGCGCTAGTCTTACTGCATCATTTATGGTTATGGATTCCGTTGGTAATTACGCTGGTTCTGGATATGATATAGCTGTATCACTTCTGGATATTCAGGTGTCTAGTTCTGGAAGTTATACTGAATACAGTGCGCTTGCTGTGTTAAGCATGTCCGGTACAGCCGTATATACACATGCCTTTACCAGCGATGTAAACAGTACGGTGGTTCTGGAGCAATCCACGTATTACGGCATACTCTCCGCTCTTTACAGATTGCCACCTGTACCATACATCGGTCCGTTATACAGCTATGGTAGCAGTACGAATCCGGATCTGTTGTTCGAACTTGTAACACAGATTACAGGTAGTAGTGGTATAAAATATGTGAATAGCCTGTCATTACTTGATGTAAGTACTGGATCCTATCTATGGACTGATAATATAAACAGCATAATAACGTCTCCTATAATTGCACTTCAGTTATCCTATAATCTTAATGGTACATCTTCACACAGCATTATTGTGGAGTCTTTACCGGCATCAACATTTGCTACACAAACCACAATAATAGCAATAAATGGTGGTACCGGTGCTACAATATGGGATCTGACAAATGTTACAGGCACGGGTATTCCCATTGATCTACTCGCATCCATAACACCGGGCTTAATGACATTCAACACAACAGTTCCCGATTTTGTAATTGTATCAAACGGTGTATCAAATGGAGGATCTGCAATTAATGTTACTCTGGTTAATGGTAACAACGGCAGGGACATACTTGAAAAAGGGATATCATTCAGTAAATCTATAATGAGTTATACGATATACCCGTTAGGCATTGTTACAGATGATAAAATGCCGGATTTTGCAATAAATGTAAAATCTGCAAACGTAAATAATGTTTATACGGAAACATTAATAGGTATAAATGGAACCAATGGCAATATATTATTTACAGTATCAGCAAATCTTACAGGTAATGAGCCTGATCTTAGTGCCGTTGGTGGAACCTTATGGTCTCAAATTTATCCAGGTTTAAACAACGGACAATTAACATCTGATGGCAGGACTGATGACATGTTATTATCCACCTACTCAGGTCTCTCAGGCGTAGAGGTAATTAAATATGCACTGTTATCTGCAAGTATACATGCAAACAATCAGAAAGGTGTAAAACCCCTGTCTGTTTCTTTCAACGTTACGGTTACTGGAGGTGTAGCTCCATATAGTTATACCTGGTATCCTGAAGGTTCAGGCAACACATCTGCCTTTACAACGGTGCCTTTCCTTAATTATACATATGTAGCTGCAGGAAATTATACAGCTCTGGTTACAGTAAAGGATAACGCAGGCAACGTGGTTTCTTCATCAGTTGCAATTGAAGTCTATAATTCATCATCAAATACTACCACAACACATAATGGTTACTATATGGTAACGGGAATTGTTGTGTATAATGGAACCGGACTGAGTGGTGTAGCTATTTCGTCTAATTCCGGTAATATCACAACAACAAATGGTACTGGTTACTTTACATTTTATGCAAAGAATGGAACCTATAATATAACTGCATCTAAACAGGGTTATAACACCTCATATGAATCCGCAACTGTAAATGGTGCTACTGTTAACCTTCCACCTCTTATTTTACACAAACCATCTGTTACTCCACCCCCCCCGACTAAGAATACCACTCAACAGTCATCAACAAATATGGCGTTTGCATATATAATCATCATTGTGGTTGTAGTTGCTGTTGTAGTGGTATTGTTACTGTTATTTGTAAGAAAAAAGAAGTAAAGCTATAATGAGAAATAAAATATGGTTGCGGTATGGATAATATTGTTACAGGAAACGGGTTCAATGGTACACTTGCAGAAAAGATATTTTCATATAAGCTCAATAAACAGGTATATTCAAAAGATGAATACGAAACACCCATCGATTTATTAATGATGAGTGACGCAAGTGGAATTTTAGCATTGAAGGAGATTCGTGATAAGATTGGTATAATAAATATAAAACCGTGGGATTCAAAAAAAATTGTAATGGTATTTGATCACTTTACACCACCTGCGAATCCAAGCCATGCAATGTATCACAGCATGCTCAGAAAATTTGCCGATGCATTTGATATCAACTATTATGACATTGGTGAAGGCATATCACACCAGCTCCTTATTGAAAGAGAATTGGCGAAACCTGGCATGCTCATTGCGGGCGCAGATTCCCACTCCACATCATATGGTGCAGTTGGAGCTATGGGGGTAGGTATCGGGTCCACAGATGCAATTTATGCCATGATGAAAGGATCCCTTTTACTCAAGGTGCCAGAAAGTATAAAAATAGTATTGAACGGACAATTTAAAAGCAATGTGTACGGAAAAGATCTGATTCTCTATATTCTTGGGAATATGAAAGCTGATGGTGCTACTTACATGTGCACTGAATACTGGGATTACACTGAAAAAGGGATCTCTCTGGAGGACAGAATAACCATAACAAATATGGGTGCAGAACTTGGAGCTAAAGCATCAATTTTTTCAATAGATAACCAGATGATAAAGAAATATGGTTCTGAGGTGGACAAGTATAGAGCTTCAGAAGATGCCAGATATAACAGGGTAATGAATTTTAACGTATCAGATATAGAACCTATGATTGCTGTGCCGGATAAAATGGATAATGTTTTTCCGGTATCCAGATACGAAGGTGTAAAAATTGAGCAGGCATTTATAGGTTCCTGTACCAACGGAAGAATAACCGATATGAGAATCGCTGCCAGAATATTAAAAGGAAAGAAGGTTGCAAAGAATGTACGATTACTTATTGCACCTGCATCTGCATATGTATATGAACAGATGATAAAAGAACATCTGATAGATCTGTTTGTAGAAGCCGGTGCTGTTATATTGATCCCAGGATGTGGTCCGTGCTTCGGAGCCCTTGGCGGCTTACTATCCTCTGACGAAACAGTCATCTCCTCATCCAATAGAAATTTTTCTGGAAGGATGGGGTCTGCAAAAGCAAGAATATTTATATCCTCTCCAGCCACAGTTGCAATATCAGCTGTTAACGGCTATATATCGATACCTTCAGAGGTGAATACTGAATGATATACAGGGGGTATGCATACAGGCTAGGTGATGATATAAATACTGATGTTATTGCACCGTCAATATACAGTGACGACGAAGGCTTAATGCGGAAACACGCCTTCGAAGCAATTATAAAAGATTTTTATAAAACAACAGAAAATAAAAAAACAATTATAGTAGCCTCAAAAAATTTTGGTTGTGGCTCATCGAGAGAAACCGCTGTAACGGCAATAAAATCTCTGGGTGTAGAGATTGTTGTGGCAGGTAGTTTTGCAAGGATATTTTATAGAAATGCTATAAACGGAGCTCTTCCCCCTGTTGTTTTTGAAGATTATACAGGCATATCCAGTGATGATGAATTGGAGATTGATATTGAAAAGGGCATATTAAAAAATATAACAAAAGGAACGGGCGGTTCCTTTACACCCATATCCAGTAATGCACTAAAAATTATTAAATCTGGTGGGTTACTTGCACTTCTTAAAAAAGAATTAATAGAGGAGGTATTTAGATGAAAAAAATTATTGTTATACCTGGCCATGGTGTTGGTAAGGAAGTATTCAGTTATATACTACCTTTGCTTGATAAAATAAATATTGAATATACCATATCAGATGTAGATCATCTTGCCAGTATTGAATCTATTGGGCTTAAAGTAGCTAAATTTAAAAATATATTTGTGGATAGCTGGAAATCTAACTTATTTGAACTAAGCCCTGAAGAAAGAAGAGAGTTTGAGATCATTCTTAAAAAAGATGATATAAGGCACTTCATATCCTTTATAAGAGGACTGATATTCAAAGAACGATTACCCTCTGATCTGATACAGGAGTTTTTATTTACAGTATCCGGAGGTATTTCTCCGGAATTCAGGGATAATGTAGATAAATATGATTCAATTTTACTTGGTCCTGTTGAAACAGAGGCAGGTGGCTATTTTCTTCTATGGGTACGGGCATATTTAGATCTATATATAAACATGAGGCCTGTAAAATCTTATAATGACAACAAAAATATTGATATGGTAATAGTCAGAGAAAACAGTGAAGATCTATATGCAGGTATTGAGGGTATGTTGAATGAAGATGTCTATTACGCAAAAAAGGTTACAACAAAATTTGCAGTAGAAAGGATAGCCAAATTTGCATTTTCTATGGCACAGGAGAGAAAGAAAAATGGATTATCTGGAAAGGTCACAGTAGTTCATAAAGCGAATCTGCTTGGAATAACTGATGGCTCATTCTTAAGAATTTCAAAGGAAATATCGAAACTGTACGAAGGCATAGAACTGAATGATATACATGTTGATAACTGTGCCATGCAGCTGATTCTAAATCCCGAACAATTCAACATATTACTTGCTCCAAATTTATATGGTGATATCCTTTCTGATGAAGCTTCTGCTCTTGTTGGAGGATTGGGATTGGCACCATCAGTTCAGAAAGGTGACAGGTATTCTGTATTTGGTCCTGTTCATGGCACAGCACCTGACATTGCTGGAAAAGGCATAGCGAATCCATTAGCAACTGTCCTGAGCATAGCTATGATGTGTGATCATTTAGGCATGAAAAAAGAGTCAGACTTAATAGAAATGGGTGTAAGAAAGTTAATACAGAAAGGAATTAAAACAGTTGATCTGGGTGGCAAATCAACTACAAAGGAGGTATGCAACGGACTTATAAATGCAATGGATGACGCAGATGCCTGAGACAGATAATATGTTATACATAGCGACTTAAGTTATTACACATAATCTTTTTAACTCATCATTAGGTTTGAAATATTTATTGAATTCTCCTAAAAGGGCACTCTTCATGTCACCTAACAGCTGAAAATATCTGTTGTGGATTGCGTGTTTCTTCGTTAGCTTCCATACTCTCTCTATTGGATTTAAC
>JAMCUS010000019.1 GCA_023379385.1 Thermoplasmatota archaeon
TTAAAGTGAATTATCTCAATTATGCATTCATGTTTGTATCAGCGAACAAAACGGATATGGTTGGGTTCAACGGAAATAAAATAACAAATGTAACTAAAGATATTGTGAGTAACAGCACCGCACTATTGTATGTAAATAGTGCAGGCAATGTATCAATTAAAACCATTACATCAAACAGCATAAAAGATCTTTATTCTGGAGATTTCATTGGTGTTTTATCTATGTCTGAATACTCCTCTACAGTTATAGGCAGTATTTCCAATAATACTGCATCTACCTATTCTACGGTTAAGTCTATAAATACAATGTTCTGGATGATTTATGTATTTAGCTATGGTTATACCAATGTAACTTACATCTCTGGAAACAACATCGATATGAGCAGTAATGGTGCACCGTATGATGGAGTGGTGATCTTTAGCATTTACCATGATATATCTATCTCTACCATAGGCTACAACGTTATAACAGGTGGAACGATAGGTTTCCTTGTCGAATCCCCAACTAATAAACGTATAACTGTTAATGGTATAGTTAATAATACTATTTCTAATGATTGGTATGGTATCTACTTTGCTTCTTATAATTTTGGTAACTACGTACCGAAGAGTATAACTGTTGATAGTATAGATAACAATACTTTAAATAATACGTATAATGGCATCTATTTTTATGCTAATAACAATATAAATGTTATAGATATGAATAACAATCTCTTTTCCAATGCAATTTATGGAGCATATTTTTATGCTAATAACAATATAAATCTATTAACTATAGACAAGAATACCATTTACACCTCTAACATACTAACAGACTATGGCATCTATCTCGTTGCCTCAAACAATGTAACCATTACCACCATATCAAAAAATAGTCAATTAAGCTCCGATGGGGTTCCACAATCTACCTCTTATTTTATATTAATATCTAGCAATAATAGTACAATAGGGGTTATTACGTATAACAGAATGTCAGATATAGGAACGTGGCTTTATATGAGTTGCATAGGTTATATTCTAATAAAACAGATAACGAATAACCTCATTAACGGATTGGGCAGTGGATTAAGTGGGTATGGGGTATACCTGACAGCAGAGAGTCTTACTGTTGACAACATGGCTAATAATACAATCTCCTCTTTTGTTAATGGATTGTATGCCAGTGCAGGTACAGCAGGATCATTGTACCTCTACGCCGATACGATAAATGGATCAAGTTATGCGATTGAGGTAACCAATATAAATTTCACAGGTACCAGTCTGAATATATACAATAACCAGTATGGTATAGATAGTTATGAAGGGGTTATTGGTGTATACAGGTCTGTTATATACAATAACAGTTACTACGGCATATATGGGGACTATGGAACGCTCCATGTAAACAATAATTCATTTTACAACAATTATGGCTCTGTTTATGCAGAAAATGGGTTGATCTATATTGACCTTACAACTGTTTATAACTCCACCTATGGTATGTACCTTTACAACGAAAAAGGCTATATAAATAATGATACGGTATCCAGTACAGTAGTGGGGTTATACTCACGGGGAAGCAGAGTTATCGTTACTGATGATTCATTTATAAACATATACAACAGATACGTTAACATATACTACAATGCTGGAGCTATCATTGGATACAGTAGTTATATAACCATCTATAACGGGTACTTTACAACCATAAATGGTTATGGAATATACGGAGATAGTGTATCCAATATAAACTGGATTATTACAGCATCTGTAGGAAATGGCATTTCGTATATGAATCATGTTACATCCATATACATACCGGGTAACATAACGGTGGAATCTGGAGGTAGCTGGTACATTACTAATGTATCCTCTATCACCTTCGAAGAATCATGGTTCAATATTTATGGAATATCCATTAAAAATACGGATAAAAGCAGTTATATGGGGTATATATCGGATATATCCAGTGCGAATGAGCCATTCTACTTTAATGTGTATGGCAGTTTAAAAATGGTCTACAGCATTGTTAACGATGCTTCGGAGATAGGTATGTATAGCAACATGGCAACCATTGAGTATTCCATCGTAGAGCAGAGTTATTTCTGGGGTATTGTTATTCAGTCCTCAACGCCTGTATTGATAGGTGATAACATCCAGTTCAATAGATATTATGGAGGTATTTTGGTAAACAATACATATGGAATTCATATGACCGGAGTAAGCTTTTCTAATAATTATAATGGATTGGTATTGGAAAATTCATATGTTATCGGGAACGGCTTCCAATTCACAGGTAATACGTACGGCGGTATATATTCCATAAAATCCACACTCATTACCAATTCAACAACTATAAATGAGGAAATGATAGGTGTTGATCTTGTTAATTCGACAGGAACTTTCAACTCTATGGTAGCACATGATGTGGGCACAGTGTTAATCTCCAAAAGTTCTACAATATATTCGACCGGTGACGTGATAGAGGCCAATGTAAACTTATTTATAGAGGGGAATTCGTCTACCATTTACATATCCAACAGCGTTTCAGCCGGTATATCCACAGCATATTTTGTTTTAAGTGGCGGTACCGTTGCGTACTCGCTCAACAACACTTTTGCTGCTCCGAGTTACATCTATGACACAAGCAAGCTATATGTTGAAGGGTACGAAAACATATTGGTTAAGACCTCAAACAATACAGGATATGGTGGCGTTAATGTAACCTTGACCAGTGGAACATATATAGAAAAAGGTATGACGTCCACAGGTGGTCAGATAAACAACCTGTTTGTGATTGAATATGTAATGACCTCAACCTCAAGCAATCTTGTGGAATCCAGAGCCACTTTATATGATGGTGTGGTAACCTACAACGTATCTTTCTACGGGTATATTATAAATCCACTGGTAGTGGTAATGAAGGTACCTCCCTCCTTTACTACAGTGCCTTTAACCACACAGGTTGTTGCGAATAGCAGTTACATCTATAACTTCACGGTAAATGATCCTTTCACCGCTTACGGCGATAGCTTAACGTTTAACCTCCTGAATGCTCCTGCAGGTATGTCAATATTGAAGACATCAAAAAACAACGGTGAAATAAAATGGACGCCAGGTCTGGATCAGGTAGGCACATGGACTTTCACGATTATGGCTACCAATTTATACGGTCAGCAGGGATTCCAGACCATTGCGTTAACTGTTCTGAATACGCAGATTGCACCGGAGATAACCTCAACGCCGTCATCAACCGCCTCCGTGGGCAGTACCTATCTGTATCAGGTAAAGGCAAGCAACAACGCATACGGTAATTTGCAGTACTCTCTCTTAGCAGCTCCAGCAGGTATGAATATCAATAGCAAGACTGGATTAATTACATGGGTACCGGACAGTTCCGAAGTCGGCACGAACTATGTATCATTGATGGCGGAGTCCTCCAACGGGTTATATGCCGTACAGACCTTTACAGTGAATGTATCATTATACTCCAATATTGCATACATATCGTCATCCGTTACACCGTATAACAGTACAGCAGGACCTTATACAATAACGCTATCTGTATCAGACAGCCCGGGTGTATCAATAAGCTCAGCAATTGTTTATATCAATGGTGTTCCTTACACCATGACTCAGCAATCCGGTGTACCTGGAGGTGTGTATACCTTTTCCTATGCGTTAAACCTTACGGCAGGCAGTTATGTCTACAGCTTCAAGGTGACAGATTCCACAGGCAGTTCAAAAACACTGGCAGGTGGTGCAGTGACGGTGAAAGCAATACCCGCTGTACCGGTTGCAAAACCGAATTATCTTGAAGATTCGCTTATTGTATTAACAATTATAACAGTAATTGCTATGATTGTTGCAATTATAATAATGGCGTTATATATCCTCAACAGGAGAAAGGGAAAGGGTGAGCCCTACGTAACCGGCAAGACACAATCCGGTACTGCCTACAATACACCAACCTCATATGACAAAGGCAAAATGGCTGTGCCACCTGCTGACATTACGGAGGCAAAATCAATGCAGCCTGAAAAAGAGATGCCTGTTACGGGCGGAACACTGGCGGCTGCCGAAATTTACGGAGCAACTGAATCTAAAAAAGAGACAAAAGAGGATAAGAAAGAGGGAGGTTTATTCTCCAGTATGTTCGGTAAAAAGGAAGATAAGAAAGCTGCATCACCACAAAAACCGCCAGTAAATGCACAGAATGATGCAAAAGCAAGAGATGTAATGGCTGCAGAGGAGTTCAGACAGGAAATTGCATTATCAAAAAAGATCAAAGAAAAGGAACCATGGGAAAATGCAAAAGAAAAATCTGTGCAGGATACGGTAGCCAAAAAGCCAGAAGAGAAACAGGGTACGCCAGACAGCGTGACCGGTGCGGATAACAAATCAGATAGCGTGGATAAAGATAAGAGTGAGGTTAAAGAAGATAAAAAGCCAGTTCCAAAAACACCATGGGGTTAAATCATAAATACCACATATAGCATACTCTATCAATGCTGAGTTGTAAATGAGTGTCAAGAAGAAAAGGCACAGACTAGAAAGGTTTGTATTCGGTTTATCCAGAGATATATCCTCTGCAGTTCCTGATAGCCTGTACCAGTTCATAAAAAAATGGCTACCCCTGGGTGTGCTTGCTGGCATTGCAGGTGCCATGGCTGCAATATTATTTGCGTACATGTTATCTGCCTTCCAAAAAATTTTCATATGGGTTATCAATAAAAATTTTTTATTTATTCTTTTATTGCCTACTGCTGGATTACTTTTATCTTTATACATCATAAAATTTTTTAAAATACCTCATAATTATCACGGAATGAATGCTGTTATAGATGCAATTCATTATAAAAGAGGCATTACTGAAAAGAAAGGCTGGATTGCAATACTGCTGAGTTCTACGGCGTCGCTGGGATTGGGTGCCAGCGGTGGTCCTGAAGGCCCTGTTTCGTATATAGCTGCAAGTATCTCCACCAATTTTTTTTATATTTTTAAAAATATATTGAATATCAAAAAAGGGGATACCAAGTTATTTGTGATCAGCAGTATTGCAGGAGGGCTATCAGCAATTTTCAAAGCACCTTTTGGAGGTGCGTTGTTCGCTCTTGAAGTTCCGTACCTTAATGATTTTGAGAGCAGTGCTACAGTTCCTGCCCTGGTTTCCGGTGTTACTGCTTACTTTATATATACTGCAATATTTGGATTTGCACCTGTTATAAATGTTCCGGTTATATTGTTATCATCCTGGAGTATGTATTTGCCATTCATCATCATTACCGGTATTGTGTGTGGTATTGTATCAATAATCTATGTTATAACGATAAATAAAATGTCTTTATTTTTTAAAGAGGTGAATAAAAGTAACTACCTTTTACCGGCGGTTATAGGTGGATTGATGATCTCCGCCCTGTCTATTTTTATACCACTATCTCTGGGAGAAGGTGATGCGGTATTATCCGATGTATTCACAACAAATTTTACGTGGTTATTATCGTTTAATATGAACTACCGCATTATCTATGTACTCATTCCTATATTACTTATTTTTTTAATAGCCAGGTTATTGACAAACGCAATATCTCTGGGTGCAGGTGCTCCTCTGGGTGTTTTTTATCCAGCCTTAATCCTCGGTGCAATTACTGGACTGATTATAGGCGTTTTATTCAATATAGGTTCTGTGGGTACTGATATCCTCATTGTGGTAGGCATGGGCTCTGTTCTTGCAGGATCTACCAAAACTCCGATATCCTCTGTTGTACTTATGGCTGAAATGGTTGGATTATACATTATCTCAATACCCGTAGCTATAGCCGTCATTCTGAGCTACATCATATCCGGTAACTACACGGCAAATTCAAGACAGATTATTAAAAAGGGATTTCAAATTGATCTATCTGTATTTGAAAATCATGCTGTAAAGGATATATGCACCAAAAATGTTGTTACCATACCATATTACGCCACAATAAAGGAGGCACAGGAGATTGTCTCCGTGCACAATCACAGGTTTTATCCGATTATATCTGATGGAGGTGGTGTGGTGGGTGTAGCATACAGGGATTCTCTGAACAAAATTACCGGAGACCTCAGAGAAAAATCAGTTCTATCAATAATGCAGAGTCACTTTGAATATATAGATGAAAATGCATCTGTAATACACACCTATAACCTCATGAATGAAAAGCAGATAGGCAGGGCGATAGTCATAGAATCAAAAAGTAAATTCAAACTTGCAGGAATAATCACCATGAGAGATATAATCAACATGCTTGATACACCGGATAATTTAGAATAAACATATGTTTAAATAAATCAAATCAGTTATGGGCAGTACGACATGCAATCAGGCTAAAAAAGAGATGATGTTATGAATAGAGAACGAGAGATTGCATCCATGTTCAGAAAAGTTCTTAACGTTAAAACGATGGACGATACAGCCATAGTTAAATTTGATAAAAATATGGTGGCTATAACATCTGATTCCGTTATAGAAAATGTTCATTTTGTCAGGAACTCAAATCCGTTAATGATAGGCAAATATGCCGTAAATGTTAACCTCAGTGATCTTGCAGCAGCTGGTAGCGTACCTACAGCCTTAATGATCTCAGTTGGTATACCGGCAGCTACAAAAAACAGTTACATAAAAAGTATGGTAATGGGAATGAAAATGGCTCTTGAACCATACAGCATTGAGGTTATTGGTGGTGATACCAAGGAATCGGAAACTCTATTCATATCCATTACAGCATACGGTACGTCTCCAAACAGGGATCTATTTTTAAAAAGGGAGGGTATTAAACAGGGTGACCTTGTTGCTATCACCGGTAACCTTGGAAAAGCCGGTAGAAACCATTATTTATGGAAGAAAACTGGCTATGTAAAATATATGAATGATATGCTCTCAATCACTCCAAGAATAAAAGAGGGCATAAAATTGAACAAATATGGATTGGCTACGGCATGCATGGATCTGTCTGACGGTCTTACAGAATCCCTGGAATTATTATCCTCTACAAATCATGTGGGATTCAACATATTGAAAAGTGATATAGCCGTAGATGTAGGAGCAATTAAATTATCAGAGAAAGATCAGATACCCATCGAAGAATTTTTTGATTATGGAGGCGATTACGAACTTCTTTTTACAACAAAAAAAGATAGGCTTAATAAGCTTTTAGAGATACTTGATTTTACAATAATAGGCGAGGCAACAGGAGATAAAACCATCTATTATATTACTGAGCACGGGTTAGAGCATGCTGTTGATCACGGATTCAAGCACTTTAGATAAATAATATAAGTAATAAGATTAAATACAAAATAAATGATATTGGTTACGGTATTATTTGGAGACGGAGAATACATGGCAGATAATGATGTTAATGATTCCAGGGAGGAGGTAAGTCAGGCTAGGGATAGCAGAGTTCATATACAGGAGCACAAAGCGATCCTCCAGCTCAGAGAGGAGCAGAAAAAATATGAAAAAGAATCTGCAAAATATCATCATAAATCTATGAAAAATGAGTCCAAAGCCCAGAAACACAAAGAAAAATCATTTGCATATAAAAGTAAAATTTCTAAAACAGAGGATCTTATCAAGACTGTAAATAAAGACATAGCCACCTATACAAAAATGCTTACGACCGAGAACAATCCAATTGCTCAGATAAGGGTAAAAAAAATTGAAAATAAAATTAAAAAACTGGAAGAGAAAAAGGCAAGGATTGAACGAAAGATCATAAAATATAATCAAAAAAATGCAGAGTTAAACGTTAAAATAAAAGAATATGATAGAATGATTGATGGATTCAGTAAATCTTTAGCCAGATCAAATAAGAGCTCTGCCAGGGATCATGCAACCCTGTTGAATGAAAAGAATACTGAAATAAAAATAAAAAAATATGAAGGAAAACGATCAAAATTGGCTACAAAAATAGCGAATTACAATAACAAAATTGATAAAAAAAATACAAAAATAAACGGGATAATTACTGACATGGAGAACTTTAAAAAACATCACGAAGAAACCAAATATGAAGATAATCCAAAAATACAGACAAAAATAAAAAAACTGGAAGAAAAAAGAGCTAAACTGGAAAAGAAGATCAGAATATTTGAAGAAAATGCAAATAGACATATGCGTATATCCTCGGAATATAATGAAAAAGCGGCAATATTGAATGAAAAATCAAAACAGATGATGCAGGAGGCCAATACGCTCAAAGAACGGGTAGATAAGATCGATCAGGCGTTGTCTGAATGATCTTCACTCAAAATTTATTTTAAACCCTTTAGATTTATAACCTCTCTTTTTTGATCTATATTGTTGTGTATGAATATAAACTTCGTAACAATTATGAATTACGACGGTAACCTTAAAATTATGTATGAATA
Source organism: Thermoplasmatota archaeon (assembly GCA_023379385.1). Taxonomy (GTDB): domain Archaea; phylum Thermoplasmatota; class Thermoplasmata; order Lutacidiplasmatales; family JAMCUS01; genus JAMCUS01. Next base: position 8,385 of record JAMCUS010000019.1, read on the forward strand.
ACCGTCTTCTCTGGTCTGATCAATTACTATCGGAATCATTCCATTTCTTCAATCCATTTTTTAAATATGTTCAGGCCTTTTTTTATATTCTCTCTTGAATTGGAAAATGAAAATCTTATATGGTTCTCTCCGTGCATGCCGAAGGCAGAACCTGGCGATGTTAAAAGATCTTTATCGACAAGTGCTTTAGCAATATTCTCTGAACTCATTTTTATATGTTCCGGTATTTCCGGAAATACGTAGAAAGCACCTGAAGGGTGCGGAAATGACAATTTCATCTCTTTCAGCATGGATACAACGAGCTCTCTTCTATTCTTGAATTCCTGGACATTCCTCTTTATATCACTCTCTGCTTTATCCCATCCATTCACAATAGCATATTGAAAGGGTGTTACAGGGCATGCAGAGGTATAATAATGCATCTTCTTTATTGCGTTGCTAAACTTTGGGGGTGTAAGAATATATCCTACCCTCCATCCTGGAATGGAAAGTGTTTTTGAAAAAGAGTTGCATACAATTACATTTTCATATTTACCCCAGAAAGAGATAGCTGGCGAATCATACGTTATTCTATCATAAACTTCGTCTGATATTATTATCAAATTATGTTTTTTAGCGAATTTTATTAATTCGTTGATATTGTCCTCATCCATAACGGTTCCAAGCGGATTGGACGGATTGTTGATGTATATGGCGACTGTTTTGTCATCAACGATTTTTTCCAGTTCATATACATCTGGAATGTAATTGTTTGATTTTGTAAGTGTGTAAAAGACAGGCAATGCACCTGCAATTCTGACATGAGACGGATATAAAACAAATCCTGGGTCTGGAACAAGTACGTGATCTCCATCATTAAAAAGTGACATTGCTATTGACATCAAACCTTCAGTAGCACCGTTGGTTACCATTACGTTTTCATAGGTTGTAGAATTATCCAGATCATGATACCACTCTGAGATCATATCTCTGAGTTCACGAATGCCATTTGTTGGTCCATATCTGTTTGTATTTGATTTAAGAGACTCCTGCAATGCATCTGTTATTGCCCGTGGTGGTGAAAAATCTGGTTCTCCCAATCCAAGATTTACAATAGTTCTATCTGTTGAATTAGCCAGTTCAAACAATCTTCTTATACCTGACAGCTCAACGTTATTTAATCTATCAGCTTCAACCATTTAAATCACTACTTTACAGATTCATTAAGGATACAAAACAGAATGTGATATGTAAATATATAATTAAGTATTAATTTGCATCAACTACAGTTCCAGTTTTTTCAGTTCCTTTAATTGCACTTTCAATATTTGCTACATTCCCTCCATTAACAATAACTATTTTTATATTGGATCTTCTAGCAATTTTAGCCCCGAAATCATCAAATATGTTGTTCCTTCCCGGGCTCAATTTTCTGGAGGTTTCTATTAAATCTATCAGTTCATCATAATTCATGTGTTTAATCATTTTTGCATTTTTATATTTTTTGGGGTCCTTGTTATATACGCCATTCACATTGGTGGCATTTATAATGATGCCGGACCCTACGTATTCCGCAAGAAGGGCAGAAACGCCATCTGTAGTTATTCCGGGCATAACACCACCCATTACTGAAACACCGTAAATGGAGCCATTCATCATAGAATCTGCGAATGTCCTTGATAGTGGAATCTTTATTTTATCACTTAATGCCGATACAAGAAGGTAGCCATTCAATCTGCTGGATAATATACCCATATCATCCAGTATATCGTCAGAACCACCTAAAATCCTTCCCAGATCTATAAATTTTCTGGCAACATAACCACCACCTGTAACGATGTATAAATTATATCTGTCTTTCATACCTGCAATAACCTCAGCATATTTTTTTATTAATGTTGCTGGGTTGTTCTCAGAGAATATTGATCCTCCCATTGAAATAACAATTTTATTATTATTTTTTAACATCATGCTACATCACCCATGAATTTCAAAATCAGGTTTCAAATTCAATTGGCATAAACACGATCAACTTATAAATAGATATCAATTTAACATATTTTATAATATCTACAGAAATGGTCAACAGGCTGTAAAAGAATACCAAAAACGGATGTTTCAAGAGAATTTTTTAAAGGATCTATGAATGCGTACTATACTGGTCATATACATTTTATCTCTATCTTTTATTTTATACAGACTTGTGTTATAAAAATTGTATGCATCCTCATCAAAAAGGTTTTTATTTTAATGTGATCTTATCCTTTCAATGGTTTATAGAAATGATATAATTAATCTTTTTACTGATAATAAAATGGTACTGGATTCGGCAACGCTGGAATTCATAATGTCAAATAAGGATCCTGTTAAAATCAGCAAATATATAATTACATTTTATTCAGAAAAGAAGATTTTCAGAATAAGTATGAATTTGATAAACGTGCTATTCAGCAATTCTAACACAACTAAAAAATCTGTTGTTACCATAAAAAAGATATCCGATCAATCGACAGAAAGTAAAACTAAAAACAGTGCAAATCTTTTCAGAGATTATTTTATAAACAGGTTCAAAAAAACGAAAAATTTGCTCTCTTTAAAGCAGTCCATGTCCGGTGCTACCAGCATAGCTAAGGCATTTAAACGTGATGGTGAGGTATCAATAATAGGCATGATCTATGATATCAAAGAATCCAGGAGTGAAAACAATAAGGAAGCAACCTATGTTATTGAGCTGGAGGATGATACTGGATTCATACGTGGATACGTCAATAAATCAATAATCGAAAAAAATCCGGTGACATTGGACGAAGTTATAGGAGTGATAGGGCATATAAATCCCCAAAAGAAATACATTACGATAAATAACATTATACAACCAGACATTCCACGCAATATGGAAAAGAAAAAGGGCAACAGAGACGTATCCATTGCATTCATCTCCGATCTTCACGTAGGTTCCAAAAATTTTTTAAGAGATAAATGGAATGATCTATCCTCTTTCTTAGGTACTGAACATAGAATAAATAATGAAGATATACGTATTGAATCATTATTTGTTGTCGGAGACCTCGTAGATGGCATCGGTGTTTATCCAGGACAGGAAGATGACATCGATATTGTAGATATAATGAAGCAATACGAAGAACTATCATATCTATTAAAAAAATTACCCAGCAATATTAACATATATATTTTACCGGGTAACCACGATATTGTCAGGGCTATAGAACCGCAACCCGAGTTGCCTGATAACCTAAAAGAGTTATTCAGTGAAAATGTGATATTCTTATCCAATCCGTCATATATAACGTATGACGGAGTGAACATTCTTTTATATCACGGAAGAACATTTGATGATCTTGTTGGATCCCTGCCTAAAATGACTTATTCAACACCCACCTTTGGAATGAACTACATGCTAAAAACCAGGTCTCTCGTGCCTGTATACGGTGGTAAAACACCTATAAGCCCGGAATACGAGACATGGGACTTTATAGAAACTTTACCTGATATATTCGCTACAGGTCACATCCATTACCATGAAATCGCAAGTGCATACAATATATCTTTGATTAATTCGTCTACATGGCAATCCCAGACAGCTTATCAAAGAATGCATAATTTCTCACCAATGCCGTGTATACTTACAGTCGTTAATCTGGCTACAAGAAGTATTTACTCCGAGCAGGTATAATGTTTTGCAAAAAACATTACAAAGTTGTGTGATATGATTTGGTAAATTTTGTAAGGGGGTCTATTAACAGATGCCTTTACTAGCCTTATCAAACCTACTCATCTTTCATTATTTACATATCTGTTTATTGATTCATATGATTTGTGCATTGCTTTTATAGGGTCGTCCTTGTTCAAAAAAAGATACCATGTAAGTGAACGAATAATATTACTGGATATCAAACTATCATAACTTACGTTTTTATTCCTGTTCCTCCGGTCATCCGTTTTTGAATCCTCTGCATACCTGTGTCCGGAAAAATTGTCCAACGAATCTAAGCCCATAGGAATAGATACGTCATAGATCATTAAATAATTTTTCTCCTGTACTACGGGATTGCGTAGAAATAACATAGCAAAGAATACGATTATATCGTAAAGGAAATCAAACCTGACCTGGGTACGTTATTTACACAACCCCTTACAAAAATGTTAAATCATATAAATAATATCTTCTATAGCTACAAAAATAGCTATGGAATAGTATAGGATAATAAAAAGTAAAAAGGTGAATAATATGATGAATAACTCTGGTGGCGAGATAAAGCTTACAAAAGATGATATCAACAACATGCTGATGGAGATGGATGAATTAAAAAGGAGCATAAATGCGTTAAATCAGGAAATAAAATTATTTGATACAATTATAAATGAAAACATGGAAGCTCTTGAGCTATTACACAAATTGAATGAAGGCAGTAATTTGAATGATATTTTGGTACCGATAGGTGGCGATGTATTTATTAATGCATCTATAACAGATGTTTCAAAGGTTGTAGTACATATAGGATCTCACGTATTTTCTGAAATAACACCTGGAAAGACAATTGAATTTATAGAAAAGAGGCTCGAGGCTTTGAATACCCAGAAATCTAAAGAACGTGGGCAATTGGCTGAAGTGGAAAACAGGTATAACGATATGGCTCAGTTTATCCAGTCAATATCCCAGAGGAGTAGCTAATGTTTGAAAAGCTAAAAAGTGGTTTAAAAAAGATAAAGAATTTTGTAGCCAGAGATACAAATGAGGATTCAGGCATATCCTCCACTGGTAATGCATCTAATGTTTTATCCAGCAAAATAGGTCTGAAGCTCAGTTCTGACATAATTAACAAAGTTCTAGAGGATGTAGAAATAGAGCTTTTATCATCAGATGTAGCGTTAGAGGCAATCGAATCATTTAGAGACGACCTTAAAAAAGAGGTAGAAAACAGGAGAGTTTCACTAGGAAAAAGCAGGGAAGCTGTTATTGAATCTCTTTTCAGAGATACACTGCATAATGCTCTTAAAAAGAGAGAAATAGATTTTCTTGAGATGGTTAAATCGCTACCAAGACCTGTTTCCATAATGTTTGTAGGCATAAATGGTTCTGGAAAAACAACCACTATTGCTAAAGTTGCAAAATTTTTAAAGGATAATGGTTTCTCCTCTGTTATAGCTGCTGGGGATACTTTCAGGGCCGGAGCTATAGAGCAGATATCGATACACGGTGAAAGAATTGGTGTCAGAGTTATAAAACATGACTTTGGTGCAGATCCAGCAGCCGTAGCATATGATGCGGTAGAGCATGCTAAAGCGAAAAGGAGGGATTTTGTTCTTATAGATACTGCTGGTAGAATGCATACAAATGTAAATCTTATGGATGAAATGAAAAAAATAAAAAGAGTGGTCAATCCAACACTTATCATATGGGTTGGGGATTCTCTAAATGGAAATGATATTATAAATCAGGTCAGAGATTTTGATAAGGTTATTGGGGTCTCAGGAACTATCCTGACAAAAGTAGATGTAGATGTAAAAGGTGGCGCTATTCTATCTGTTGCATATGCAATCGAAAAACCAATCTACTTCTTAGGCATGGGGCAGGAATATAATGAATTTCTTCCCTTTAGGGCACAATGGCTTATGAATGCATTGTATTCGTGAACTGCACTTCAGCTAAAAACCATAGAAATTGTCTGCATAATTCCGATTGAGATTCCAAAATACTGGTAATAAAATCACCTGAATTTGTAAATCCTAATCATGCAAATATTATATAGTTTAAATGTATATAAACATTTATGGTTGTGGAAGTCTGTGTGTCTCCACCCTAAAGATAGGAGTTTTACTGTTTTCCACATAACCTACACTGCTGTAAACCTGAAATTGGAGGCTTAATAATGATAAAATACAGAGTTGTTCTTGTAAGACCTACGTATGAAGGCAATATCGGTGCAGTTGCAAGGGCAATGATGAATTTTGGATTTTCTGAGCTTATTATTGTATCCAGTCAATGTGAAATAGGACTGGAGGCCAGGCAGAGAGCTATGCATGCATATCCTATATTAAAAAAGGCAAAGATGGTTACAGAACTTAAAGAGGCTACAGATAATGTAGATATTGTTATTGGTACAACTGGTGTTGACTCGTCTAGCAGGAGAAATATATCACGGCAATCAATGGACCCAAGATTTTTTGCTATGTTGAGTAGCCGAATAAATGGAAAAGGCGCCCTTTTATTTGGCTCAGAGGCAGACGGACTATTGAATACAGAAATTAATCAGTGTGATTTTGTATTGACAATTCCTGCAGATCCTATCTATCCAATACTCAATCTATCTCATGCTGTTGCATTAATACTGTATGAACTATACACCGCAACTGGTAATAGATCTGTAAAGTCTATAAAAAATAAAGAGAAAATGAATGGTACCATACTCCATATATTGTATGACTACATTGATAAATTACTTGATGATATAAACTACCCGTTACATAGGCGATATAAAATATCTATGCAGCTGAAAAGAATTATTGCAAAATCATGGCCTACTGAATCAGATACACAGGCTTTACTGGGAGTTATAAAAAAAACAACACGGGCAATAGAAAAACAAAAAGCAAAATAAAATATATACAATGAAGGCAAATAAATTTATAAATCTTTTACTGGTCATGAATATTAAAAGAATAAATTATTTATAAATTAAGTAATATTTAAATAGTTTATCACAGCAAGCGGGAAGATCAATCCATTTCGCAAATTAGAGGATGAACGTGAGCAAAAGTTCATATCACATTATGCACTTCTTATATTAATCCCTAATTCTGTAAAAAAGCCTGTAGATGCTCTGACCTCTACTCAAATAGACGAGCAAGTCGGAACGATGAAGCAGGAAGCTCCTATGGTTTTGCTGGGGAGAGGGTGTCACGAATATAGCTATTAAGATCAAGATTTGATGTTGATCCACACTAAAAGAGGGTTGCAATTATGGTTAAGGAAGAACATGAACTGCATTTAAAAAATAAAAAGGGTAAATCTCATCCATTATGGCTTCTTGTTTTTCAAAACATTTCTCAAATTGCACCTGCTGGCTCAATGGCTGCTTTGATGACTGGCACTGCGTTATTTTCTCTGGGGATGTTACCTGTAGCGTATCTATTTGCACTTCTTCTTACTGTTATAATGGCGTATGCGCCCTATCAATTTTCCAAGCGTAATAATTCTTCGGGTGCGTATTATTCGTATGTGAGTGATTCTATATCCAAAAAAATGGGCGTTATAACAGGACATCTTTATATTTTATATCAAATATTCAATATTGCATTTATACCCATATTCTTCACTATTTTTATGAAAAGTACAATATATCTATTCACATCATACACAATTCCTGATTATCTTATTTATCTGTTACTGATGGTTCCTTATGTAATTACCTTTGTAATAGCCTATTCAGGAATAAAAATATCGTTAGCATATTCTATTTATGGTGGTGTTATTGAACTAGCAATTTTAATCATTGCAGGGATTCTTTTTATTACCCATCCCGCTACAACTGGGAACAATATACCCTATTCTATAAATATGACTCCATTATTCTTTATAGCTGTTGTATTTGCGTCATTATCTTTTGCAGGATATGGGTCGTCGTTACCGATCGGGGAGAGCATAAAATCAACAGGCAATGAGTTATCCAAATCCGTAATAATATCGATTCTTATAGCAGGCCTGGTTTTTATATTTATAGCAGCTGCCCTTACGATCGGATGGGGGTTAAACAATATGAAATCCTTCGGCACCCAGATAATACCAGGTATTATCCTCTCATATAGAATTGCAGGACCTTACTTCACATTTTTGTTGTTCATGGTTGTAATAAACAGTGGAATTCTGGCACAGCTGGCTATGACCAATGCTCTTGCACGCGTAATATCTGATATGTCCAATAAAGGTGCACTATCACCATACCTGAGTATAAAAGATAAAAATGGTACACCTGTAAAATCAATACGAATCGTTGTGATATGCGCTATAGCTATATCTGTTACATCTCTATTGTTATTAGGTCCATTAACTGCATTTGTAATTCTTGCAATTACTGCATCCATTGCTAATCTTCTTATTCACTCTATTACCAATACTGGCTTACTATTTTTTTACAATAAATTAAAGAAAAAATTCTTTGCAGTGGACCATCTGTTTCCAATAACCTCTACAGTTTTTGCAGTAATTACAATCGCAGTATCTATGGTTGTTCTGTATCCTTATGAAATACCACCCCTCCTGATCCTCGGATACATTTCAATAATTTACTACAGGTATTCCAGAAGCCAAAAAAATAATAAAATTAATAATTTAATCACTGGCTAAACAGATCGCTTATATATGCAATAAAATGTTCAATGGTTTTATCCCTTTCAAACAGACTTTTTAACCTTTTTCTGTTTTTTATTGCATCGTTTATTGCGATTTCAATAGGCAATTTATTACCCGTTCTAGATCTCTTCAGAAGATCATACGTTCTGCTGTATATCATATCTGTTATTATTGTTTTCCATTTGCCTTTATCAATGGCAGTTCTTGCAAGTACTTCATAAAGCAAGCCACCTGCGTTAACGACGAAATCTGGAATGTATGTAGATCCAGTTAAATGATAGATTTTGACAGCATCGTAGGTGAAGGGAACATTTGCGACAGGAATTGCAACCCCTGCCCTGATCGTTTTAACATTTTCAGCATTCACCATATGAACTCCTGTTCCAGGGATAATAAGCTTTCCTTTCATAGCATAAAGATCAGACGGCGGGTGTATCTGGTAATTCGTATGTATAATAAAACTATCATTGTATTGTTCTTTTAATCTGGATAGTGACGGTATATCAATACCGTTTTCATCATATATAGAGCCATGGACTGTAGATATTCCAACAACTCTATATCCGTTGTTATGAAGGAGCATGGCTATGGATTCTCCCATCTTTCCAAAACCATCTATCAGCACCGATTCCTTGAGGTCCTCTGAGCCATAAAAATCTGTATACGATTCAATAGCGCTCATAATTCCATAGCATGTTAAATTTACCTCATTACCTGCCCGTCTATGTAGCGGAGAATTAACCGTTCCGTCACCATTAACCATTTTTATATCATTTTCATCGGTATTCATATCTGTGGCAGGTATATATTCCAGAGTTCTTATTTCAGAGGCCAGTGCTTCTCCCAGCCACTTTAGAATCTCTTTTTTTGAGCGGTTGGCTGCATCCAATCTAATTCCACATTTTGCACCTCCTACAGGTATTTCGTAAAAAGTAGTTTTTAAATTCATTGCATGTGCTAAAATTCCAATTTCCTCTTCTGTAACATCCTTATTCAATCTTATCCCACCACCATTTATTCCCACTATCGTATCATGAATTATAACAAATGATCTGACGCCCAATTTGTTATTATACAAAATAATTTTTTTTAATGGTTCTTCAACGATATTGTAAATGGTCATTGAAAATGCATTGTTTTATATCTATTAAAGATTAATTATTCTCTACTCGTATGCCCGTGACAACTGAATCTGTTTAATAATTATAAAACAATTTAATTTTTACAAAGTTTCAAAAAATTTAATGGTGTGACACCATTTTGGTACTATTCACATTTATGCATCATACCAATTTTACTTTTGTTACGTAAAAAATGAATTAATAGGTATGGTCATCATAAATTCAATAAAACCATTTAATTTATATATTGATATTATATACATAAACTAATCAGAGGGAATTTTAAATGAACAAAGATAAAGTCAGCAAATATGTGGCTATAGCAGCAGTGATAATTCTTGCTGCTACAGCATTTGCAGTATTTAGCGGGCCAAGGAGTGGGAATGAGATTAGCTTATCAATGGTATCTGGAAGTATATACAATGCAGCTATAGAGCACAGTGTATACATGGGTGCGGATCATTACACAACGCCGGTCTATGTAATGATATCATTGAAATACAGGAATGAAAATGAGTTAAATCAGTATCTGCAGGAGGTATCAACGCCTGGCAATCCGATATACAGGCATTATATAAATGAGAGTGAGTTTGTCAGACTCTACAGTCCAACAGAATCACAATACAGCGCGTTGGAGAATTATTTAACAGCGAATGGAATGAAGTACACAACATATGGAGACAGAATATCGATTAACGTGGTGGGAACAGCGCAGCAGTTTGACAAACTGTTTCATACAGAGATAAATCTATACAAGACAGGTAGTGGAAGGATCTTTTATGCAAACAGCATAGCGGTAGAGATGCCGAGTGACATAACACCTCTGGTGAATGGTATTGTGGGATTGAACAACTATGTGGTATACCACAGTGATATAGTATTGCCACACGGTAATCATCTATATCAACTGGGTAAGGGAGTAAGAGGGAACTACATAATAGGCAAAGGGGTGGGAGTAAGCAATGTGCAGTTAACATTACCCGGAGATCTGCAGGTAGCATATCAGGAGAAGCCGATATTCAATGCGGGGATATACCCAAGCAAGGATATAATAGCGACAGTGTTATGGGCAGGAACCAACGGAGGATTCATGGGGATAGGCGGGACGCCGGTAGGGGCGTATGATCCGACAGATGTGAACACGTTCCTGAACAATACACTACCGAAAGGAGAGCCAATGCCAGTAGTGAAGGGAGTACCTGTGAATGGAGCGGTAGCGCCAGGAATATCAGCTACGAATGATAGTACAGGAGCAAATTTTGAAAATACATTGGATGTGGAATATGCATCAGAGATGGCACCTGGAGCGACGGTGGAATGTTTTTACGGGCCATCAGCGAGCAGTTCATCGATAGATAGTGCATTTACTAAAGCAGTGAACACGCCTGGAGTAGTGGTGATAAGCAATTCATGGGGAGGATCTGACCAGAATGATAGCACGTACGATCAGCAGGTAGCGCACGCGAATGCAATAGGCATAACAGTGCTTGCAAGTTCAGGAGATTCCGGTAACAGTGCAGTTGGCTTCCCATCGACGGATGGGCACAACGGGTACGGAGTGGTAGCAGTAGGAGGTACAACGATAACGTATACAGGTACACCTGGAATGAGAGGAGAGAACACAACAGGAATAGCGAATCAGGTAGCATGGTTTGATTCAAACTGGGGGGCAGTAACAGGGCAGAGCCAGCAGTACATAGGTAGCACGAGTGGAGTGAGCAGTGTATTCAGCGAGCCGACATGGCAGAGCGGGTCAGCAGATGCAGGGAAGGTAATATCTGGAGTGGGGAATGGCAGAGCCACAGCAGACATATCAGCAGTCGGTAATAACAGTTTAATATACATATCAATAGCGAATCAGACGACAGGAGCGATACAGAGTGGGTACATGTGGATAGCAGGTACGAGCATAGCCTCACCAGCGACCGCAGGAGAGATAGCAACGATGGATGGATATATAACAGCGAAAGGAGGCAGTACAATGGGCTTTATGGATCCAGTGATATACAGATACGGGGATATGCAGTACAGCGGGAAATATAGCAGTGCGCCACCGTTTTACGATGTAACGCAGGGAGCTACATCCACCTATACAGCACTGAAAGGGTGGGACTTCCCGACAGGGTGGGGAAGTATAAATGCATGGAACTTTGTAAATATAGTATTAAACGGAACCAGCAGTGGTGGGGGAAGCGGAAACAGCAGTGCACCGCTAACAGCAACAGCTACAGCGACACCGACTGTTGGCACGGCACCATTAACGGTGAGTTTTGCAGGCAGTGCAGGTGGCGGGGTATCCCCGTACAACTATTCATGGAACTTTGGCAATGGAGCAACCGGTAATTCTCAGAAAATCTCTTACACCTATACAGCGGCAGGAAACTATACCGCGACTCTGACTGTTACAGATAAAAACAGTGTTAAGGCACAATCAAGCGTAAGTATAACGGTTAACGCACCATCATCAGGTGGTAGCAATGGAACCGCCGGTTCATTGAAGATATCTGATATCAAAATAACTACCACAACATACGATATATTCATACAGTGGAATACAAACATTGCAGCGAACTCGTCTGCAAGTATAGGTAGCAGTTCTGGAAGCTATAACTACGGTAATTTTCAGGGTGTAGATAGTGATCATGGACTTATGCACAACGTAACGGTTGGAGGTGCTACGCCTGGAACTGTATACTATCTGCAGCTATATGGTACATCAACAAATGGCAATGCCACCAAAGGGAGCGTAGCGAGTTCTCCGATGACTGTTACAACAGATAATGCAGTTATTTTATCCACAAATGGGTCTGCTACAGGTACACTGTATTACATTGGTGACGGTGCCTATTTTGTGGTAAACGTAACAAATAGCGAGTATAACAGTTCAATTATCCTGTATATAAGCGAAGTAGAGGGCTCATCGGGCAGTGTATACAACCTGTATGAGGGATATGGCTACATACCCACTACTGCTGTTTACGATAACAACGCTTCAGGGCCAGATGCATCACTTTTCGTACCTCTGTTGGGGCCTGGTTTCTATTACATATTCATAACATCGTCATCTGGAACAGGTAGCTTCTCGATAAATGCATCACTCTATTAACCTTTTTAAAAATTTTAAGTTTTATTATTTATTTTATTAAAATATTTATAGTACGCTCATCTGTGATAACTTTTCCGGTAAATAGTGGTCGCTAACAAACTCCAGTCCATACTTTGCCAGGGATTGTTGCTCTGCTTTTTTATTTATATTCAGCATAAGTTCTATTTCATTTTTCCAGAATTCGGTATTGAATCTTGGATCTGTAAGTTCGGCTTTTAATGCATTAACATCCTCTCCCTTTAGCTTATCAGTCGGTAAATTATAATTTATGATATCTGATGCTGTAACCCCCATGAATTCTGCGGATGGAGTTGCCAAATAATCCGAAATATGTGATGTTTTAATGGCTCCATACGCCACAGATGCAAATATTCGGAATGACCACGGATCCCCATCTGTAAATACCACAACAGGCAGGTTCATCTCTTCAGAACATCTCTTTATAAATCGTCTCGTTGATCGTGCTGGCTGTCCCTTCAAATGCACAAGTACGGCACCATATTTTTCATCAAATCTATTTTCAGTTAGTCTATCAAACATACCTCCACATTCTATTGCCAGTATAAATTTTGCGTTGGTAGATATAAAATTTATCTTTTCGCTTTCTACGTTGTATGGTAACGCATACCCTCCGTCGCCAACATCGTCCTTGCAGTTGATCTTTTTTTTATTACCTTTTCTGTTCACCTCTGTAATTGTCAGATCCCCTATGACTGAAGCACCATTTTCTTCGGGTCTTATTCTAAGATTCTCCCTCATTTTATCTGTTAAAATTTCCAGATCCTCTACAAGTTTGTTGGATTCATCCTGCATGCTGAATTTACCATTTTTCCATTGTTCCGAAATATAATACAATTCTCTCAATGTGGATGTTTTTTCTTCCCTGCTCATATTGAGTATGAATTCAATGGTATAAAGCGTTCTGAGTATTGATCTGGCACCATTGAGTTTCATGGCTGATCTTTTTATGCATGAATTTCCTATATTCCATACGCCTGTATTATTATTGATCTGCAAATTTTTTCTATTTCTTGCTTTTATGGAAAGATATGGTATCTCCTCCCTTTTTATCTGTTCGTAAATTTCATCTACAACTTCTTTAAGAGTCCTGCTCATCCTCATCCTCCTCGCTGGAATCCTCCTCATTTTCCTCTATAACAGGCATGTCTATATCCCAGTCACCCGGTAATGGCTCAATACCTATAACCTCTGTTCCTGTTACGTCTGCGTAGTATATTTCTGCATCATCACTGGCAGATAGAATTTCCATAGAGAGTGTTTTTGTGTTACCAGAATCGATATTTTTAACGATCCATTTTATTCTTCCATTTTCGTTTACTACGTTTTTATCACTTAAACTCTTAATGGTTACTGTCCCGCAGTCTATATATACGGTTATCTGCTGTTCCGCTGAGGTATAATTCGTTACCTGTATGGTATATTTTTTACCCTTTTCACCGGTATTCTCTTTTATGACGTTTACCCAGAGAACATTCATTATTTTAGCAATTATTGAATTATATCTGATTTCAGGTCTACCTGTTATAGCAACGGTTTTTTCCGTTATTAAAGGCAGAATTTCATTAATAATCTCAAATTTCTCTTCAATTTTCTTTCTTCTAATCTCCTTGTTCAGATGCATTCTCAGTCTCCTGCCCAGTCGCTGCACTACCTCCTTAATCTCATTCTCAATTTCAGGAATTTCTGCGATAGCCTCCTTTGCCTCTGACGTATACGGTATTTTGGTAGATGCGACATGAACCAGAGCGACAGCAGGACCTGAAGGTATTCCGGAACCTCCACGCTGTTCAAGTCCGTACTGCTTCCAGTTTACAGATGATATTGCATTTGTTATAAGGCATCCACCCTGTTGAAATAGGAGCGGTACCCTGTTGGCGTACCTCAATATCTGGATGGGCTGATCTGCGGGCAGATCACCACCCCATACCATTCCAGCTTCTACAATGAATGGATTTCCATTCCAGATTTTTGGTTTTCCTGTTACCGGTGATACATAATAGTCTGGCTTAAGAGCACCGATCACATTTTTCAATCCTTTTTTTATAAGGTCCTCCTCAATGGGTATAAGCGCTTCATCTGTTGGCTCCTGTACGGGTAGTTTCTTGATATATTCAACGATCCGTTTAATATGCTCGTGTTTAAGGGCATGTATCTTTATATTTTTTACATCAGCATCGCTTTCAATTTCACTGGCAATCCTTGTGGATATATTGCTGAAATTTTTTAAAAAGAAATCCTTTACAGACATGTCCGGTGATCTCTTTATGATCTCCATGATGTTTCCAATCTCTATACCGTATATGTACGGTTTTATAACCTTTGGCAATCTTGGAATTCTATCCGTTACCCGGGCAAATTTAACAATGTTTTTATCAGGTTCTATTAACTCTATGGTTATGTGTGGATTGACTATCGCTGTATTTTTTATATATTCATATATACTCTGCTTTCCTCTCTGATATTTTCCCTTCATGAATAGAGTTATGGATAGGCCATGATCAACATGTTCCCACATCATAACCTCCTTCTCCATGATCTCTGGTTCATTTTTTTTCAGATTTATCATTAGCTTAACTACATAGGCGACCCTGTCTTCCGCACGCTTGGAAATAATTTTTGCAGGTTTACCGGTGGTAATCTGTGAGTATAATACTGCTGCAGATATACCTATTCCCTGCTGCCCTCTTGCCTGAACCACGCTGTGAAATTTGGTTCCATAAAGAAGTGATCCGAAGGAGGAGGCGATCTTGTTTTTATCTATACCAGGGCCATTATCTGTTATATTGACCTCAAATTCGTGATTCTCACGCTCAACGATCTCAATTCTGATAGAAGGGAGTATTCCAGCAGACTCACATGCGTCAAGGGAGTTATCAACAGCCTCCTTTACAGAGGTTAGCAAAGCTCTCTGTGAATTTTCGAAACCAAGAATATGCCTGTTCTTTTCAAAAAACTCGGCTATGGAAATCTTATTTTCATCTGTTTTTAACATCTCATTTGCCACCGTTTCAACGTTAGCAGGTATCCATCAATCAGACTCCCGTGATCCTGTTGACCCTACGCCATTGAAGTATATATCCACTGCATGGTCATTTATCCCTGTCATTTATGTGATAACATAGGGTTCTTTAAAGCTTTAGATATTGCATATTTATATCCGATTATGCCTATAACCACAACTGCAATAATCACCAGAAAGAATCCGATACCCAGGTTATGCAAATTATGGACGTAGATCGGTGTTACAACACCGTAGTCCAGAATTGATGGAAATAAAATAATTGCAATACCGGAAACTATAAAGGCCAGACCACCATATTCCAGTACAAAGGTAGAGATGGTCTTGCCGACGTAAGCAATACCCTCTTTGGTCAGTTTTTTTATATTGCTTAACCATTTTCCAAATATCGTACCGAACAGAATCTGCATGGTCATGGTTCCAAGACCGAATAGTAACCCTGGTACGAATCCCAGGTAAACGGATGGCATAGAGGGTGCCAGTACTGTGTATATTATCAATGCAAAAGCTCCAAACCCGAAGCCAGCTATAAATCCATGGAGAAGTGCAAGATTGGAGGGTACAGGTTTCAGATCTATGCAATCGTCAGATACACATGCCGGATTTACGTTGTGGTTAAACTCCTCTCTCTGTGTTTCACTGTCTTTTTTGTGAATGCCAGTTAAGGTACCGAGCAGTTCTTCAATATAATGCCAGTGAAAATATTTGCCTTTCCTGGCAATATACAATCCTGCCAGCGCCATTGCCAGTCCAACAAACAGATATGTTATTCCAAATACCATGGCACTCATAAAAAATCCTGCGAGTGCAAGATAGCTGAGCTCTGATAAAATTGCCCTCTGAATCGTGAATCCTGTAGAAAAGATAAGGCCTGTTTTTGCACCACCCCTGGTGCTGTAGGACCCCACGGAATATGAAAAGGTAATGGGCCATGTATGCTCATCAGGCGTTACTCCGTGCATTACGCCCAGCAGGTATGAGATTATGAACGCACTTGCAAGATCCAAATTTTGGGGATTCCATAAATTAATTACTACCATATCCACCACTGGTTCAATCTGACCCCTCCTGAATTTTCATTCCGTGAGGGCAATTAACCGGATTTCCAAGCTTGATCAAAATCAGTTTAGCAGTTGTGTCATTTATCATATAGTCAAAATTACTGGCTTCTGCACATGCATCATCAATTGATACACCACAATCCACAAAAAACGTTTCCAGTATTCTATGTATCATAATAATCTTTGAATAAATCTCCCTACCTTTTTCTGTAAGAATGATCATACCCCGGTTCCGTTCTATCATCTTTTTATTTTCCAGTCTGTGCAATAGCTCTTCTACAGTGGGTGGTTTTACATGCATGGCTTCAGCCAATTCTGAAACACGGATCGGAAAGCTGTTTCTGTCGCTATTCTTTATTACCAGAATACACGCTCTCTCCTTTTTCGTAAGGGTGTGATTAGCATTACTATACATATGTTAGTATTATGCTAATCAACTATATATTGTTATTGTAATCATGGCAACATGGAGACTGAAAAAGGTGTCAATTAATCGTATATAAAATCATCCAACTGCAGCTCTGTTATCTCTCTTTTCATTTTTTTTATTTTGTCAAGTTCTGTAGCCATCATGGTTGTCAGATATGATGGTAAAATTCTGATGTTATTGCTGATCAGTATTAAATTGCGTATATCTATATCCTGTATTACGAACATCCTGTTGATAGCCACAAGAATTGCATAACCATATTTCCAATCACTGTTTTTTACTGAATTAAACAGGTTCCATTGATTCTCAATATCGTTATTTAGATTCACTATCTTTTGAAGCAATGCGTTTATCTCCTCTATTTTTTCTCGTACCATAACTCCATTACTATTTTTTGACAATTTATCATTGGAATCAGAAAATTTTTTTATTGTGTAATCAAAAACTATTTCCACAGGTGTTATATGATAAAAATTTTGAAGGGATCTGAGTAACTGTGGCAGAGGTGAGGCCACCTTTCTTATTGACAATATTAACGATATTGCAGATTCATAACTGAGATTGAGATCTGGATTTGATTTACCATTCATAAGCGAAGCTGTTAAAGCAATGATGGACCTGTTCATTCCACCGTAACAGAAAAATATAACCTTTTTACCCCCGGCTATGAAGTCACCTGCTTTATAAACGATTTCATTCATTATATTAAACGGTATTTTAGCGCCGTTATCCAGCGGTATGTGGACATACTCTATATTCACATTTTTGAAAACTTTTTCTGCATTGATCTCTTTAGCCATATTTATAACCGCAGTGTTACTGTTCAGGGTATCCAGTATTTCCTCCACCTCTATGAGCGCACCCACACCGTAACTCTCTGTTATCCATGTAAAACCGAAGTGAGATGTTCCCCTTACCTGATTTACTATATATTCCCAGCTTTTATTCATGCATATTATGATGTACTCAATACAGATAAATATAGCGTTATTATGATGTACTCCCCAATTATTTGGAATCTTTAATTATCAGTGAATTGTACCGACTTATTCTAAAAAGAGGCAAAGCAATTCAGCGTTAAAATATACTGGATATTATCTGAAAAAGAGGGTTACTTCAATACAAACAGCAGTGCGGCAAGCAAAATTAGAAAACCATTTGAAATAAGAGCATAACCGGTTATGGAGTAGCTCATTGTTAAAGCATCTTCCAGTCTTGCATTTCCATCATCTCCGAACAGCCTGATATTTTTGATGGTAATGGTTGATACTCCTACAGCCATTTCTCCCATATTTTTCAATGTTTCATCTATAAGCCCTTTCAATACATCTGTGTGTATTGCGTGAGCATTAACAGGATTGAATCCAGAAGAGGTAGCATTGACGTAATGGTTGTCTGTGGTCAAAATTTCGAATGAACTGAATGATCCCTCCATAACCGTTGCGATTTTTTCATACGCATTATGATCAATGTTATTGCCGTCTATAAGCAACAATCCATATATCTCTGTTCCAACATTTATAGAAGCCAGCTGAATACCCATAGGTGCAATTGAATCCTCGTTATCAACAGACCTTTTAGATGCAGCGAATCTGAATGGCAGCAAAGGTTCTGACAGGACATGATCTATTATTTTATCCGTATCCCTAATCAATACATCCGCTTCGTCTGTTCCATACTTTACTCTTCCTTTGCTTTTGTGAAATGAATTATGGCAATCTATGTATATACCATGAATACCTGTTTTTTCCAGTGTATTTCTGTCAATAATATCTCCAATGACTTTATCCACGTCATCAGTTGGTTCTGGATATCTGCTACCAAAATATAAAACAACATCTCCCAGTCTGATAGCCTTAACCGATGATCCAGGCATCTCTATAAGTCTGGTAGCATAATTCTGGAATTTTAAATCAGCGAGATCTTTCTTTATACTGGAGGCAATTAAGCTGCAATCATCTGTTACAGCCATGTTATCTGCATGACTTGATGCACTGTGGAATACAAATATATTCTCAGAAACCTCTTTCAATCTGTTATAAAGTTTTCTGGGTATGTCACTTGCACCCAGTCTGTAAAACGGGCCCGGGTGTACTGAAGGTATTATAAATGAGGCTTTATTACCTTCTGAATTCCTGAATAAGAGTGTAGCTACATTAACATTTCCATTTCTTGAAAAGGAGGTAAAAAAATTTTCAATAATTTCTCTATCGTCTTCTGATTCCTCTGTTATGTAATCAAGCATGTATTTAAGAAGGGCTGGTTTACCCTCCCCTACGATCTTTTTAAATGGCAGGGAGAGCAGGTAATACGTTGAATAGCTAACAATCAGTGATATGATGAATAAGTATATTATAAACGGTATGAGTGTAAAAAGTGAGAATATGTACACAATACCCGCTGTTAAAATTATAAAGTAAACAGATGAAATTACAACTGCACTGTATAAGTAAGAGGTAGCAGTGGTGGAATTGGTTATTATCTGAAACCAGAATCCAATAGCAATACCTGCAAGTAAAAAATAAATTATATTTTTATTAAAAAAATAACTGAACGGTATACCGATCAGTATAACCAGCAACAGTATGGAATATGAAAAAACAGTCAGGAATGAGCTTCTTCTTAAATATGATCTGCCGCTGATTAACTGGGTGATATATTTTTGAATAACAGATACCACCACAGAAGACGAATAAATAAATATAAACATGGCCAGGAACAGATAATTTAATGTATATACCGATAAATACGAAATTACGGCAGATAGTGGCAAAAGGAATGCAAAGCTTTTATAGGGTTTAGGCGTGGTGAATATGAACCTGCTGATTCTGCTCAAATCTCTTTTTTTATGCATTATTTCCCCTTTGTCAGATCTATTATCTCTCTAAGCGCAGAGTAATCATCTTCCTCAACAAGAGTACCGGTAACTATAATATTCGCACCAGCGTCTATAATTTTTCTGGCAATATCGGGAGATCTTATTCCTCCACCCACTATAACAGGTATGGATATGTTATTTTTTACAGTCTTAATCATATCCGGCGGAACTGGTTCAGGGGATCCAGAACCTGCCTCAAGATACACCACTTTCATGCCAAAAAATTCTGCGGCGATAGCATATCTTACAGCAGTATCTACATCCTCCCTTCTGATCAATTCTGCCTTTCCTACGGTTCCTACAGTCATACCTGGCTCTATAACAATATAACCCATGGATATTGTCTCTATATTATATTTCTTTATGTACGGGGCAGCCTTCATCTGGTGCCTTATTATATAATCCACACTATTGGAATTGAGCAGGCTCATAAAATAGATTGCATCGGCTACCTCTGTTACAGATGACGCACTACCTGGAAACAGTATAATGGGTAAGGAGGTGGCTCTTTTGATAGAGATCGCAACTTTATCAAGATGTTCTTTACTAACACCTGTAGAACCACCGAGCATAATTATTGAACTTCCATATTTTTCCGTAACCTTTGCTTTAACAGCAGCTGTTTCAGGGGATTCCTTTTCTGGATCCAAAAGTGTCATATGCACAGGACCATTTTTTATCATATTGACAATATTACTCCATACATGCATTCTATCACCATGACAATTCAAACAATTATGACAAAAGCACTATTAATATATAATTGAGACCTATATGAATAAGAAACACAGTGAAGTGAAAAAGCCATGTGAATCCGTTCCTCCTTCATGGGTGCCCGACAGCAAGATTGGCCATTATGAAAATTATAACAAACTGGAAAAATGCCTGACTTGCTGACAGTTTGAGATTGATCATATTTAATCTAGCAATTTTTTCTTTATCCGGTAATCCCTTCTTTTTGGTTATCTCCAGAAGTATCCTGACGCTATTTGGCAATAATATGGCGAAACCCTGTACAGTCAATATTATAACTACAATGATAGCAGCTACCACCCATGAAGAGAGTGGATTAAAATAACCATCAATCTCCGCCAAATATATACCTGCAGTTACTGTAACCGCTGCCAGAGACGGCAGAAGAAAAACCGTTCTTGGCGTGAGTCTCTTCGCAATCTCTACACGTTCATTTATATTCAGCGTACGCATCAATCTAGCAAGAACCACACCCATAAACACATCCGTTCCCGTCCAAATGGCACCGGAAATAACGTGCACGTAATCCAATAGCAAAAAGCTTTTGCTTATCAATGAAACAATAAGTGCGGCAACAGGTATCAACGCGATCAGCAACTGCATCGTTACAACCTGCTTATTGAAAATTGCTGAATTCTCCTCCACAGATGCACCGCTGATAACCTATCACCTTTCTTTATATGTATATTTACCAAACACAAATAAATCTAACTATTTAATGATACCGAAACAGAATGAAATAAAAGGTTAAAATCTGAATCAAATATTAAAAAGTTACATATGTGATCTGTGAAACTGTAGACCAAAAAGTCGTCGTAAACCATTTAGTATTAGTAATGGTGGACTAAAATGGTCGCCGAAGCTCCCATCTTACATCCCCATCCTATCAAACTCTTCATATAAGAGTACTATTGTATGGGTATCTATTTTTGAAGTAGGCTTCAGGTTTAGATGCTTTCAACCTTTATCCATTAGAGCGTGGCTACCCAGCCATGCCTTACCAGACAACTGGTAAACTAGTGGCTCCGATTCCCCGTTCCTCTCGTACTGTGGGAACCTTCTCCTCAGATACCCTTGCACATCCGCCAAAAAGCAACACACCTGTCTCGCGACGGTGTAAACCCAGCTCACGATCCCTTTTAATGGGCGAACAACCCCACCCTTGGCAGCTTCTACACCACCAGGATAGGAAGAACCGACATCGAAGTAGCAAGCCTCCAGGTCGATATGAACTCTTGCTGGAGACAACTCAGTTATCCCCGGGGTAACTTTTCTCTTATCACTGACCCTCATAAAGAAGGTACAGTGGTTCGTTAAGCCTTACTTTCGTATCGTGATCACTCGTTGGGCATGATCACGTCAAGCCAGCTTTTGCCTTTACACTCTACAGTAGATTTCTGACCTACCTGAGCTGACCATTGGGGGCCCTTGTTATCTTTTGGAGGGCGTGGCGCCCCACCCAAACTGCCTACCTATGGGTGTCCCTCTTGCGAGGTAAACATCCCAACACCAAAAGGGCGGTGTTTCATCAGTGACTCGGAACATACCTAGCGGCATGCCCTGGTAACGTCTCCCGCCTACACTACACATTTAATATCAAGATATAACTACAGGCTGCAGTAAAGCTCCACGGGGTCTTTGCTTTCAGACGGATGATACTGGACTGTTCGCCAGTAAGTCAGTTTCGCCGGCCTCCAGGTGGGGACAGTAGAACTCTCGTTAATCCTTCATGCAAGTCGCCAATTAAGCGACAAGGTATTACGCTACCTTAAGAGGGTCATAGTTACCCCCGCCGTTTATCGGTCCTACTCTCCGTTGAAGCAGAGTTTCAGATACCGACACTGGGCAGGACTCAATGGCTGTACAAAACCTTTTAGATCTCGCAGCCACCTATGTTTTTATTAAACAGTCGGAGTTCCCTTGTAATTGCAACCAGAAACCTTCGTTTCTGGCACCCCTTCTCCCGAAGTTACGGGGCTAATTTGCCGAATTCCCTCACCTGAATTAATGCCGACACGTCTTGGGCTTCTCACCCAGGGGCACCTGTGTCAGTTCTAGGTACGAACACGAGTTGCTCCAGATAGCTTTTTACGAACACCCAGAAATCGGAAAAAATCCCCATACGGAGATCTCATCACACCTTAACTCAGATCTCGTAATTACTACACTCCCCAAGTCATCAATGATTAAATAGGCAGGTTAGCCCACTTCTCCTATCTGGATGTATACTATCTGGACTTTAACCTCGTGGTGCAGGAATATTAACCTGCTCTCCATTTTTGGTAGTTCCGATTAAGGACTACCTTAGGATCGACTTACCCTCGACTGACGAACATTGTCGAGGAACCCTTGCCCCTTCGACGGACAGGTTTCTAACCTGTCTTTGCTGCTACTCCTCCCAGGATTTTTATTAAGACACGGTCCAT
The DNA here is from genome assembly GCA_023379385.1 of Thermoplasmatota archaeon. Classification (GTDB taxonomy): domain Archaea; phylum Thermoplasmatota; class Thermoplasmata; order Lutacidiplasmatales; family JAMCUS01; genus JAMCUS01. The sequence continues at coordinate 31,550 of JAMCUS010000019.1, forward strand.
AGGAACTCACGCCCCTACTTCTATCCATGCCTCACACCTTCCTACAAAATTACCATTTCTGGTATTCTGGAATATCGGTGGTTGGCTTGAGCCCCGTTCATTTTCAGCGCTTAATCGCTATACTGGTGAGCTGTTACGCACTCTTTAAAGGATGGCTGCTTCTGAGCCCACCTTCCAGCTGTCTTAGCAATTAAACCTCTTTCACATAACACTTAGCCAACACTTAGGGACCTTAATTCCAGGCTGGGTTGCATTCCCTTTCGCATTACGAGCTTACCCCTGTAATGCTCACCCCCGGCATCTACGAAGATATAAACTTCGGAGTTTAACAAGACACCGATCCCTTTCGGGACCTAAGCATCTAATCAGTCTCTCTACCTTTACATCCTTCTCCACCGAGACCTACCTACGAGTAGTTTCGGAAGGAACCAGCCATTCCCAGTCTAGATTGACCTTTCACCCCTAAACGCAAGTTATCCGAACGATTTGCACGTCAGAACCGGTACGGTCCTCCACCTGCCTTTCGACAGGCTTCAACCTACTCACGCTTAGATCGATTGGCTTCGGGTATCCCACCGTTGACTTCAGGCTAGCGTACCTCGATCCTCACCCTTGCGGGTTGCGATCCAGTTGGTTTCCCTATGGCTCCTCACCTTGCAGTGATTAACCTCGCCAACGATCAGAACTCCCTGGCCCGTTTTTCAAAACGGACGAATAGGACATTGAGATTACTCCAGTAAAGGAGTTTAGATCTCTTTCACGCCCTATCGGCTTATAGCCACCTGGTTTCAAGCACTTTGCACCTCTCCTCAGAGATACTTTTCAGTTTTCGGTCACCCTACTAGTGCGCTATCGGTCTCAGAACATATTTAGAGTTAGAGGTTTATGCCCCCCATATTCCCACGTGATTTCCAACACATGGTACTCTGGATACTCCGAATCATCTTCATTGTCTTCTCTCACAGGACTATCACCTTCTATGGTATAGCATTCCAGCTACCTTCAGATCAACAAAGTAAGATGTACCAGAGTCCGAACTCCACATCTCCTATACCTCATCGGTACAGGATTCGGTTTGCTCTTTACCGCTTTCGATCGCCTTTACTGACGGTATCTTTATTAATTTCTTTTCCTCCCCCTACTAAAATGCTTTACTTCGGGGGGTTCCCCAACCAAGTTTTACCCTGATTTGCATAAAGCAGGATTCCCATTCGGTCATCAATGGATCTAAGGCTCCCTGCGCCTCCCCATCGCATATCGCTGCTTGGCACGACCTTCGTCGGTGTCTGAGCCCAGCTATTCCCCAAGTGGCGTCTGGCTATGTAACAACAATTTGGCCTACATTAAGTCCAGATCACATATGATTGGCATTCATTAACCTCTACGGTTTTATGCCCTTCCCCACCTAGCTAGTTAGCTGGGCGAGTGCATGATATTGCCCAATTAAGAGCAAATATTGATAATGTAACATATCATATATATAACTTACCAAAGCTATTGTGAATATGTTATCTTTATTTTTTAATTTATGGTGTTATATAATTATTTGTTCAACGATAATAACATTGCATTACAGAATCTTAATATTCTAAACCTCCATTCTATGATTGATCTTTATGAATGATGAGATACCAGAAACACATCCCAGATATAAGAGTCTGGTGATCAGAGAGAGATTGAGAGATTTTATGGAAAAGGGAATTGTTGTTCCTGAAGGTCTCATTGCCCACGGCAGAGGTGAAGCATTTGATTATATTTTTGGAGAAGCAAGCCAGGATTTTGCACTTGAAAGTGAAAAGGCTGCAATATCACTTTTAATGCTTTCTAAAAATCCAGTTATAACTGTAAATGGCAATGTAGCAGCTCTTTCTTACAAAGAAATTGTTGAATTACACAACGTGACAGGCATAAAGGTAGAGATCAATCTTTTTCATAGATCTGATGAAAGAATAAAAAAGATCGCAGAGCTATTCCAGAGGGAGGGGTTAACCGAAATTTATGGTATACATGCCGATAAAGAGATACCTGGATTGGTGCATAATAGAAGATTTGCAGATGGAAACGGCATATACAGTGCAGATACTGTTTTCATTCCACTTGAAGACGGCGACAGGGCTATGTCTCTAAAGAATATGGGTAAAAAAGTCATAGCCATAGATCTGAACCCATTCTCTAGAACCTCTATAACTGCCGATATATCTATCATAGATGAAATTACACGCACTATAAAAAATTTTATAAAAATATATGAAGAACTCAAAAATTTAAATGAAAGTGAATTAAAAGAGATATTGAATAAATTTGATAATAAAAAAAATAAGGTAGATGCCATAAACCTGATTTGCGAAAAACTCAGATACTGGCAAACAGATCAGAAACCTCATTTATAGCCATTATTCCAAAGTATCTTACATTTTTAGTAATTTCATCTCCAAATAATTGATCAACCGTGTACCTTCTTATATCCGCAGCCTCTTTATGATTTATTTTAATCTCCTTACTAACGATTTTTGCGAAATATACCAGATCAATATGCTGATGATTTCCATCCGCAATGTTTTCTACCTGAATATGATGCGGAGCTGGAATGATCTGAACCTTATCCTTCTCATTGCCTAGAACATATGGTTTGTAGAGAAGTACCACATCGAGTCCTGTTTCCTCTTTCATCTCTCTAATAGCCGCCTTATGTGGCAGTTCATTATCATTTATATGGCCTCCGGGAGGTAACCACATATTTAATTTCTTGTGATAAATAAGAATAATTGTTCTGTTTTCATCTACACCATACACAGTTGCAACCATGTGTTTTTCCATGTCAATCGGTATACAGAATAACTACAACAAATAAAATAATACCGCTATTAAAAATACAATAAAGGTAAGCAAATTTCTATATATCTTTTATTTATTATACCATCTACACAACTACACAAAAAACAGACCATCATTTGATAAAATTTTAAATATTATTGGGCTCATGGTCTAGGGGTATGACGTCACCCTGACACGGTGAAGGTCGTCGGTTCAAATCCGACTGAGCCCACTTAAAATTTGGGGATATAGATAAGGCTAAAAAAATGTCACCCCTATATAAAGCAGTAAAAAATAATAATCATCTTGTTATTGGTCTAGATTTGAAAAGTGATAACAGAATCCTGTTTACCTTAGTTTTGAAATTTAGCCTCTTTCCTTTCCTTATATTAGCTTTGTTTTTCTCTTTAGTCCAATTCCATTCTTAATCTGATTCTTCGCATAGCTTAGGTCTTGCTTAGACCCAAGTTGAGAGCTGTTGTTAGGAATGGGAAGAGAACTGTCAGGGAAGTAATAAGATCTGAACTGCTCCTGCTGGCACACGAAGGCAGGGGAAATGATGAGATTGCAGGCATTCTGCACATAAACAGGGACACCGTTCTCAGGGTAAAGAAGCGATTCGTTCAAGGTGGCGTGGACAGAGCTATTCACGATTCTCCCAGAGACGGGGACAGCCTGTCAAATACAGCGATGATGCAAAGGCCGAGGTAATAGCCCTGCATTTTCGTCGCCCCCGGAAGGCAGGAGGAGATGGTCAATCCGCCTTTTGGTGGAGGAACTGAAGAAGAGGCCATCGTTTGAAGGGATCAATAGGGAGGTGGTCCGCATGATTTTAAAAAAACGACACTAAACCCTGGAAGAGAAGAATGTGGTGCATCCAGGCCATAGACGGGGAATACAGGAAAAGGATGTACGACGTCATTGATCTTTACACAAAGAAAAACATGCGGCTTCACGTGATTGCAATCGACGAGAAACCCAAGCAGATCGTCTCAGACAAGAGAAAACCTATACCGATGAAACCCGGATCGCCTGAAAGATACGATTACGAATATGTAAGACATGGAACGGCAAACATATTTGTTGCCGTTGAATTCAAGGCAGGAAAGAGGATGACAAGGGTCACGAAGAGAAGAACAAAGAAAGATTTTGCCATGTTTGTGAAAGAGGTTCTTGACGGATACCATCGGACAAGGAAACTGCACATAGTTCTTGACAATCTTAACACCCATTTTGCGGGATCATTTGAAGAGACCTTTGGAGAAGAAGAGGCCAAATCCATTCTGCGAAGGATCGAGTTCCATTATACGCCAAAGCATGCAAGCTGGCTCAACGTTGCAGAGATAGAGATCAATGTCATGGACATGGAATGCACGGGCAGAAGATTCGAAGACTTCAGGAGCCTGGAAGATGAGGTCAGTGCATGGACGGGAAAACGTAATCGTGACAGGAAGAAGATAAAATGGGGATTTGACAGGGCAAAGGCGGATAAGAAGTTATCAAAATATTATACCGAATAATGCAATTGTCATGACACTAGTTACGTTTATTAGCATCATCACAATAATTTTGTGATATCGTTTTTCATACATAAAACCTAAAATTCAATAGCCCTATACCAACCACCTATTAGTTCATCGCTAATCTGTATCCTTTGGCATATTATCTAGATCCCTATTATTTAGTCATTAACATATTACTATTGTGTATTGCCTAATATGAATGTAGACTATGCCAGGGATGACCAAGCATAGGCATGACTTTTAGGTGCAGTCTACAAGTGTGGAGTATAAATAACGAACAGCAAAAATCCAAAGTTAAACTTTACAAATCTTTTTAAATTTGTAATACATTACAAATCTTTTTAAATTTGTATTATATTATTACACGCATGTAAAATCTCAGGTCAGCCCTTCACTACTACATAGTTAACATCTCCATCCTTATGATACTATCCTATGGACCAGGGCGAAACCTGCCTTTTCTGCCTTTTCGCAAACACGCATAAGCATTCATAGATGCAATCTGACAATACAGCGAAGACAGATACTGGCACTCAATAGTAAGAGTTCAAAATATTTGACTCATGTAATTCATAGCCATACAGCAGGTTTCGTTGACCTGTTTATCCGGATTAGTTCATTCCTCCTCCAGCTTTGACAGCTTCATCTCTGTCAGTACAGGACTTTGATATTTCCACTCCTCTTTCTCCGTTAGCATTTTGTATATCATTCTCGTGAGTTTGCGCATTGTGGACACATGTGCAAACCTACCTGACCCCTTCCTTTTCTTGATTGAATTGTAGTATTCATTGATGGGTTTATTTCTCAGTATTATTGTGTCTACCGCTACAGAGAGTGCCCATCTCGCTGTATGTGCACCTTCCTTTGACATGTGACCTCTCCTATTTATTGTGGATGAATCCTTCATACTGGGTATTATTCCAAAAAATGCAGCCAGCTTGTCATTGCTCTCAAACCTGTGAACATCCCCAATATATGATGATAATAGAGATGCAAGGTAATAATCTATCCCAGGTATGCTCATGAGAAGCTTCACGTCTTCAGATCCCCTTGCTGCTCTCTTTATACCTGTCTCAAGGAGAATGCACTGTTTCTCATAGAATTCCAGTTTATCCATCATGATCTTGAATATTATATCCTTCTGGTTTCCGAATCTTATCTCATGCATTGCTTTCCTTCTCTTTTCTGAGAAGTTATCAGAGGATTTCGGCAAGCTATCAAATAGTCCTTCCCTCTTGAGATATCCTATAATAGAATTCTTTGTTGAGGATACCTATATAAGATCCCTGGGTACGGATCCAGAGGTACCCACTAACATCAAAACATCATCTATCCATTTGGATAAAAATTCAAATGACGTTTACAGCTATTAAGTAAAAACAGTGTAAGCAATGATAATGTAGCAAAAGAATGGTTATCTGAGGTTTCGACAGGTTGTAAGAGAACGGGATAATTCAACAAAATTTTCAAAAATTCACACTCAAAAAATGTTTTTTTAGGGCAAAAACATACCGTTTTTGGTATTTCCTTACAGCCTGTCGACCTAAGAGCCGTTTGACCCCATATTATCGGATTATCGATGCATACTGCGGATATACTGCCTTCATCGCTTTTTTTATTGCACTGTTCGCTGTTACATGCCTCCCCCCATAAATATCCAACGGAAAAGCAAAATCATTCGTATGGAAAAAGAGGGAGGTAAAGGGTTCATAGCTTAGGAATACTATCACTAACTTAATCAATTAAGCACTAGTACAAACTGATAAGGTTTAGATGAAATTATAAAAACATTATGCCAGATTTATTCAACGTAGCAGATGAGTTCTTATTTTTCTGTAATTAATAGCCATTTCTATGGCCTCTGTGGTTGATTTAATATTGTTATAGATTTGTTTCTGTACCAATGAGATGTTTATAGTTTTATGTGTATGCTTAAGTTCTGAATTTTTTACATTATTAAGTTGTGGTTCACAATATACAGATATACCTGTAGATGTTGTTTTCGTTTCGTCAATAATCAGTGCAATGTAAATCTTCATGTAGCATTCAAATCTCTTTAGATATATCTGGCATGAAGAAATATCTATGAATATATCTGCAGTTATCTTTTTACCAGCATATTTCTCTAACAGGTGATCAATACCCTCTTCCAGTGTTGAATATGTTTCTGTTGTAGTGCTAGTATTGCTGATAATATGAATTTCGTGCTTTATGTTTTTATACGTTTTATCTATGATGTTTATTGCAGTTTTTTTCATTATCTTATCTGATACGGACATCTCTATTTTTAACATGGTAACTCTCTTACCCATGTCGTTTATTATTCCTTTTCTTATTCTGGTAGACGATACCGGTATCAAATCATTACCCATAACCTTTTCAGCGACTATTATTTTTAAGCTGTGGATTCCTTTTTTCAGTCTAAGGTTATTGATCTCAACGGCTCTTTTACAGGTCTCCTCTGAAACAATAATTGTTGTCAGCTCCCTATCCTCTGTTGCCATGCCGTATATATCATCTATTCTTTCAATTATAAATGGTTTATTGAATTTCTTACAAAATTTTTTTAGTTTCTGTAGTCTGGTAGCATAATTCTCTATATACGTAATATTTTCTTTCCTGCTTTTATATATGAATTCATCGGAGGTCAATCCGATTTTTACATAACTTCCATAAGAAAATGCGATTCTGAGAATATACCTGTGACCTATATGCAATTTATCAAAAGATCCGCCTACAACAACAACCTCTTTATCCCTTGAACTCATATTTTATACCAGCTAAATTCAAAAAATTACGGGGTCCCTGTAATTGTCTGATATCTTTCTAAATTCACTTCTCTCACATACTTTACAGTACAGAACCTTATCCCTTCTTTCCATTATGTTCCTGCATTTAGTACAGTATCCGATGAGTACCCCCATTCCGTTATCAATTATACTCAATTCCAGTGGATTCAATCGGATAACTGATGCACGTATTATATCTCCTATTCTTATGTACAAAGAAAAGTCCTTTGCATAACCATGTATAACTTTGGAAATATGAATCACACCTTCATACTTTCCGGTAAGCATCTCCTTTCTTCCTTCGATGAAGTATACAGTTATGCCTGCAGTGGATTGCTTTACGTCGTCAACTGCACCATAAACTATGCTGTTAAGAGGAATGCTTTCCATATTATGGAATGGTATTACTGAAATTATCCTCTCTTTACCATCTATTTTAATACGCCCTATAACCGACGCGAAAAGCTTTCCGTTAAACTCATATGTACCATTTCCTGGAATATACTCTTCAGCGATAGCTACTTCATCTCCAGGGTATACAACTGCATTAGAATCCATTTTTTCACCCTTTTATTTGACTTAATTTTTTGTTATTTTACATGCAACTATATCTATATATTCAACCTTTTTGGAATGGAATTTATACATATACGGTATTGGCAGGGTATATTTTTGATTCCAGTTGATGATACCACCCAGTTCCCTTACATATTTTGTTACAAAATCATAACCCTTGAAGTTGTGTATGGAATATATCGTATCAGATAACTCCATTGCCTTGGATATAAATAATCTGTCCGCTCCTTTTTTTTGTGATCCGAAAGGTGGATTTTCTATAACGCAGTCAATAGATCTGAATGATACTGTTGATACGTCTGCTTTAACAAAATTTATGAGACTATGATTAATTTTACCATTTCTTTTAGCTACGTAAAGGGACTCCATATCTATATCTACCCCAGTAACAGAACGTGCATTCAGGAGATAGGCACCTATTGCAATAATACCATTGCCTGTTCCCTGATCTACGATCACCTTGTCTTCTATATCTCCTTCCAAATATGCCCTGATCAGTATGTCCGAAGCGATCTCTCCGGATAAGCAATACTGCTCCAAAGCAACTTTGGGATTGTCCACCTTTTCCAGGTTATCGAGTATAATTGCAAGTTTTTTTTTATTAATTTTCATATATACGTTGAAATGTTTTAATAACAGATGCGGGGAGCCGGATTTTCAGTATTCCTTTGAACCGGCGAATGCCTACGCAACAGGATTTCTTATCATTAATCTTAAGTCCTGCACCGTTGGTCTATAACCAGGGTATATTTAACCAGGCTTAGCTATCCCCGCATTATGAGATGATAATCCATGAATGGTATCCCTACCATTATCACGACATGCCTTAGATGGATACTCCAGTCTCCTTTGCACCGTGAAGATCCGTACATTCCGTTATTATTCACGCATCGTTGCCAGCAGTTGATCAGTATCAGGAATGGTTTTATACCGTTTCCAAAGACATTAATTTATACAGTTCACGATTTTTATGATGATTGTTTCAGTATATTTCCAAACAACTTTAAAATATAAAATCCTTTTGCAATTTATCTCATTTCCTAAAAATATAATTTTTGTTCAGTATTGAAGTTAATTTATGGATAGATAATACAAATCTTTTAATAACTGTTAACCGTTAATTGGAGTTGGTGTTATAACTATCAATAATTTCGTATCGTAAGGATATACGGGAGGTTGTATGCATTACAGAAAGCTGGTAAAAAAAAGAGGTGTGTCTACAGTTATAGCAACTCTTTTGCTGGTTGCCATAACTGTGGTATTGGCGGGTGTACTGTTTGTTATGGTTACTGGATTGGTTAAGACACCTCCTTATACACCTGTTAACGTTTCATTTTATGATACTACCAGAGCTGCTTATGGATCATGGGGATCATCCACTAATCCTGAATATACAATTATTGAGAACGTATCCATAATGAGTACTTCATCGTCTGTTCCCATTGGAGATGTTGGTTTTTCTATTGTAAATAGTGCAAATGGCACATCTATACCACTCCCTGAAGGAAATTACCCTACATGTCCGTATATTTTGATAGATTACTGGAATGCCACTGGTAAGTTTATGGGTCAGTATGACATATATGGAAACTGGTGTTCCATACCTGCCAACACGAATGGGCAATGGCAATCGTTAAGTTGCCCACCCTCAATTTACGGAACTAGCAGCCAGCAGGTATGCTTCCAGGCTCCATCAAATTACCTGACCACAATGTTTGTGGGTGGTGGTTGGGTAACAATCATTTATAATTCCGCGGTACCTCTTAGCCATACAACCTTCAGTGGTTATACGCTAGAGGTACATTCCATAGCAGGCACCACCACTATAAATGGTGCCATAGACCTGCAGTGAACAGAGTATACAGAACTATTCTACAATTGGAATTTAGCTTTGATTACATAAAATCACTCTCTATTTCTGTTCCGTTGCACAAAAGGAAAATAATATTAGTACAATTGTTATAATCTCCAATGAGTGTGTAGTGAATGAAGCATATATATTGGTTGAACGAGCTAAGAAAGGATGATATAGAGATTGGTGGTGGAAAAGCGGTAAATCTGGGTGAACTGATAAGCTTTGGTATAAATGTACCGGAAGGATTTGTAATAACCACCGAAACATTCAATCTTTATACTATAGAGAACGGCATAGACGGTTATATAAAAGAAAAATTGAGCAAGATTCCTGAGAATCAATCTGTTATTGATACAATATCCAATGAAATAAAAGAGCGTTACGTGAATGGAAAAATGTCTGAGGATATAAAAGCGGAGATCCTTTCATCGTATAACCGTTTATCCAAAGAATTTTCTGGAATGTTTGTGGCTGTGAGATCCTCTGCTATAACAGAGGATATGGTGAATTCAAGTTTTGCAGGCCAGCAGGATACGTATCTTAATATAAAGGGCGAACATGAGCTCATTGAAGCCGTTAAAAAATGCTGGGCTTCTCTATATACCAGCAGAGTTATACTGTACAGAGAAAAACACAGGATACCAGTGTCCAATCTCAAAATTGCTGTTGTTGTGCAGAAAATGGTTAATTCAGATAGCAGTGGTGTCATGTTAACGCAAAATCCAACAAATGGAAAAGATGAAGTGATGATTGAAGGTATTCTGGGCCTAGGAGAGGCAATTGTGAGCGGAGAAGTAACGCCAGATAACTATGTTGTATCTAAAAATCCTTTATCAATCAATAGCAAGGTTATAAATAAGCAGGTACATAAGATTGTTAAGTCAGAAAATGGTGGCGTTAAAAGGGTAACCCTTGATGAGGAAAAAGATAAAGAAAAGATAAGTGATAGCGATATCATAGAATTGACCAAAAATGGCATTGCCATTGAAAAGCATTACGGGAAACCGATGGATATTGAATGGGCAATTGAACGTGGCAAGATATACATTGTTCAGGCCAGACCGATAACAGCAGTTGGAGGTGGTAATATAAAGATGAAACCAAAAGAAGGTAATGAAGCCGGAAAAATATTGATTAAAGGATTAAGTGCTAGTCCAGGTAAAGCTACAGGAACGGTTAAGGTGGTTCATGACCTGTCAGAACTTAAAGATGTTAAAGAAGGCGATATACTGGTAACCGTTATGACAACACCTGATATGGTAATGGCAATGACAAAAGCGAAGGGAATTGTGACGGATGAGGGTGGTATGACCTGCCATGCTGCCATTGTATCCAGAGAGCTAGGTGTTCCATGCATAGTTGGTACGAAAAATGGGACCTCTGTTCTTAAAGACGGTATGGTTGTTAGTGTTGATGGTTCTGTAGGTAGTGTATCACTCGGCACGTATGAGTCAGAGGAAAAAACAAATAAGGAAACATCTGTAAACCATGGAGATGGCCTATCCATAACTGTGCCTGTAACAGCCACAAAAGTGATGGTCAATATTGGAATTCCTGAAAAGGCAGATGAATATTCAAAATTACCGGTTGAGGGTGTCGGACTTATGAGAGTTGAATTCATATTGACAAGCTACGTCAAGGAGCACCCATTATATTTAATAAAAAATAATAAAGAAAAAGAGTTTGTAGATAGGCTAGCAGAAGGCATATCCAAGGTATCCAGGGCTTTTTATCCAAGACCAGTAATTGTCAGAACGAGTGACTTCAAAACCAACGAGTACAGAGGTATGACGGGCGGCACTGAGTTTGAACCTGAAGAATCAAATCCTATGATAGGATGGAGAGGTTGCTCCAGATATGTATCAAACATGTACAGGAATGCGTTTTTACTGGAGTTGGAGGCTATAAAAAAGGTAAGAAATGAGATGGGTTTAAAGAACACCTGGGTTATGCTTCCTTTTGTCAGGAATATTGTTGAGTTAGAGAAAATCATAGAGATGATGAAGTCTGCAGGTCTTGAACGTAATCCAGATTTTAAATTATACCTCATGGCAGAAGTTCCATCCATAATATTCATGGCCGATCTCTTTTCCAAATATTGTGATGGATTCTCAATAGGTTCAAATGATTTAACGCAGCTTATAATGGGTGCAGACAGGGACTCAGAGGTTTTGGGATCCATGGGTTATTTTGATGAAAGAAACGAAGCAATTAAAAGAGCCATAAGCCATCTTATAAAGGTAGCACATGAACACGGAAGGGTAGTATCTATATGTGGTCAGGCTCCGTCTGTATATCCTGAATTTACAGAATTTCTTGTAGAGGAAGGTATTGACTCAATATCTCTCAATCCAGATACTGTCATTAAAACGATAAGACTTATTGCATCCTCGGAACAGAAAATGGTTTTGAAATCTATAAAAAGAAACAGATCTGATGTACTGAATTAAACATTTTATAAACATTTTATTTATAAATAACATGAAAAAATTAAATATAGATACCAGTAAATGTACGCTGTGCGGTATATGCGTAGCAATCTGTCCATACGATGCTATCAGTATAAATAAAATTCAGTTAACGATAGTCCATGACAAATGTACTTTATGTCTCAAATGCATAAGAAAATGCCCCACAGGTTCATTTTATCTGGAATGAACCGATCCCCGCAAGTATGTTAATCATGAACATATACTTAACTAAACCTTTTTTTATTTTAATAACCATATCCCATCTATGAGAGTCTTATCTCTTTTTTATGATGATGCAGATGCTCCTCATGAATTAATAAACAGATTCAGCGATGTTGATGCCGTCGAGCTCAGGCTAGATAAAATAAGGTCCGTTGAACAGGTGCCTGACATACGTAAAATAACAGAAATGCCTGTTATCGCTACCTTCAGATCTACAAGTGAATCTGGTTTTTTTACATCAACAGGCATTAAAAGAAAAAAATTTATCATAAATGCATTAGAAAAGGAATATGATTATGTTGATATTGAATACAAAAACGACATAGAATTTATAAATGATTTTTTAAAATATAACAGAAAATCAAAAATTATTATCTCAATGCACAGAACAAAAGAGATAAATTTATCAAAAATCTATAACATCTTAAAAAAAATAATGGTTTATGATGCAGATTTCATAAAAATTGTTGTGCCAGTAAAAGATACAGCAATGGCATGCGAATTATTGAGCTTTTCTGATATGCATTACAACAAAAAAATTACGATATTGTCCAATAAGAGATGCAATGGTTTAATGAGAGCTGTCGCAGCAAGAGATGAAAATAAACTTTCATTTGGATACGCAGAATCATATCAATCACATTCACCAGCTATACCACCCATCACCTCCATAATTAAGATAAACAAAACTACACCGTTTTTTGGATTGATAGGATGGCCACTTCTATACTCACTTTCACCCTATTTTCTAAAAAAAATATACAGGGGTAGAGGTATTGATGTACCCTATCTTTTATTACCTGTAAAACGTAAAAGGAGTTTGGGGATGGTAATTGAAAACCTTCATCAATTAAATTTTATGGGTATAAACGTAACGACACCATACAAAGAAGAGGTTATACAATACCTGGATATGGTGGATTCAATAGCTGAAAAAACAAGATCGGTAAGTACTGTAAATTTGACCAATACATTGTACGGATTTAATATGGATTATCACGCCCTTAAGAGAATTTTGGAAGACAGAGTTATAAATGGGTCCAGAGCGATCATTCTTGGATCTGGAGGCGCTTCAAGAACCGCGATAGTTCTTATGAAAGAATTTGGCTACGATGTCCATGTTAAATCAAGAAATAAAAACAGATTGAAAAAGATCATGAAAGAATATGACATAAAAGAGGACAATGGGCTGCCATACGATCTCATTATAAATGGCACTGTAGTAGGGTATAGTGCTGATAAGTTCCCTTACAGGCTTCCTAGAATAGCCAAAAATGGCATAGCTATAGATTTCGTTTATAAAGAAAAAGGTGATTCTCCGTTTGTTAAAGCTATGAAACAGGATGGTTGCAGAAATATTGTAAGAGGGGAAGAGCTAGTTGCATATCATGCAATTCTTTCATTTGAAAAGTGGTTTAACGCTGTTCTGACTAAGAATGAAGTTAATAATGTTATTGCAAATATTGCCAACACAAAAAAAGAAAATTTACACGATTATTCATAAATACATGATACATAAATTTTATATTTAACGAAATTGTGGTAAGTGGCTGAAAGGCAGGGCTATGGGCATGACGTTTTTAACTACAGCGGGCATGGGGGTCCCTCTAGTAAGATAGGTAATGAAAGTGAGCAAAAAGTTTTTATAATTATCTTTGGACATCCATCGTAAAGAAACTCTACCAAAATGGCAGGCAGGAACTATGAAGCAGGAAGCTTCGCCAGTAACAGGTGTGGGGTTGTTTACCTTTTACCACGCCATTATGATATAAAAAAAATAAAAACAATAGAATATGAAAATATTAATTATGTTTTCTTTTTTTATTACTACCGGCTATACCCATCTCTGTAAGTTCAAAAGGATCAAAAATCTTTTTCACCAGGTTCCTGGAAAGTAGCCTCATCTCCATAACAACCTCCTCTATTTTTTTGTTTTCTTTCACCGCTTTTTTTACCACCTCTGCTGTTTTATCATAACCAATATATGGGTTCAGTGCAAGTGCTGCCCCGGTACTGCTATTAAACAATTCAGAAATTCTTTCAGTATTTGCCACAATTCCAGATATTGCCAGGTTAGAAACAGTTCTGATACTGTTTTTTAATATTATAAGATTGTATATCAGGCAGTATCCTATCAAAGGCATCATAACGTTGAGTTCAAGCTGTCCAGCCTGAGATGCCATCATTATTGCAGTATCGTTACCTATTACATGAAAAGATACCATGTTCATCATTTCAACAACTGAAGGATTGATTTTACCTGGCATTATAGATGAACCAGGCTGGACAGAAGGCAACTCTATCTCTCCTATAGCTGTATCAGGGCCTGAATTCAATAATCTGAGATCGTTCGATATTTTTGTCATATCCACAGCAATCTCTCGCAGGGTGCCTGATAGATCCAGAAAATCTGCAGTAGATTGGGTAGCTTCAGGCAAAAAATCTGTTTCATAGAATTTTGTATTCGTTAGTCTACTTATTATATTAACAACATATTTAACATATTTCGGATCGGCGTTCAATCCGGTACCTACTGCAGTTGCACCTATATTCAATTTGCATAATCTGTTCTGGCATTCAATTAATTTAGTTATATTCTTTTCTAACATTATTGACCATGCCTTGAATTCCTGCCCCAATCTAACAGGCGCCGCATCCATAAGGTGTGTCCTTCCAGGCTTGATTATATTATCAAATTCTGTTGCTTTGGAGTTAAGTGTATTTATAATCTGTTTCAATGCATCCATCAGCTGACTGGTAAGGTTCACTACAACGATTCTTATGGAGGTGGGGATAACGTCATTTGTTGATTGGCTCATGTTAACATGATCGTTAGGATGTATCAATTTATAATCCCCTTTACTACCACCCAGTATCTCTATTGCCCTGTTCGCAATAACTTCATTAACATTCATATTGTGAGAGGTTCCAGCTCCTGCCTGGTATATATCCACTACAAACTGATCATCAAAATTCCCTGAAATTATATCGTCTGCGGCTTTCATTATTGCGTATGCCTTTTTCTTCTCCAGATGACCTGTTTTGTAATTCGCTTCTGCAGCAGCTCTCTTTACAATTGCAGTAGCTATTATGAATTCTTTAAACTGTTTTATTCCAGATACCTGAAAATTAATCCGTGCCCTTTCTGTTTGAGGACCCCAGTATGCACCAGCTGGAATTTCTACGCCACCCATATAATCACGATCTATTCTGACACCCGCCTTGCTATTTTTGTTAATTTTATCAACATTCATTTTCATGACGTGCCACCTCTCATTGTCTGATGTGTTACATGTATAACTCTATTATAACATCGAATTATCTAGGTTATGGTTTATGTTAACCATGTTAACATCCGCCTTTGGAAGTTATCATCTGCTTGATGCTTAAACTTCGTGGGGTGTAACCCTACACCCTCTATCCCGTCCGCAAACTCTTCCGGGAGTGCTTTTTTTATTATATTGTATGACGCGTTAAGATATGCGTTTATACGTGTGCTATTAGCTGATAAGAAAACTCCACGGCTTATTCTTTTGCCAATGTATGTATCGTGATGTTCTACACTTTCATTATCCAAAAATGAACATTTACTAGTATGACTTTCTTCCTGTATCACGACGTTTATGCCTTTTTCTTCAGCTTTGTACTTAATCTGTTGTATAAGCATGTCGAAAGGCAGTTGCACGAAATTTTGATTATTAATTTTTTCATTATTAATGCTCTGTTTCCATCCATTATTGTGTTTTATAACAATTGTGTCAATGCTTCTGTCTATCGCATAATCAACGATTGATTTACTCACCCTGTGCATAATGTCTTTAACCTTTCCATTACGTATTATAGATAATCGTTGCATTCTTTTTGTCTGTTTTACATTTTTCTGAATATCGTTTATGCTTCTAAGTCCTGCCAATTCTTTATTATAGAACTGGTTTTTTGATTTAAGCAATCCTGCCCTTACAACAATATCGATACCTATAACACGCTCAAATTTCGCAGTCCTATCCACCACATCTTTCTGATATACAATTTCTATCATGTACCCAACACCGCTGGGTAATATTCTCACCTCTCTTAAATCCACATTTTCCAATCCTGTTTTTACCTCCATTTCCATTATCTTCGGAAATTTTAGAACACCATTATCAATTTTACATTGCTGGTTTGTAAATATCAGCATGAACTCACCGTTTCTATTCTTGTATTGTGGTGGTCTTGGCTTTCCCGAAAAGTTATCTGGTTGTTTCTTCCATGCCTTGATTAATTTAAAATGAGAGTTCCAATCCTGTTTTGCCTTCTTTATTGTCCATTGTGCTGTCTGCGTCGGAAGTTTTTGATAATTATTATGCTCATCTACTGTAGTTGGTTCTTGAAATAATTTTACAAGTGCTGAATAACCGCTCATTTTTTCTTTGTTAACGAACTGATTCTTTAAGATATAATTAACCTGATTATACAAGTTTTTAGAAATATGACACATATTTGATAATGTGTCATTTTCTTCAATATATATCTGTTCAGTTCTCACTGCTTTCATAACCCACCTCAATCAAATGATTTTTTCTATTTGAATACATTTTCATTGTTAATAATATATTATACACTACTAACATATATAATCATCATTAAAAATAACTATATTGTAACATTACCTATACGCATAATGGATATGACTTCGTTAAAAGAGATGGTAGATACTCTTTCTGCAGAAGGTTACATACATACTGAAAGGGTCAAAGAGGCAATGTTATCCATAGACAGAAGGGATTTTATAGATGAACTGTTGAGTAATGAGCCTTATGTAGATACACCCCTTTATATAGGTGAAGGTCAGACAATATCCGCACCACACATGGTAGCTATAATGCTTGAATTAAGTGAGATCAATGAAACATCCAAAATTTTAGAAATAGGAACCGGATCTGGATACAACGCAGCTCTGCTCTCTTTTTTAGCAAATAGAGGTGCAGTTTTCACCATAGAGACAAACAGGGTGATCTATAATCGTGCGGTATTAAACCTTTCTAAATGTAAATATGCTAAAAATGTTGTTACACTGCTTGGAGATGGGTCTCAGGGATATGAAAAGAATTCTCCCTACGACAGGATAGTTGTTACCTGTGCTGTTCCATCTGTACCTGAACCATTGATAAATCAGCTATCTGACAACGGCAGAATGGTTATTCCTGTTGGTAGTATGGATTATCAAAGGTTATATTTAATTGAAAAAAATAGCAACAAAATAAAAAAGAGTATAATGGCCGACGTAATCTTTGTTCCTCTAATTGGTAAATTTGGTTTTAAATAGCTTAACTGCGTCAGAGATCCATATCTAATTTGTATTCTGTTTTATTTACCCAGTTAATCTGTATTTAAAATTTTTCTGCTCATATATGGCAGGATTCCTCCATTTTTATAATATTCAATTTCTACAGGAGTATCCAATCTTATCTTTAGCATTACCTTTTTGTCTTTACCCTCTTTATCAAAGTAATTAAGTTCTGCCATACTGTTCAGTTCCATCATTTCTGGTATTTTTATAGTAAATGGTCTCTTGAAGTCTGCATTAAGAGCAGCAAAATCAATACTTTCTGGAAATTGTAAAGGCAATATTCCCATATCTATTAAATTGGATCTGTGGATCCTTTCAAAACTTTTCGCTATTATCGTCCTGACACCAAGCATGTATGTACCTTTGGCAGCCCAATCTCTGGAACTTCCTGTTCCATATTCCTCTCCTGCAAAAACAATTAATGGTACTCCCTCTTTCTTATATTGCATTGCTATATCATATACAGTTCCTTTTTTATTAGATGGAATATGCAATGTGTATCCACCGGTGTCATCTACCATCTGGTTTTTAATTCTGGTATTGGCAAACGTACCACGGACCATAACTTCGTGATTCCCTCTTCTAGCACCATATGTATTAAAATCCTTTTCAGATACACCATGCTCTACAAGATATCTTGCAGCAGGGCTATCCCTGGGGATGGAGCCAGCAGGTGAAATGTGGTCGGTAGTTACAGAGTTACCCAGAATAAGCAGAGGTCTTGCATTTACAATATTTTTTATTTCTGGCAATTCATTGGCAATGAAATCATCAAGAAAAGGAGCTTTTCTTATGTATGTACTTTTATCATTCCAATTATATATAATATCGCTTTCAACGCTCAATTCCTTCCATCTTGGATTGTAACTGTCCAGATTCCTGTATTTTTCAATGAATGTATCTGGCACAATATTTTTATTCATGATCTCATTAATCTCTTTATCGGAAGGCCAGATATCATGAAGGTAGATCTCCTTTCCTTTGCTGGATATACCTAACGGATCTTTTACAATATTTTTTATGACATTTCCTGCTATTGCAAAGGCTACAACGAGTGGAGGTGACATTAGATAATTTGATTTTACATTTTTATGTATTCTTGCTTCAAAATTTCTGTTTCCAGAAAGTACAGATACAACATTCAAACCTTTTTCAACGATGGCTTTCTCTATACTTTCGTGAAGCGGCCCACTGTTGCCTATGCATGTTGTACACCCATACCCAACGATATAAAATCCCATTTTTTCTAGATATACCAACAACCCTGACTTTTTAAGATATTCAGAAACTACCTGAGATCCGGGTGCCATACTTGTTTTAACCTTATCTGTATTTATTCTGAGACCCAGTTCGTAAGCCTTCTTGGCCAGCAATCCTGCCGCAATCATTACTTTTGGGTTGCTTGTGTTGGTACAGCTGGTTATTGCAGCTATAACGATGTCCCCGTCACCAAGGGTTTCGTTGTGCCCATTAATATTAATATTAGCATATCTGATACCTGAATAACCATATTTTTCAAGTCCTGCCTTTTTGTTTATTGATAGCATTAACTCTGGCTGAGCAAAAGGAGCTACCTCCTTACCCATTCCATGAATGACACTACTCAGTTCATCATTATTCAATTTTTGCATATTGATAATGTTGTTATCCATGATCTGTTCTGTCTCCTTTTTAATATTTGAAACTGTTTTATTCTGCATCTCCAAATTTCTGAAAGAATCAATAAATCTCTCTCCTACGTCCTCTAAATCCATTCTCTGTTGCGGTAGTTTTGGTCCTGATATAGAGGGCCTTACCCTGTCTAAATCAACATCAATAATTTTATTATATTCCACATTTTTTTGTACACCAAACAGGTGCTGGGCTTTAAAGTAGCTTTCCACCAGCGATACCAGTTCAATGTTTCTGCCCGTAAGTTTGAGATATTTTATGGTTTCATCATCCACTGGAAATAGGGCTGTTGTAGCTCCATACTCCGGACACATGTTAGATATCGTTGCCCTGTCTGCAAGAGATAGACTCCGAATGCCGTCACCATAAAATTCTACAAATTTACCGACAACATTATTTTTTCTTAATAATTCCGTCAATGTTAGAACAAGATCCGTTGCGGTAACACCATCTGATAATGCTCCGTGGAGATTTACTCCAACCACCTCTGGAATTGAAAAAGTGATGGGCTGACCTAACATAGCGGCTTCCGCTTCTATACCACCAACACCCCAGCCTAACACACCCAATCCATTGATCATTGTTGTGTGTGAATCGGTTCCTACTAGAGTGTCCGGGTATAACACGGTATCATTACCAGTACCATTTTTAATGACTACAGTAGCGAGATATTCTAGGTTTATCTGATGAACAATTCCTACAGAAGGTGGCATAACCCTTAATTTTTTAAAAGAGGTTGACGCCCATTTTAAAAATTCATATCTCTCTTTGTTTCTGATAAACTCCATTTCCCTGTTACTTTCAATGGCGTTTTCATTTCCGTATACATCTACCTGGACGGAATGGTCTATTACAAGGTCGACAGCTATTTGAGGTTCTATAATGGATGGATCTTTATTTATGCCCTTCATGAATTCTCTTATTGTTGCCAGGTCAACTATAGCGGGCACACCTGTAAGATCCTGCATTATTACCCTGCTAACAATAAACGGTATCTCCCCTGCAGGGTGCTTATCATTGCTCCAGTTAGCAATTTTATGGAGGTCTTCTTTTCGTATTGTTTTGCCATCAAAGTTTCTTATCATTGATTCAAGAATGATGCGGAGTGATACCGGAATGGTAGATATATCATACCCACCCCTCTGGATCGCATCCAGTGAGTAGTATTTGTATTCTGTATTATTTACAGTTAATTTGTCAACAAATTCAGAATTATCAACCATGTCGATCACCACGATTCTGAATGAAATTAAATCTATTTTAACTTTTTCGACAGGTTGTAAAAAGCAAAATATTTTGACAAAATAATCAAAAATTCATGTCCAAAAAATTTAAAGATTGTCCTGGCGAAGCAACCTGGTGGTAATCTCTACCAGAGGGTGATGGTTGGTATTTTCAATGATAATGTCATCCAGTTTCTCTACATGCTTCTCTGTTGCCGTTTTTTCCAGTCCCAGTGGTTCATTCATGTAAAAAATGATGATAAAAGCCATTAGCTCCTTTATTCCCAGTTCCCGGGCAGCAATAGCTCTGTGATGCCCATCTACAAGCAGCATTACATCGTTTCTTTTAATAACTATGAGAGGTTCGGTTAAACCCCTTTCAAGCTCATATTTTCTTCCTTCAAGTTCATCTTTATAGATGATCCATTGTGTTGGTTTCAATTTTTCAACTTCAACATGCTGTTTAACCACGTCAACATTTTTAATGTTGTATTTTATTTTTATAAGTTCTAAAATGGTCGTAACCTTTGAAGGCGTGGCGCGATCAAAGTGGGAACGGACGATATCTAAATTGGATATTATACCTATAAGTTTTCTATTCTCATCTATCACAGGAATGTCTCTTAACCCCCATCTAAAAAGAATGCGTGCAGCGTCATCAATATCCATATCAGGAGATGCTGTGTATGTGCCTTTCTTAATAAGCAATCCTATAATCACATCCTGATGTGAATATAATTTTAGTAACTCCTTGGATGTTATAAACCCCTCAAGTATTCCATCCTTATTTATAACAGGAAATCCCGCGTGTGTTGAACCTATCAGCTTTATTATTGCCTCCCTTACTGTAGTTGTATCATGTATGACCTCCACATTTCTGGTCATGTAATCCTTAACCTTAACTTCAGACATATTAATCCATCCTGATCTTTCTGGCAAAGATCATATATCCTGTAAAACCCAGCATTGAAAACTCAGGTCTTATAATGTTTTTTTCTAGATGTATTTCACGCTCCAGGATCTCCAGTGCCCTTATATTTATAAACCCGTTATCTAATAACCATAAATAGGTTTTTTCAAGTTGATTGAAGGTGGGAATATAACTGCATATTGTTCCGTCGTTCTTAAGGATATTCATCATATTGGGAAGTACTTTCCATGGTTCTGGCAAATCTATTACGCATGCATCTATAGATTCCTGTTCTATTTCTATTTTGTCATAGCAATCTCTTTCCAGTATAGTTATTCTTTTACCTAACATGGCCATATCTATATTCTTCCTTAATATCTCAATCTGTAATTTATTGACCTCAAAGGTGTATACATGGCCATTATCACCGGCATGATAAGCTAACATTATGGTCAATGCACCGTTGCCACCTCCACACTCCAGGACTCTGCATCCATTGTGTATTGATAACTCTGAAACAATTCTGGAGCTATCTTTAAAGGTTATAATCTGTGCTCTACGTTCTATATTGTTAATATAATCCGATAAAATGGGTCTGAGAATATAGTACATTTCGTTACCGAATTTAAAAAGAGATCCATAACCTATACCTACGATTTTTGAACTATCAATTACACCAACACCATCTATCTTCTGAAAATTCCCATCTATTGTTGATATTATTTTTTTTCCACCATTTAGTCTGTAAAATAGAATTGTATCCCCGATCTGCACAACATCCATGCTCATCACATATTTTTTAAATCGTTGATAACATTAGGAAATGCATTGATAAATCTCTCCGCATGCTCCTCAGGTACACTAAATGATACCCGTATAAAATTCTTACCATATTTTGCAGATACATAATTTCCAGCCCTAACAAAAACTTTGTGTTCAAATAGAAGCTTTCCCTGAATTGCTTCTGTATCCAATTTTGTTTTTGATACATCTATTATAAACATATTGGCTTGAGATGGATATACCGGTAAGAAGATATCTTCAAAATTCTCTAACATGTTTTTTATCTTCAGCTGATTTGTTCTGGTTATCTTTTTTACTTCAGGAAACCATTGCGATTTGGTTTGAAGTGCCTTATACGTTGCTATCTGTCCTATTATATTCACAGAAAGATCATTTGTGTTATATTTTGCAATGGTATTCATAAGTTCTGGTGTTGATACAAGTGATCCTATACGCATACCGGCTAGTCCGCAATTTTTTGATACGGAATATATTGTTATTGTTCCCTCTGGATAATACGACGCAGCAAGATGGTGTTCATCTGAAAAATCCCTGTACGTTATATCATTCAGTACGTATAGCTTTTTATCCCTAGCTATTTCAGCAATTGCCTTCACTTCCTCTTTACTGTATCCCGTACCCAGCGGGTTGAGTGGGTCTATGAGGAGTATCATCTTCGTTTTGGAGGTTATACGTTCGTTGATCTCATCCACCGGTATCTTCCACGGGTCTTTATATATCGGAATTTCAACTGGTATGGCTCCTGATAATCGTATAAATTTATGAATTATAAAATAGCTGGGATCCGAAGCTATAACTTCGTCACCACTTCCAAGCAAGGCACGTATGGTTATGTATAACGCTTCTGTGCCCCCTGAAGTTAAAAGGGAGCGCTGTTCCTTAAGGTGCAAATCATCAAGAATCAGTTCGTTAAGCCCAAATAACCCTTTTGAATACGGATACCATTGATATATTTTCTTCTTAATACCTTCTTCAATTGCATCATTTATTATGTTTGATGGTGCAATATGATTTGTATTCTGGCTCATCCACGCTATTTCATCCCTGTGTTCATGTGCCCATTTAAATACATCCACGTCCTGTTTGGAATTGTCCATAAGATCACAACCCTGTTAATTACATATAATATTGCACTGATTACATTCTAGTTATTAATATTAATCTATCTATTCTAAAATTTATGCTGATTTTTAGTGTAAAATATATCTGTTTTGAAATGAATACCCTTTTATGTTTAATAATTGCAGTCTATATTTTGAGAAAACAGAGGTTGACATCCTGAATCAATATGAAGAATTTGTAAAAGAATACATCTCTCCTTTTACAAAAAAAATGGAGGATACAGAACAAATTGATAAAGACTACTGGTACAGGCTGGGAGAACATAGGTATCTGGGGCCCATTATAGATAAAAAATACGGTGGTTTGGGAGGATCTGTTGCATTATTTGCAGAAATGACAAGGATTCTGTCAAAGCAGAGTGGTTCATTTGGATTGGCGTATGATATTCATGCAGGGCTTGCATCCTATATGATAAGTAAATACGGCAGCGAAAAACAGAAAGAAGCAATACTCCCTGAGATGGCAAGTGGGAAAAAGGTTGTTGCATTTGCAATGTCTGAAGAACAGGCAGGATCTGATATATCCGGTATCAAGACAGAAGCTTATAATGATGGCAATCTTTATCATATTTATGGAAAAAAGATTTTTACAAGTAATGCTATAAACGCAGACCTTTTTTTAACGGTTGCAAAAGTCAAAGGCACAGAAAATAGCATGACCCTCTTTATTATTGAAAACGATCCTGAAACAGTAAAAATTGTAGAACGAATGAATATGATTGGGTTAAAAGCATTATTTGTAGGCACCGAAGAATTCAAAGATGTAGTGCTAAAAAATGGATCTATAATAGGCAATATAGGTGATGGGACAAAGATTGCGTTGTCAGCACTAGATATTGCACGCATAGGCGTGGCGGCACAGGCTGTAGGTATAGGAGAAGCTGCATTTGAATACGCCTATAAATACGCAAAGGAGAGAAGACAATTTAATAATACAATATCTGAAATAAGAACAATCTCTGACTATTTTGCAGAAATGTATACTAACTTACATACAGCAAGAATAACCTATCTTGACGCAGCAAAAAAGATTGAAACGAATGAGAAAACGATATCAGCAAGTGTTGCAAAAATATATTGCACAGAGAAATGTAAAAAAGTTGTGGATACAGCAATGCAGATCGTGGGTGGTAGATCTTATTTGTTAAACAATTCACTGCAGAGGTATATGCGTGATATAAAGATAACAGAGATATACGAAGGTACAAATGAGATACAGAAGTATATAATATTTAACCAGTTAAAAAAACTATTGGGTTAGAACTATGGTAACTTATACCTGTATGAGTTTATTGGATCAAAAGGGAGGTCAACAAGAGCTGTAAGGTATCATGAAAAAGGGGGCTCTGCTCTTTGGGAAAGGGCGATAGAGAAAAGGATAAAAAGGCGTTTGCCTATTCTCCTGTGAGGATTTATATGTCTGCAGCAGTGGGCGTGAAGAAACAAATTAAAGAAAAGGCATTAGAATTGCTTAAAAATGCATCTGATGGATTGCAGTATTCAGAATTGGTGGCTGCGATCAAGGAGGCGCTTCCAGATGCAAACGAAAATACCATTCACGGTAGTATTTGGAATTTGCATAAAACATGCTCCACACAAGTGAGCAAACCTGCGAGAGGTTTATTTAAATACATTGGTTCTGGTGTATCAGGTACAGTTACGGGTGGTGTAACTACTACCACCGTTCAGGCCGGAAGAAACGAGAGTTTGTTTTACGATTCCTTTAAAAAGTATTTAACAGGAGGTCTAGGGGATAGTGATAATGCTATAGTGATAGGTGGGTCCGCCTTTGGTGAGAAATGGAGTACTCCCGACGTGTTAGGTCTGCGTAAATCTGAACGTGGTGCTATGGTAGTTTTACCTACTGAGATAACAAGTGCAGAAATAAAAGTAAGTAAGGTTCCACAGGAACTAATAACTGGATTTGGGCAGGCGTGTGTATACTTGCTTTTTAGCAATAAGTCTTATCTTGTTGTGCCAAAACAAATCGGTAAGGAAATTTTAGATAGGTTAGATGCGTTGTGTAGGTTATTTAATATTGGCCTAATACTATTTAACAAAGACAACGTCAATACTCCTGACTATGAAATTAGGGTTAGAGCAACAAAACACGACCCTGACATGTTTTATGTAAATCACTATTTGAATAAGCTTTCAGAAAAACAGAAGGATGACCTAAAACTGTAAAATGCTTATACAAACTGAGAAAGAATTTAATAATAGCAATATGTCAGTCAGCAAAAACAATAACTGCTTAAGAGGTCATTTCTATGAAAAAAAAGAGGTTTGAAAAAAGCTTTGACAGGCAGTAAAAGAATGCTCAAAAATGATGTTTTTAGTTAAAAAAGAGATCTTTTGAGTGTGAATTTTTGAAAATTTTATTGATTTTGGGTTGCTAGTACTTAACTGCATAAGTTACTAATCGTATTCCTAAGTTGAGGTCCCTTAACTTCCCGTTTCCTCCATACGAATGGTACTGCATGTTCATTGTAATTCTTTACAAATTTTGTATCTGTTTAGCCTATAGTCCAGACTGTAAGAATGCCTTAAAGAGGGACACATTGATAATAAACTGATAAGACCGTTTAAGAGGATGGACAACCCATTGACCAGTTATGCAAAAACAGTTCCAAAAGTTGATAATAAATGGGAAATAAAAGACACTAGCACAGAGCTAAACAGATACCAAATTTTTTATCGTTGTTAATAGCTTATCTGTGTTCTTGACAATTCACTTGCCCATAACATATAATACAGGCAGGTATATAAGGTCGTCTATTAATGCAGTTAAGTAATAGGTGCATCATTTCACGTATGGTGGTACGTACTATCTGAAAAAAACAGGGTTTACTGGCATTCAATTATTTATAGTGATTGCTCTAACGGTTAATAATGTCCGTAGGGTTAGAATATATTTGAGTTAGATATATATCATAATAACAATTTACATAGATCAATGTCTAATGACGATAATTTACTTGATAAAAGTCCAGAAGCGATAAAGAGATATGCTCTATTCTCTTATATCTTTTCCATGGTAGCTATATTTATATTTTTAATATGGCTATTATCTAGTATTATCGCAATTATATCTGTTATTACCTCTAAAACTGATCTAATATCTGCAGTTACATATATGGTTGAAGCTGTAGTTGCATTTTTATTTATTTTGGTTAGCTTTTTTGTATGTTATCCTGCCATAGAGACTGTATATCATTTGAGTAGAGATGATAAATTTAACGATATGCTAACCAGTATATCTGAAAATATTATTTTAATTACTATAATATTCAACGGCTTAATAAGTGGAATATTCCTTCTGCTTATTGAAGATGCATTAAGATCCTATAAAAGCGAAGCTATACCAACACCACCTAATGAAATACATGCATCACCTGAACCACAAAAAGAAAACATACAAAAAAATGTTACCGATAAATCCATATGCCCCATTCATCATAATAAAATGATATATGAAAATGAAAGATGGTTTTGTCCACTATGCAGAAAATATTGGTAATTTTATAGAAAAGTAATGGGAATTGGAGATGCAGTAAATCATTAATCATCAACCTGAATAAAAACTAAATACTAATTTTGTCTATAGGGCTTTGGTGCAGGTGTGGTCTAGTGGTAGGATCTTAGCCTTCCATTGGGTAAGAAGATAGCTAATAACCCGGGTTCAAATGGTATTCTGAAAATCCCGGCACCTGCATTTAACCCTATAAGGATGTGAATTATTCTGAATTCATAGGCATTCATTCAAAATTTAACTGGGAAATAGTTTTTTTATTATATGTATTATAAAAGATGGAATTCCCAGTGGTTTAAGCAGTGTATCTACATCATTTTTTCGGAATTCCCTGAGAATGCTGAGTATAATGAAGTATATGATAAATCCTATAATCCACACCGATAAAAGATCATACCATCTGTTTAAAGGAATTATATGATTTATCAAAGCGAGTGCTACGAATGATGCAGAAGCTGAAAAAAGAATAATAACAACTGATTTTATGTCTGGATATAGTTTTAAGAATTCATATCCAACAACGATTGAGATTGAAGCAGTAATTATTGAAGAAAACAAAACTGCCAATGCTGCACCAAGCATACCAATGGACGGTATCAGAACAATTGATATTGATATTGTTATCAGAAGTTTTAAAATGGTAAAATATAGCTGAAACCTCTGTTTATCTATTGCCATAAGAAATGTGCTATACATGTACAGATATCCCTGCGGGATCACTGAAATGGTGAGAATTACCACTTCTGGAGATACAACAATAAATGCATTGCTATATAGTATGTGTAAAAGGTTTACCCTGTATACAATTATAAATAAAACTAGTGGTGCTATAATCACTAAGAAATAACGTTGTATGGTAATGAATCTGTTTGCCAATGCATCTCCATTACCATGGCTTTTGAAAAAACTTACCAGATCTGGAAAAAGCAGTGTTGTTATTATACCCGGTATGATCAAAAGCATTCCTAAAAATCCTTTTGATATGCTATATAATCCAAGAAGAAAGACAGAGCCATATATTGAGATCAGAAAATTATCTGCCATTTGAGAAAAATAGCCGATTGCATTTGCCACTCCTATAGGTAATGAAAAGAGGAACATTTTTTTTAACATTAACCAGTTAAATTTACTAATGGACATGAAAAGCAGTACAAAAGAAAGTATTGAACAGATCAATGCTGCATAAAGAAATGAGAGCATAAGAGAACTGGTTGTTTTTATAAATATTGCAGAGTAGGAAATCAGTATGGTACGGAGCGTATATTCTATGATATTAGGTAGCTGTGAGTATAATGTTCTACCCTTTGCTATGTTGAGTCTAGCAAAAACTCTGGTAGGTACCCACACTACTGGAATCAGTGCCGCTATCTGTACAGCAAAAACATCATTTATATTGAAAAATTGAGAAATCTGCTGGGAAAATAAAATTATCACAAAAGCAACCAGGCCCGTAGTTATAAAACGATAAATAATGTATGTTCCAACAACCTCTTTTTCTGCAGTTCCAGAGGCAATTTCACGTTCAAAGGCAGTACTTACACCTATATCTGCCAACCCTGTTATCATGTTTATAACAAGGACCAGAAACATGTAGGAACCGAAAACGATCAAGCCTTCTTTACTTACACCCAGATATCTTGCCATAAAGAAGGTAGCAATATATCCTATAATCTGAAAATAAATATTTGATATAAACAGATAAAAAGATCGTTTCACTAAACTCATTAACAGAACACCCGTTATTCTCTACGGTGTATATCTGTTGGTAGTGCGAGGATATGGGATGGTATCCCTTATATGTTCCGCTTTGGCTATCCATCTGGTAACTCTCTCTACTCCAACTCCAAATCCAGAATGCGTCACATTACCGAATCTTCTCAGATCAAAATACCAGTCGTATTTGCTTACATCTGCATTTTCGTTTATTAATCTTTTTTTCATATACTCTATATCATTGGACCTTTCACTTCCCCCTATGATTTCACCGAAACCTTCTGGTGCCAAAAGATCTGCATTTTCAACGGTTTTTCCATCATCGGAAAGTTTCATATAAAATGCCTTTATCTCGGCCGGATAATGTGTGACAAAAATTGGCTCTTGTTCATCGATTGTCAATGCATGTTCCTCTTCTGCTCCAAAATCATCTCCCCAATGTATATCAAATCCTTTATCAGAAAGGATCTGAATTGCCTTTTCATATTTTATTTTTCTGAATGGTGGGTTAATATTTTTTAAAATCTCTATATCTCTGTGCAACTGTTCCAATTCATTGGCTCGTTCCTTAATTACTGTTTCACATATTGTTGTCATAAGGTCTTCCTGGATTTTTATATTCTTGGCAAGAGGAGTCCATGCCTCCTCTGCTTCAAGAATCCAGAATTCAGTTAAATGCCTTCTGGTCCTTGATTTTTCTGCTCTGAATGATGGCGTTATGCTCCATACGTTTTCCAGTGAATATATAAGCGATTCCAAATACAGCTGTGCACTTTGGGAAAGGTATGCTTTATTACCAAAATAATCAAAAGAGAATAAGGTGGCACCTCCTTCACATGCATTACCTGTTATTATAGGTGGTGTTACCTCAAAAAAAAGATTATCATCAAAATATTTTTTTGCTCCTTTTAAAATGGTAGATTTTATCTTAAATATGTTTGTTAAATCTGTTGATCTTATGGTTAAGTGCCTGTTATCAAGAAGAAACGCTTCGTTCTGATCTTTAAATATTGGAAAATTCTCTGCTTTATGAACCAGATTAAAATTTGTTACATGAATTTCCAGACCATTAGGAGCCCTTTTATCTTCATATAATGTACCTGTAACCTCTATAGATGATTCAACCAATGCCTTTTCTATTTCGTTATACTTTTTTTCATCTATGTTTTTTTTGGATACGGTTACCTGTATTATACCTGTAGAATCTCTGATAATAGCAAAGACAACTCCTCCACTGGACCTTATCCTCCAAATCCATCCGCGTATTGACTTTACCGTTCCTACCTCTTTTAAATTTAGCAGATCCTTTATATGTGTATAATCTTGTTCCATATCCTTTAACCAGTTTCAAATATGGTTATGTTTATTATAAATGTTTCTTATTTGTTTATTTGTATACTTGTATATTTATACAATCTGATACTTTATGGAATCTTTGATAGATGCAGTGTAGAGAACAGAAATGTGCTTTGAGCCAAAATTAAAAGTCACTTCTGTGCTTCATCGTTCCGACTTGCATATCTTTACGATATGTAGAGGTTGAAATCTCAGCAGGCTTTTTATTCTCTTTGATAAGGGAGTTCCACACTAGCCGTATGTACTTCTTTCTTATATTGTGAGCAGCGTTAAGGTTCCTATCCATTACTAATCCGCAGTTATTACAACTATGAATTCTTATAGATAATCCCTTTTTTACTACTACGCCACAGGAGGAGCATATTTGACTTGTCCCTCTTGGATTTACAAACTCTATGTATTTACCAGCACTTTCAGCTTGGTAAACACACTGGTCTATCAGTTTGCTCCATGAATCGTCTGATATACTCTTCGCCAGATTGTGAATCTGTACCATTACCTGAACATTTAAATCTTCAAATACGGTTACATTTCCACTCCTTATTATTTCATTGTATGCTTTATGCAGGTTATCTTTTCGTGCATTTGCTAACTTACGCTGTTTTTAGCTAATTTCTTTCTTATTTTATTCCTGTTACAATAGTTTTGCATATACATGTAAAAATAAAAATGCCATTTCTATTTATTTATTGATAACCAGATGTTGATTTTAAATATTATAAAATATTAAAGATTATTTAATATTCTGTAATTCTGTGCCATCCATTGAATCTGGAGGTCAATAAATATTTTTATATGATGAAATGAATGTAAAACTATTGCCTGTTATAAGAGTGTTTTTTGTTCTAGATAGTTGTTTCTGTAATGTTTTGATACTATTTTCATATCCCTTTATTAATTTCGGATTATCTATTTCTTTAACTTCAGTACCGTTGGTTAACACGGCCAATTTGTTTATGCCTACGTCTACGCCCGTAATAGATTTGGGGTTGTATTTCAGTTATATCCATTGAGATAATGTCAGGGAATTCTATAGCAAAGGAAGCGAACCAATCGCCACCTTGATCTCCTTTAATAGTGCATGTCTTGATTTTACCAACATTTATATCTCTGCTTATAATGGCTTTGATATTACCAATCTTGCTTAACTGCAGAATACCTTTTTTAGAACCGTTGTTTTTATGGATTAATTTGAAACTGAGTTGAGGATAAGTCAATGAGTTACAATTCTGTTTATATTTATAACGTGGAAATCCAGCCTTCTTACCATTTTCACCTTTACTTTAACCCGATCAAAGAATCCTTTATAAGATTTATCCAGACGGTTAACTACATCGCATAAAACCTGAGAATGAATATTTTTATATTATGGGTTATTTAATTTAACAGCTGGAAGTTCGTTCTGTTGTGATTTATAGTTAATAGAAGTCTGGAATAATCTATAAGCTTCTTTACGTCTGGTAAGAGCATTGTTATATAATTGCCCGCATGGTTCCAACTGATAATCTAATATTTTAGTAATTTTCTTATTGGGATATAATCTGCATTGATAAGTTCTTATCATAACAATTTATATATTGGATGCATACATATGCACCTTATTGAAAAAATTGTGGAAGTCTGATTGATGAAGCAGGGAAGAGATGTTTAGTTTAGTTTAGTCTCAAAGCCACAGAAATGCAAAACTTAATATGTACGTCTAAAAATAAAATTATTAAATTAATGAGGGTATATTTATATATTGAAAACCATATGTATTTTACAGGTCCATATGGTTAAACCGATTCTTAGACGTTTAAAGGAGAATACAATCTTTCTTATTTTATTGATTACATATTCTGGTAAAAACAATACCCCTAAAGTTATATCAAAAAAAACAGATATGACTCTGCAAGGTGCTTTACAATATGTTAAAGAGATGAATAAAATGGGATTGGTTGAATATGAAAACAGACGTATAAAAATTACTATGAAGGGAATACAGTATATGCAGGATTATCACAAGGAATTTACTAACTTTATAAAAAATGTAGGGTTGGATCTAAATATAATTGATAAATGCAGTGCAGTTGCTGAAGAAGATATTAAGCATGGCGATAAGGTGCATCTGTTTATGCAGGGCGGAATTATGACAGCCTATAAAACAAAACACTCCCTTTCCTATGGCATAGCTGTAACAGATTCAAAAAAAGGGGAGGTTGTGGTAATAAGCAATTTAAGGGGATTGTTGAAATTTCCATACGGTACCGTTTATGTCGTCAGGATATACTATGGACTAAAAGAAAACGGTGATAAATTAAAAGAGTTTATGAATAAAAATAATATAAAGATTGCAGGAGTTGAGGGCATTGAGGCGTTATGGTATTGTAAAAAATTTCATATTAATACTGATATATCGTTCGGTGCAATATATGGCGTCATAGATGCTGCAATTAGAGGATTAGATGTGATTTTTTTTGTATCGGGATTGGAATTTTCTGATATAATGAATGAATTCAAAAAAGCGTGTGATAAATATCCTGTATTAAACATAAAAAACATTGATATAACTGATATATAAAATTCCATGGTCAGTCTAACTGGTTATTACGTCGTGGGTGTTTATATTTGTATGTATAAATAAAATGTTAAAAAGTTTAATCAATTTTTAGTTTAATCCGTGGTGTTTTACTAGATTCTGTCTTAGGTAGTGTTATCGTTAAAATCCCATTTTCAAAAGTAGCCTTTGCATCATCAGGTATTATATCTTCTGGCAGCTCAAAAAATCTGTGGTAGGTGGTCTCCAATCTTTCTTTGAGAATGGTTTTTCCATTCTTATCCTCCCTATTCTCCTTTTTTGTATTTGCTGAAATTTCTATAGTGTTCTGCGAAAGATTTATTTCAATATCCTCCTTTTTAATACCAGGCATTTCCACCTCTATTTGGTACTGTTTGTCATTTTCAATGATATCACTTAATGGTGTAGTATGTGGCAGTTCATCGAATAACAGTGGAAATCTGCTATTATACATGTCGTTAAACGAACTGTAGGGCCACATTCTCAAACTGTCAAAGATCTTTTCAATGTTTTTCCAATAGTTTCCATCCATTCTTTCTATTTTTTTTATTTTGTCATTCATATTATCACCTCTATCTATTCAACCTATAGTTGTCAATTATATAATTACAATACTTGTATATATACTTTTTGTTATGTACTATATCGATTATATACCGTTACGAAGATAAATTTTAGATGATTTTTTGTTGAAAGTGGTTGATCCCAGAAAAATCATCGGATATTTGACATATTTGTAGTATGAACCTGTGAGCTATGAGAGAACCCTTGATCTGTAAATTTCGATGGATGCAATACTATGCATTACACTGCTGAATATGCTGTGAACCAGAGGTTTTACAATCCTATATACTGTCTTGTATGCCTTCAGATCGGATCCGCATACAGGACATTTCTTTTCTGTGGTTTTGTAGGATACTCTCATTTTATCCTCAGAAAGGTCTTCTTCAATTTTCGATCATTTTCAAGAATAATCTTTGTTATTGGTGTTATGTTAGAATCAATCCCCATCTTCTTCAGTATGTTATGTATGTCAGAATCGCATATTTCTATATCCATGAGTCTATGCACATACTGCATCATCTCTCCATAAGATATCTCGTTCCTGGATCTTTTCCAAGGTATCCAATGTATTTTGATTTTACCTTTTCATTGACTCTCTCCACATCATACAATTTGCAATATACCCTGCCATTTTTTCTTTTTTCTTTTTTCTTTCCTTGCAACCACAGTCATAAAGCGTCACAATAATACCCATCTGGGTAATACGAATATAAACTTTTTGGTGCCTTTTGATGTCAATGGAAAAATAATACAAAAAATTATTAATCATCTAACCATATATAATTGGCATAGGTTACATGGTGGTGTTGTATTCATAAGTTCTGTTGAATAAAAACAGAGAAATTGCACAATGTATGGATGATGAATATTACCTGCAGTCGTTCTACTTTGCCTTAACATTTTAAATAAATTGTGGCAGTTAATAATGAATAATTATTTATTCCCAAATTCGACAAAACACTTATTTTCCCTCGTGAAATTCTAATTTTGTAGGACAACCTATTATCATTGTAATGACAACCTATTTATGCTTACTATTCCTTTCTATCATTCATGTTTCTGAAAAAGTCCATTGCCAAAGGAAAAAGCTACTATCCCCTTGCTGAATCATTCAGGGAAGGAGCTGTTTTTAGCGTATGTAGTAGCTAAGCTGTAATGAAGAATGGTAATCCTTCTTGGTTGTCACTACTTTTGAAAAGTGAAATCCCTTCGTGTTTACGTTCAAATTGCTGTCGAAAATGGGTTTATTCAGCGGTGATGTATAATTAATAGAAAGTGTAAAGTGAAAGAGAATCAATTTATATATTTCAGAGTTAAATCAAAATGTGGGGAGAGGGATTTGAACCCTCGAACTCCTACGAGACTAGACCCTGAATCTAGCACCTTTGACCAAGCTTGGCGATCCCCACAAATTGAAAATTGCTATTTCTGAACCCCGTCTACAATTCTAAAAGCTTTGGACAATATATATTGTCTTAAATTATCCAATACCTCTTGAAGATACAATAGATCTGAGCCTGTTAAATTTATGCAATGTGTACATTCAGGTGGCTGCTTATTTGATATAACTGATTGTATTATTTGTGCATATAATCTGTAGAACTGATTGATATCTTGTATAAGGCTGTATTTTAGTGCTTTATGAACTGCTTCAGGATTATAAGGGCAATGGCTGCAATCCATTTTTTTAATTAACCTGTTTATAGCCTGTTCCCTGTCAAATTTTAGTTTTTCCAGACTAATACCACTACTTATAGCCTCATCTTGGGACGGTATTGGTGGTATTGTATCATCTATCGGCGTAGGGCTTCTTAGAGATAGCCTATCTAGTTCATTTATAACCTTTGCTAACATTTTGAACATATTTACTGTTTCAGGACCATACTGGATCTCTATATATTGTGAAATTGCAATAAGATCTATATTGGAATCTTCAGTCATAGCCATTAAAA
Source organism: Thermoplasmatota archaeon (assembly GCA_023379385.1). Classification (GTDB taxonomy): domain Archaea; phylum Thermoplasmatota; class Thermoplasmata; order Lutacidiplasmatales; family JAMCUS01; genus JAMCUS01. Next base: position 66,535 of record JAMCUS010000019.1, read on the forward strand.
CCGCAGAAAAACAACGTGCATTGTTCAATGGCATTTCTCCATTACAATCAGGGCATTGAATAATCATTTTTAATAACTTTCCTTCATGTGCGATGTTATATTTAAAAGAAGGAAGTTTAAACCCAGATGTTGATTGCTCGTCCATATTTATTACCTGATTAACTTGTAGCATTATTTATTCAAACACTTATTTAATAAAAAAGAGCTTTTCTATTAAATATGTAATTAGTAATTGTCTGGTAAATGATGTAATCTAACCGATCACATTCATCCATTATCTAAAATACTTTATACATAGCTGATATTTATCTATTATGGTTAAATCTATGGTTGCGGATACTTATTGAATATTGAATTATTGCCTATATAACTTAGGCGTTGTGAATAAATAACGCAAGCATTTACATAAGAACTTACTTATCAAAATTAGATATAAGTAATTACCCAATTAAATCACAATGCCTTAGTTCGCCTATAATTACATAGCACAATATAGTACTTCAAAATGGATTGTCCATAACACTTTTTTCCGGCGGGGTGTAATAATCATAGGCATTCAAAATACTCAATATAGGCGTAAAAATTAATGTTAAAGAGTTAAATATCATAATTACTATTCAGTGTGTATGAGCTATAAAATTTCATTAATACCGGGTGACGGTATCGGTCCCGAAGTTACCAATGCCATGGTTAAGGTGGTAGAAGCAACTGGAATCGGTTTTGATTGGGATGTTGTTGAAGCGGGAGAGAAGGTAATGGCGAAGGAGAAAACTCCTCTACCTGAATATGTACTTGATAGCATTAAAAAGAATAAAGTAGCTATAAAAGGTCCTATAACTACACCCATTGGGAGTGGGTTTAGAAGTGTAAATGTCGCATTAAGACAGATACTGGATTTATATGCATCTATCAGACCTGCAAGATCAATTGCAGGAGAAGGCACTTTATATAATGATATTGATGTTGTTGTTGTAAGAGAAGCAACAGAAGGCCTATATTCTGGAATTGAACACTGGATTGGAAGGGAGAAATATGGTGCAGAAACAGTAAATCTTATAACCAGGCCTGCAAGTGAAAGAATTGTGAAATTTGCGTTTGAGTATGCAATCAAGGAAAAAAGAAAAAAAATTACAGCTGTCCATAAGGCAAATATAATGAAATACACAGGAGGGTTATTCCAGGAGGTTGCCCAGACAATATCTAAACAGTATCCACAAATTTATTTTGAAGAACGTCTGGTTGACAACATGGCCATGCAACTGGTAAAAAAACCATCTGCATACGATGTTATTGTGACAACAAATCTGTTTGGAGATATTCTTTCGGATTTATGTGCTGGATTGGCAGGTGGCCTAGGAATTGCGCCTGGAGCAATCATAGGCGAAAAGTATGCGTTATTTGAACCGGTTCATGGTTCTGCACCTAAATATGCGGGGCAGAACATGGTGAATCCTGTAGCAACGATATTATCAGGAGAAATGATGCTTAATTATCTTGGTGAAAGAAAAGCTGCTAATGCTATATGGACATCTGTTTATGAAACAATAAAGGAAAAGAGGTATGTAACTTATGACCTTGCATTACCAGAATATACACAAAAGCCAGTATTACCTTCCACTACATCTCAAATGGCAGATGAAATTGCAAGAAAGGTGAAGGAAAAGGCGGCTATCATGTAGGGTGCATTTGTTATACTTTTAACATCTAACTTTTACAGGAGTGTTTAAATAGATGAACATTAGAAAAAAGAATAGATTATTTAATACAATTGCTAAAAAGATACTTAAATACGGCAAATATCTGATTATAATCTGGATATTGTTATTATTAATATCTATACCTTTAATTTCAAGGGTAAATAGTGTTATAGGTCTCAACGAGAATAGTTCTGCGTCTCCTAACAGTCAATCACAGATTGCCAGCAACATTATGAATTCTCAGTTTCCAACAACCAATAACAGTACCACGTTGATTGTAGTTTTTACAGGAGGTAATGTACTCAGCAATTCATCAAAAAATGGGATTATAGCAACATCCATCAACATTGAAAATGATAGCAAAAACATTTCATTTATGTCCGGAATAAATAATTTTTATTTATCATATATTTCCATAGTTGCCAACATATCTATAACCATTCAGAATAATAGCAATATCCTGAAAAGTGGTGTAAACATTTCCAGCACGCTTTTTTTCGCTATACCATCAACATTTCTATCCATATGGATATCCAAATATCATGAAAATGTATCTGATAGCCAATATGCCGCAAATGAAGCTGTAGCTATATTTGACAATAAAACGAACAACAGCACATTAAAAGAGGGTTATTCTTTTTTTATGAATGGCTTTACATCTAACTGGGTAAAAAGTTTTTCTAACAGCAGTACTGAAAATCTCACAGTTTATCAGAGACTGAACGAAACGCTAAATACAACCGTACCTCCTTTTATAAATTTTGTAATACCAAAAAATGAGAAACCTCTTCTATTCTCCATATTTGATAACTTTACAATATCTGATTTCAACAATAAAACCTTGGTAAATGAATTTGTGGCAGTGTATCTACACAGTCAGAGTTCCTTTCCGTACTGGTATATCTCAGAGATCGTTTTTATAAATAAAAATATGAGTTATAGAACGTCATATAACATATCTTTAAAAATGATTGAAAGTCATAATCCAGATAATTTCCCATATCCGTATCCTGCAGCTCTTCTTAATAATTTTGTTGGAAACGGAAATAATACAATGATCATGCCGATTGACTTTTCAGTGGGGTCATCATATACAATTAATGGTGTAAATCCAATAAATCTGGATTTGATAACGATCAGAAAAATAATAAGCAATAGTGATAATAAAACATTATCTGTATATGTGACCGGAGACGTCGCACTTAACTATGACTCCACATCTGTCATGAACAATGACCTGTCTATAATTGTACCCATAACAATAATCATGATCGTTCTGGTTACAGCATTATATTTTCGCTCTCCAATTACACCATTAGTAACGCTTCTTGGTATAGGCATCGCTATTGGGCTAGGATATGCAGTTACTTTTCTTGTAGGAACCTATATCGCTACAGTTGATTTTACGGTTCCAACGACACTTCTAGCAGTTCTTATGGGTGTAGGAACTGACTATTCTGTATTTATAGTATCTAGGTATAGAGAAGAGCTTACAAAAACCAGTGACAGAAATATGGCTATGGAAACCTCTCTTACATGGGCAGGAGAAAGTATAGCCATAAGTGGTTCCACAGTTATCGTTGCATTCGGAGCCCTGAGTGTTACAAATTTAACATTTCTTAAGACAATGGGCATCATAATTGGTGTATCTGTATTTTTGGCTTTGATGCTTTCCCTTACCTTCACACCCAATCTGATACTCTTATTGGATAAATATGCGTTCTGGCCATTGACCGGTAAAAGGTGGAATAAATATGCGTCTCATTATAGAGGCAGAACATTCAAAAAAACTGGGTATTTTTACAATGCAGGTAAAACAGCTATAACCAGAGGCAATATAATCATAATTGTTACGGTTATAATATCCATTTTCAGTATATATGCAATAACTATCATGCCTACCTCGTATAACATGATCTCTGTATTGCCATCGAACGTAAACAGTATAAAAGGACTAAATGCCATGTCTTCAAGTTTTGGAGCAGGATATTTTTTACCAACCTATGTAGTTATTACCTTCAATGCTACGTTGATTACCAACAGTCACTACAATAAAACAATCTATAATTATTTATACAAAATAAATGCTGGTATGACGAATATTTACGGTATTAAGTCTATATATGGATTGACATCCCCCAATGGAACGTTATTAAATTATTCTGCCATATCCTCATCAGCATTCAACAGTTCTCTTTCTTATGTAGGCAAAAACAGAGAGACTATTTTGTTTAAAATTATATTATCAGAATCACCCGATTCCAACGCAGCTATTAGCACCGTTAACCAGATCAAATCTTATTTAAACAGTGTTAAAGCAAGTTATGTAACGGGCAAATATGTAGGTGGTTCAACAAGTTCTACTATTGATACAATACGTTCACTTAATACAGACTTCAGTGAAATGGAACTTATTGTTATAATCGGAGTTTTTGTGATTCTCATAATTGCAATAACTTCTTTGCCCATTCCTGTATTTGCAATAATCTCGGTGGGCATCACAATTTCATGGGCACTTGCAATGAGCTGGATTCTTTTTGTAGTGTTGATGAAGGATACAATTTTATGGATAACTCCAATAATACTGTTTATACTTCTGATGGGATTGGGTATGGATTATAATGTGTTTATACTTACAAGAATAAAAGAGGAATCACAAAAAGGAAAGAAGTTAAAAGATGCAATAGTTTCAGCCATAGGTGAAACAGGTGGTATAATAACAGCTGCAGCTGTCATTATGTCGTCATCTTTTGCAGCTCTATATCTATCACAATCCTTACTGTTAAAGGAGTTTGGGTTTGCCATTCCACTGGCTGTTATTCTGGATGCAATGGTTGTTAGAACCTACATAATGCCGGCGTTTATGAAATATCTTGGCAAATGGAACTGGTATTTTCCGTTTATAAAAAAAAGATAGGATTTTAATGTGATCGTTTTAAACAATTTTTGAAAAATTCGCTTTACTAGTGTTTTATTTTTGTTTATAGATTTTAAATATTTACTGGATGTCGAGATATTGACTGAGATATTGAAATGGATCAACAAAGAATTTGGTATCTACCATATACTTAACAAATAGTTAACTATGTACGTTATTAATGCATCATGCATTAACTATAAAAAAAAGAAAATTAATAAATATAATATATTGTTAACAAAATAAATATGTGCATTTGGGTTGCATATCTTATCTGTCATGAAAGCCAGGGACGTTTTGAATTTATTGTATACATCCTGAAAAACATAGATAGGATGTGAACGTTAAGAAAACGGGACAGATTTACATTAAAGAAGATGACATCATTTCAAGATTATGCCATCTCTCTAAGAACCTTTATAACTAGGTGAATTACATTTTAAGAAACCAGTTCATGAACAAGAATAGAATAACAAACTACAACGAACCGGTAAAGTTATTCCAACAACTCTCTGAAGAAGAGGAATACAACAACTACCAGAAACTGCCGGCACAGACAACCAGGTAGACTATAAAGATAGTGAAACAGTCACGGGACTCTTTCTTTAAGGCGATGAAGGTGTGGAAGAAACAACCTGATAAATTTATTGGAAAAACAAAGATACCAAAATACAAAGAGAGAACTGGTGGATTTATACTGATCTTTACCAATCAGCAGTGTAGCATTTAGAACAGCATACTGAAATTCCAAAAAATAATGGGATTGGAGGTGAAGACAGGACTGGAGAATGCAAATATAAGAGAGGTAAGGTAATATCAACGGGGTATTGGATGCATATTTGAAATTGTACACTAAAAAGAGGTAGCAGATATGATTGAGATGAAATCAAGAAGAATTATGGGCATTAACATAGGTGTGAAGAATCTTGTAACCATGGAAAACAACATCTCTGAATAGGGAATTACCGTAACATCAGGATTGCTGAAATCAATAAATCAGATCTCCGACAGGGAACTGGCAAGACTCAAATCCACAAATGATCTTCAGGAAAATGGTAAAAAAACAGACAAAACAGATAGAGAAACCATTTCTGATGCGTAACAGGAAGGTGAAGGAGATCATGCATAAAACCTTCAGAGCAATGATGTAATATGCCATGAACATGAAAATAGAGACTACTGTGATCGGGCATAATGATTAGACGGAAACAGAATGTTAACACAGGAAATAGAAACAATCTGAACTTTATACAGTTGCCCTTCAACACGCTGATACAGCAGACCAGATACAAAGCTGAAGCGAAAAGCATAAATGTTATAATACAAGAAGAGGGTCATACAATCAGGTGCAGTTTCCCAGAGAACGAAACCATAGAACATCATGACAGATACATAGAAAATAGAACAAAGGGAGGTGTGTTCCAGTCATCCAAAGGCATACTGATACATGCAGATCTCAACGTGGCATACAACATAATAAAAAAGCAATTCCAGAAGCTTTTGCGAACGGGATAGAGGGTACAGCGTTGTACCCATGAAGTTTAAGCATCTTTGAATTTGACAAGATGATAACATCCAAAAGTGGTTGTTAACACGGTTAACAAAATCATAACCTTCATTATTTTAAAGGAAAAGTATATATTATGAAAAATATCTGCTATTTGAAAGGAAAATACTAAATATATCCTTAAATATGAGAATAGGTGAGTGATAAATATGGCAAATAAACCACATCTGAATATTGTATTCATCGGACACGTTGACCATGGAAAATCTACAACCGTAGGCAGATTGTTGGTAGATACCGGTGTAATCAGAAAAGAAGAAATAGAAAAATACAGACAGGAAGCAGAAGCCAAGGGGAAAGCTACATTCGAATTTGCATGGGTTATGGACAGATTAAAAGAGGAAAGGGAAAGGGGTGTAACTATTGATGTCGCCCATAAAAGATTTGATACTGATAAATACTATTTTACGATCATTGATGCACCAGGTCACAGAGATTTTGTAAAAAACATGATTACTGGAACGTCCCAGGCGGATGGTGCAGTTATTGTATGTTCTGCAGCTGAAGGAGTCCAAGAACAGACGAAAGAACACATCTTTCTGTCAAGAACACTTGGTGTAGGTCAGTTGATCGTTGCTGTAAACAAGATGGATAGAAATGAAGTAAAATACAGCGAAACTAGATTCAAAGAAATAAAAAATGAAGTAGGATCATTGCTGTTGGGAGTAGGATTTAAGGCAGAACAGGTACCCTCTGAAACAGATCCTGTAAAATGCTTTACTGACAAGAAGAGTGGAAAAATATATAAATTTTCACAGATTCAGTTTTTGCCTATAAGTGCGTTTGCAGATGATAATATTGATAAACCATCTCCTAATATGCCGTGGTGGAAGGGCCCAACGTTGATAACTGCACTCAACACATTTGAAGTGCCGTCCAAACCATCTGATAAGGCTCTTCGTTTACCTGTTCAGGACGTTTATACCATAACAGGTATAGGTACAGTACCTGTAGGCAGAGTTGAAACTGGAAAGTTAAAGGTAGGGGATGCCATTATCGTCATGCCAAGCGGAAAGGTAGGTGAGGTTAAATCTATAGAGATGCATCATGAGCAGATGCAGGAAGCGCTACCAGGAGACAACGTAGGAATAAATATCAGAGGTATTAACAAGGAAGATATGAAAAGAGGAGATGTTATAGGGCCAAAAAGCAATCCACCTACTGTTGCAAAATCCTTTACAGCACAGATAATGGTTCTCAACCATCCAAGCGTTATCACCATAGGATATGCACCCGTATTGCACTGTCATACAGCTCAGGTAACCTGTGAATTTGCTGAATTGTTGGAAAGAATAGATCCAAAGACAGGCAAGGTAGAAGAGGCAAATCCAAAAACCTTAAAGACAGGTGATGCAGCAAAGGTTAAGCTTGTTCCAAAAAAGCCTTTTGTAATAGAAAAGCTTAAGGATTTTGCGCAATTAGGCAGGTTTGCAATTAGAGATAGTGGACAGACAGTGGCTGCGGGTGTTGTTATAGATATTGAAAAAAAGGAATAGATATCTAAACATGGTTAATATAAGAGGAATTATATGATGAAACAGGCAAAAATTGCTCTATCTGGACCCATATCCACGGATGTAGATATGATTTGCAAACAGATTAAGGAAATTGCAAAAAAAAGTGGTGTGCACATGAAAGGGCCTATCCCACTACCCACAAAAAGGTTACTGGTTCCTGTAAGAAAGGGTCCTGATGGCAGGGGAACGACTACAATAGATCATTGGGAAATGAGAATTCATAAAAGAGTAATATTTATAGATCCTGACGATACTGCGCTGAGGTCCATCATGAGAATACAGGTACCTGATAATGTCAGCATTGAAATTGCGCTTATCACGTAATTATATTAAAAAAGAAAAAAGGTTGTGTGAGTTATATGTTTAATCTCAATAAAGAATCCATTAAATCCTTACTGGTAGAAGAACGAAAAGGTTTTACAGAGAGTATAGAGTTAGCAATAAATCTTAAAGACATAGACATGGCAAATGCAAAAAATAGAATTGACGCAGATATAATATTACCAAAGGGAAAAGGCAGAGAATCAAAAATAGCTATATTTGCTACCGGCGAATTGGCATTACGATCAAAGGGTGCTATTGAAAATATTATTACACCTGAAACAATGGATGAAATATTCAGTAACAAGAGAAAGAGTGTGAAATACATAAGGGGCATTGATTTCTTTTTAGCAGAAGCAAGTATGATGCCTACCATAGGTAAAAAACTTGGTATCTACCTTGGACCCAGAAACAAGATGCCTAGACCGTTACCACCCACTGTAGATCCGACTATTATTGTTTCAAATTTAAAAAAAACAGTAAGAGTGAGAAGCAAAGATAAAGCCACCTTTCATGTACCAATTGGCAATGTTACCATGTCTGAAGAAGATATACTGGAAAATATAGATGCAGTGATAAAGGTCATTGTAAGCAAACTGGAGCATGGTATATTAAATATACGGTCTGTATACGTAAAAAAGACAATGGGTAAATCGTATAAGGTGATTGGTTAATGAGAACCAAAAAGGTAAAAATTGAACAACTTAGTCATATTCAGAATCTTGCAGCAGAGTCAGACGTTATTGCGATAGTAAATTTTGAGGGGTTGCCAAGTGCACAATTTCAGGAAATACGCAAATCGCTTAGAGGAATGGCTACCATTATAACTGTAAAAAATACAATATCTGAAAAATTATTTGAAAAACTAAAGGAAAATAAGAAAAATATAGAAGGATTGAAGGGTTACCTAAAGGGGCAGAGCGCGCTTATCTTTTCCAAAAAAAATGCATTTATACTTACCAAATTTTTAGAACAATCAAAGAAAAAGGCACCGGCAAAAGGTGGAGAAGTTGCGGAAGAAGACATTGTTGTTAAAGCAGCTGATACCTCATTTAAGCCCGGTCCAATTGTCGGAGAAATGCAGAAGCTAGGAATTCCTGCGGCCATTGATAAAGGTGCAGTGGTTATAAAAAAAGACGCTATAGTAGTAAAAAAGGGTGATATTATATCACCTGCTATGGGTAACATGCTTTCAAGATTATCCATATTTCCAGTTACAGTTGGTCTAAATATAAATGCGGCTTGGGAAGATGATTTTATATTTAGCAAGGAATCCTTACTTGTAGACAGTGATACAATTCTTAAACAGGTTGTTGAGGCATCCAGAAATGGTATGGCACTTGCCATAGATATAGAATATGGTGCCAAAGAGGTGGTGGACATACTCCTTAACAGAGCCATAAGAGGTGCTATGAATCTGTCTGTTGAGATTGGATATGTTACACCGGCCAATATAAAATACCTGTTGCAGAGGGCATACAGGGCAGGTAAACATCTTAATGATATAACGATAAAGGAGTGAAATGAAAAAGGTGAAAAATATGGAATATATATATAGTGTGATGGTTTTGCAATCAGCAGGAAAACCAGTAACAGAAGAGAACGTTGCGAACATTATAAAAGCGGCAGGATTAGAACCAGATGTAGCAAAAATAAAATCTATTATTGCATCTCTTCAGGGTGTTAACATAGATGAAGTTATAAAAAATGCAGCTCAAATGCCTATGGGTGTGGTAGCAGCAGCTCCAGCACAAGATGAACATAAGAAGGAGAAAAAGGAAGAGAAGAAAGAGGAAGAAAAAGCGGTTTCCCAGGAAGAAGCTGCATCCGGGTTAAGCTCTCTATTTGGAGATTGAAAAACACCAATTGATCTGTTCTAAAAACCCTTTCTATACAATTTTAATTTTGTTTTTTGTTATGTAGAATATAATTTAAGTGTCATTTAGGTTAGAGGGATAAATCTAAAAATCGTTATATACCGTTTCTGGTTGTAATATGGTGGTTAATATGATTTACATCTATAACTCCTTTTCAAGATCCATCGAGGAGTTAAGAACAATAAATAAAAAAAAGGTGGGATTATATACATGTGGTCCTACTGTTTACAGTGAATTGCATATAGGACATGCGAGGACCTTCATTTTTTTTGATATATTTAAAAGATTTTTAATAAAAAAAGGATATTCTATATTACATGTACAGAATTTTACAGATATAGATGAAAAGATAACCAGAGTAGCTAAAAATAAAAAAATTAACGAACGGCAGTTAACAGAATTCATCATCAATGAATATCATAAAGACATGGAGAAACTTAAAATATTTAAGCCTGACATTGAACCACTTACCTCTGAGTATATACAGGAAATTGATAAAGCGATAAATGAAATGAAGAATAAATCATTGCTGTATAAAAACGGTATGGACTTATTCTTTGATCTATCTAAAATTCCAAATTTTATCACAAAAATAAAGTATATACTTGACAAATCTTTTCCTGAAGAGCTGGAAAAAAATAACGAAATGCAGAATTTTATAATATGGCGATATGATGATTGTTCACCATACCATATTGCATCCGGCAAAGGTGTTCCGGGGTGGCATGTGGAATGCTATGCAATGGTCAACAAAAATTTAGGTATACCGTTTGATATACAGGGAGGTGGCACTGATCTTATTTATCCTCATCATATATATGAAGACGCTATTAGCATTGGAATTAAAGACACCGAATTTGCCAGATATTACATGCATGTAGCACACCTGCAATTTGAAAATAGAAAAATGTCAAAATCTGATGTGAATATAATTTATTTAAAGGACCTGCTTAATAAATATGGTCCTGATGTTGTGAGATTATATCTGGAGGCATCAATCCATTACAGAGAAATATTATCATTTAGTGACAAAGATATAACAGATATGGCAATACGAATTAAGAGCATTAAAGATAAAATAAAAACAATTATGGAAGAGAAAGGGGGTAGCTCCTCCATAAAAATGGAGATATTAAAAAATTTTTATGGTAAACTGGAGTATGATATTGACATTCCCAGTGCATTTACAGAGTTTGAACAAAATATAGACTTATGCCTTAAGAATGGAGTAGCTGATATAGATAAATTTAAAAAAGAGGTAGAGGATATTTCCTTTATTTTAGGCGTTGATTTTATCTAATGCGCCCTTTTTGCCATTTTATAAATACCACTACTGTACTGGGCAGCTTTTTTTCCTTTAAAAGAAATATCCTCTGGAATTCCCAGCTTTGTTGCTACAGATCTCAATACATATTTGTTTATTCCGTTATTAAACTTGAAATTATATGGTATATCCAATGAAGCCAATTCAGAATAAATGTATGGATAAATAATCTTTTTATCAAGATCTTTAGATATGAGCTGATCCCATCTTGTTATTGTATTGAAAATCATTTCATAATCCTTTTTAGAGTTCTTTTCAAACTCTTTTACGGCCATGTTTTTATACCTGTTATAACCACCAAAAAGTTCATCTGCACCCTGACCAGAAACAACAATCTCCTCTTCCATATGCATCATTCCAATATACATTACCGTTTCTACAGAAATAGATATTAAATTCATGTTCATATTAGAAAATTTATCAAGAATATGTGATATTGAATCATTTATCTCCTTTTTATCAGGAACTATGAGATGGTGATTCATTCCAAGTTTTTTTGCTACATAACACGACCATAATTCGTCATGGCTACCCGGTAATGCTACCGTATACAGTTTGACATTCACAATCTCTGATGACATCTTTGCAAGAATTGTAGAATCTATCCCACCGGAAAACAGAATGGATACGGAATCTGTTTTAGATAATTCACATTTTAAATATTTTTTTAAAACATCAATAATCTTATTTTCGATATCATCGTAATCAAACATTTTTTAAACCTCAATGCATTTAGATGGTTGTATATGAGAATCGCTACTATTAATTATGATCGATGTCACCCCAAAAAATGTAATCATGAATGCCAGCATTACTGCCCTATTCAGAGAGATAACGTTCCCGTTATAGAATTTAACAGTGAAGGATGGCCAAATATATCAGAAACATTATGTGTAGGGTGTGGCATCTGCATACATAAATGTCCGTTTAAAGCAATAAACATAATAAACCTTGCCGAGGAATATCAGGAAGAGGTTGTCCATCAGTACGGTGAAAATAAATTCAGGTTATTCAGATTGCCCATACCACAGAAAGGCATAGTCGTAGGAATTTTGGGAATGAATGGAATGGGTAAGTCAACCGTACTTGAAATTCTATCCGGCAAACTAATACCCAACTTTGGAAATTTTGATAAAAAGCCATCTTTAGAGGATGCAATGGACCATTACGCAGGTACCATGCTACATGAACATTTTAAAACACTAGCCAATGGCAGTCTATCCATTTCGTATAAGCAGCAGTATGTTAATAAAATTATAGAGAAATTCAATGGAACTGTTGAAGATTACATATCTTCCTCTGACTCATCCACCAACAGAGTCTATGAAATATTTCCAATCGAAAGAATAAGAAACTATAAACTTGAAACACTATCTGGCGGAGAACTTCAGCTACTTGAGATCGCAAAAGTTCTGGCAAAAGATTCAGATTTTTATATTATTGATGAACCAAGTTCCTATCTTGATATATTCCAACGATTAAAAGTTATAGACGCTATACGGGCGATAGCTGAAAATAAACATGTTATTGTGGTGGAACATGATCTAGCTATATTTGATGCACTGGCAGATGTGGCGCATATAATGTTTGGCGTTCCTACATCTTACGGAATAGTGGGCAAATCTCAAACCTCCAGACATGCGATAAACAATTTTCTATATGGTTTTATAAAAGAGGAAAACGTTCGAATAAGAGATTTTCCAATTAAATTTGAACCACACGCCCCCAATAAAGAATGGAAAGGAGAGGTATATCTTACATTTGATAAACTTGTAAAAAAATATGATAACTTTAAACTTACTGTAAATGGTGGTACAATAAAAAAAGGGGAGGTGGTAGGAATCGTCGGCCAGAATAGTACCGGAAAAACCACTTTTGTAAAGATACTTGCCAGTGTAGAACAACCTACCGAAGGCAAGATGGAGATGGCCATTAAGGTATCGTATAAACCTCAATATATAAAGGGTGATATGGATACAATTGTGAATGATATGATACAAACTATTTCTATGAATGACTTTCAGAGGCATATTTATGAAAGTGATATTGTTCCAATGCTTAACCTGGACTCACTGCTTCACTCACCTGTATCAAGTTTATCAGGTGGTGAACTTCAGACAGTAGCAATAGCCCTAACCCTTCTAAGGAACGCGGATGTATACCTGCTGGATGAACCCTCTGCATATCTGGACGCAAATCAGAGAATGGAGGCTGCGAAACTTATAAGGAGGGTTATAGAGAAGAGAGGTGCAAGTGGTTTTGTTGTAGAACACGATGTATATTTTCTGGATTTAGTGAGTGATTCTGTTATGGTATTTGCAGGAACACCTGGGAAAGAGGGTATTGCGAATGGTCCGTATCCACTCAAGAAAGGCATGTCTATTTTCCTGAACAGTATTGACATATCATTCAGAAGGGATGAAGACTCCAAAAGACCAAGAATAAACAAAAAAAATTCTGTTATGGATAGAGAGCAGAAAGAGAAAGGGGAACTCTATTTCGTAATACAGTGACATCCCATCCTCAGCTAAAGCGTCAAAACTTTCTGCAACATCAACATATTTTGCACATTTCCTATATATCGTATGTTCCAACCAGTTTTCACTATTAAATACGCATAATTTTTTATTGATTTGTGCTCACTAATTGTAGATAACTTTAGATACCTGTAATGCCTTATACCTTCATGTATGTTGATGAACATGCCACGCGTATAAATGGAAAGATATATACACGTTATCTGATAAGGGAATCTTATCGTGATAAAGGAAAGATCACACATCGTACTATTGCAAACATTTCTAAATGTTCTCCGGAAGAGATAAGTGCTATTAAATTAGCCTTAAAATATAATCAAATACCGGAGCCAAGAGAGTTGGGAATGAAGTTAATAAAGGCACCGTGACTGAGTATGCCCATAGCAATAGAAAATAGAGGGGTAACCGTAGCCACCATAAAGAATATAAATAATGAACTCAAGATATAAAGACCAGTATAGTATGTATTTGTAGATTTTTTAAAAAATTCTTATGGAAGATCCGATATATGTATTGAATACACTTGTCCACAGATTTTTTATCATAGTTTCACAATTATAAATGGTGTTTGAATATTTACCACCTCTTTACATACCTGTGTATCGGGTTGGTGATTAATTATACAAATTGGAGATTCCGAATGCGTAACACAGGATGGTAAAATGAAGAAACTGTGGTGTTTGCCCATGATACTCGGTTATTCAACAGGTTGTAAAAAATATCTAAAAATAACTGTTTTAAATTGAAAAATTAATTTTTTGAATAAAGGTTTTTGACAATTTTAGTAAAATTTTAATATAAGTTCTGACTTTGGCTATTTATGGTTTTAAAAACTAAATCTAAAGAAAGCTGCATTCAGACGATCAAGGGTAATAAAATAAGGTGGATAGATCTCCAGTTTACAGATATTGATAGCAGATTTCATCATGTTACCGTACCTGCAAGAACAGTTAATGACTCCTTTTTTGATGAAGGCATTGGAAAACTTGATGGGTCTTCTATAAAAGGACTGAAGCCAATATTTGACTCAGATATGGTGCTGAAGCCTGTTATAAGCAGCTTTTCCATATTACCGTGGTATGATGGTGATGATAAAACCGCCAGATTTATCTGTACTATATTTGATAATGGGCATAGATATCCTCATGACACACGATTTATTGCTGAAAAATCTGAAAATCATGCAACGGAACTTGGGTATACAAAAACCTACTGGGGGCCTGAACTTGAATTCTTTGTTTTTAACAAATTATCTTTAGAACCATCTCCACAGATAGCGTTGACATCTGGTGCTTTATATGGTGTATCTATAAAATCTGATGAAGCACCATGGAATGACAGCGATCCTTATTGGTTTAATAAAACTAGAGAAGGGTATTATGTAGCACCACCTGCAGATACACTTGTTGACTATAGAAATAGAGTTTCAAGAATAATCGAAGATTCATTTGATATAGAAATAGAGGCACATCATCATGAAGTTGCTGCGGCAGGGCAATGTGAAATAAATATTAAATATGATACGCTTACCACACAGGCAGACAATGTAGTTACCATTAAGTATGTAAGCAGAATTGTAGCAAATTCTATGAATAAAATTGTAACCTATATGCCCAAACCAATTTTTGGAGATAATGCATCAGGTATGCATATTCATCAAAGTTTATGGAAAGATGATAAAAATATTTTCTATGATCCAAAAGATGCATATTCCCAGATAAGTCAGGAGTGCAGATATTATATCGGAGGTTTGATGAGCCATGCCAGTGCTCTTTGTGCATTTACAAATCCTACGACAAATTCATACAGAAGACTAATACCAGGATATGAGGCGCCGATATTTATTGCATGGTCAAAGGGAAATAGATCTGCCAATATTCGAATTCCAAGATATGTAAAAAACAGTGAAGTAGCTACTAGAATTGAATACAGAACTCCTGATCCTTCTGCCAATATTTATCTGGCTGAAGCATCTATTTTAATGGCAGGGCTTGATGGAATTAAGCATAAAATAGAACCACCTATGAATATAGATGAAGACATCTATAAAATAGACGTTGACAAAAGAAAGAAGTTGAATATAATGGAGCTACCTAAATCATTGAGAGAATCAATAGAATCCTTAGATTCGGACAATGAATTTTTAAAACCAGTATTTGACAACAGTTTTATAAACTTTTATAAAGAAATAAAAATAAAGGAAGATATTGAAAACTCAATAAGACCTACTCCATACGAATTTTATCAATATATGGATATATGATATTTTATTTACAACACCTCAATCAATTTTTATAAGTGCTTATAATTTTAAATATTTTGTTGCAAATAATATTTCCAAAAAACAGATATATAGGAAAACCCTTGTTTATTAACGTGAATGAGAATAATTACAAAAAATGTCCTTCATGTGGAGCGTTAAATTTTCTGAACTCATCCAGATGTACTGTTTGCAGTGCATATTTACCGGAAAATACGGTGTATACACCTATAGCGTCTAAGCCATTTACATCTGTAACTAAACCAACAGATGAACCTGTCAAAAGGGACTCCGGCAGTAATGATCTGTATAACAATTTATTTACACAAGACTGGATATTAAGCAAAAATAAAATTGCCGTCACAACCTTCAAAAGCAATCTTTTTTATATCTTATTCATCGGATCGTTTATTCCGTTTTTATCGGTATTACTTATAATCATTCATCCACCGTTGCCAGTTATGTTATTGATTCCCGTATCCATTGGAGTTATATTTTATATTTTATCTATGCTTATCTATACTGCCGGTAAAAAACATTTTAATAACGGCGTTTCTCTCTTTTCAAAAGAAAAATACAATGAAGCGATTGCCGAATTTAATAAATCATTTAATAATGGATATAATATAATTGGGTCATTATACAACAGTTCTTTATCCTATAAACGTGTTAATAATTATCAGAATGCAAAAAATGCGATCAATGCGATTCTACAGCATGACAACACAAATTATCTTGCCATTAAATTGAATGGAGACCTGGAGATTATGCATAATAACAATGAGGCACTTGCATTATATCAGCAATCCATAAAGAGCAATACCGGCAATCCATTTGCATGGAATAATATGGGTAAATGTTTGGAACTTATGGGTAGAAGGAAGGATGCCTTACCATGCTATGAATACGCCACAAAAATCTATGGTGGTTACAAAATTGCATGGGAGAATAAGGGGGATTTATTGTATATGCTTGGTTACAAAACCGAAGGTGATTATGCATATGAGGTATCCTCTAAATTATAAACACTGTAATTATAATGATTGATATACATAGCCTGTTTATAAAAATTGTCAGGTAGGTTATTACAGAATATAATAAAAAGGTAAGATATGAAATCAAAAAATACATACAAGGATTATTTAGAAATACCGGATGAGTTCAAATTGCGTTTGCCTACCTCTTTTGATGTTGTAGGTGATGTAATAATCCTTAAAATGGATAAGGACCTCTATAAATATTCTTCAGCAGTAAAAGAGGCGTTTTTAAAAAAATTTAAATATATAAAGCATGTGGGTATTGATGAAGGTGTATCTGGCAAATACAGACTGAGAAAAATAGTATTTATAAATGATGATTTTGATGGTACTACCACTTATAAAGAGAATGGCATATTATTAAAGGTGGACCTCTGCAATGCCTATTTTTCTCCAAGATTATCATATGAACGTTCCCTGGTCCTCTCAGCTATAAACGATGGTGAGACGATTGTAGATATGTTCACCGGTATTGGGCCATTTACCATTTTAATAGCAAAGAAAAAAAAAGTTAAAGCAATCTATGGCATAGATATAAATGAAAGATCAATATCCATGCTAAAAGAAAATATAAAATTGAATAAAATATCTGCACCAGTATATCCATTACTAATGGATGCCAAGGAGGCTCTTGAGATCATAGAACCTGCCGATAGGTATATAATGAACCATCCATCATCCGCCATGAACTTCCTTCCTGCCGTATCTGAAAAAGCATTTAAAGGTAGCAAAATACATCTATACTTATTGACTACAGAAGACGAATTTACAGCACATATAAAATCGGATATAGAGAACCTGGGATTTGAAATATTGAACAAAAGGGTAGTTCATCCATATTCGCCAGTATTGAATGTATATTCCATACTCCTTAGAAAAGTTTTGTGAGGTTCATCACTATGTCGAGAGACCTGTTTTTGTTATGCTTATAATAGAGCTAGAAAGTAGATTGAGAAAATGGAATCTGGAAATACTATACTATAACGCTATCAATCGTTATTAATATGTAATATTTTTATAGCAGTAAAACTTATCTCGTATACCAAGACAAGTGCAATTGAGGTAATTTTAGTGAAGATTAATATGAAGGTAGCAGATATGTCAGATGTATATACCTACCTGAAGGAGTGGTTTGACAGGCATGGGTGGGTTTCGTTAATACTGTTAGCTACATTTTTGATTGGGTTATTCATAAGAATATATTTTGCATATCCTTACATCCTGCAATTTGGTCCTATAAATCTATATTCAGGTGGTTCCGATTCATATTATCACTGGAGAGTAACGGAGCATGTACTGTTGTATCATCACGATCTTGTAATGGATAAAATGCTCAACTATCCCATTGGACTAATAAATCCAAGAGCGCCTATATTTGACTGGATGAATGCAATATTTGGAATTATCCTTTCACCCCTGTTCGGTGGAAATTCACTTAAAGCGGCTGCTTTCTCTTTATCAATAATGCCAACCATATGGGGATCTCTGATCGTATTTCCCATATATTTAGTAGGAAAGGAAATTGGGGGTAAAAAGGTGGGTATTTTATCCGCATTGATGATAACCTTTATGGCTGCAGATGTGACAAGAAGCATGGCTACCTTTGCAAACTATCTTGCCTTTTATCTGTTTGTTCTCATATCGGCAATGTATTTTTATATCCTGTTATTGAGGTCTCTTCCGCACAAAAGGTATATAGACAATTTTAGCAATATATCCTCTGGTGTAAAAGGTACCAAACTGTTTTTCAGTGAAAATAAAAGGTCACTGCAATATACACTTCTAACAGGCGTCAGCATAGGCATTGCAGCTATGTCCTGGCAGGGGTATACCTATCTTCTTGCATTGGTTTACATATTCTTGATAATACAGCTATTGATCAATATGTTCAGAAAGGTTGATTCTTTTGACCTTTATTTAACCACCACCATTGCATTTGGACTGGGATTCATTATATCGTTTCCGTATTATTACGGTGTTCATTTAATTCCATACTGGTTCGATATGCCATTCTATCTTTATATAGGCGCTACTGTTATCTTTGGATTTTTCGTATTTATGAGGGATAAACCATGGCTTTTGACTTTATCTTTAACAGCTGTTTTTGTAGCTATTGCATCTGCATCGCTTTATTTTATTAACAAAATATATTTCATGGCTATTATTACCGGGCAGGGTTATTTTGTTAAAACCCTGGTTTACTCAACTGTAGCAGAAGCCCAGGCACCTGATTTCAGCACGTATCTATTATCTTTCGGTGTTGCCTCCTTCTTCATGGCGTTTGTGGGTATTCTTCTACTGGGATGGAGATATTCAAAGAAATTTAGATACGAACATTTATTTGTCGTAGTTCTTGGATTTATGGGTGCATATGTTGCTATATCCGCCGGTAAATTTATTTATCTGGGTGCACCATCATTCGCCATATTCTCCGGATACACCCTTTTCTATATATTGAATGCTGTTAATTTTGAAGAAATGAGACGTACCTTTATGGGTTTTAAAAGCAGTGGTTTCTATGCATTTAAGAAAAGCATAAAAATTAGCCATGTTGTTATAGTACTCTTTTTGGTGTTTGTTTTGGTTGTTCCAAATGTATGGTATGCAATTGATTCTGCAATTCCGTATCAGGCAGATGCAAAATATAATGCGCAGATATACAACGCCATACCATCTGTACTGCACCCACCTGGATATACACTGGCAAATGGATCGTCATGGTATGTAGGCGCCTTCCCGTATAGCATTGATACGCCCACACAGTATTATCCGGCAGCATATAACTGGCTGGCTCAACAAAATAATAGATTGCCTCAGGATCAGAGGCCTGCCTTTCTAAGCTGGTGGGATTATGGATTCCAGGCTATTGCAGAAGGGCATCATCCGGCTGTAGCAGATAACTTTCAGGATGGTTATCAAATAGCTGGTTCTGTGCTTCTGAGTCAGAATGAAAGCAGTGCTATTGCACTTCTTGTTGCCAGATTATTGCAGGGTGCCTATGCTAATAACGGTAACAAACTTCCTCAACCGGTTATTGATACCCTTCAGCAATATGATTTGAATGTTACCAAAATAGATAGCTTTTTATCTGATCCGTCTGCATATACTCAGCATGTATTGAACCATCCTGAAATATACGGGTATTATGAAAGTTATCTGCATCCGATGATGACTGAATACCTCATGCTGGAGTTCTACCTGCTCTATCATCTAAATCTGAATGATATTGTCTGGCTGTATCATTATATAAGGATGGATACGGGCTATAACATTGAATATTTTGCGGTTGACAGCAGAATGTTTCCATTTTCAGCGACCAATACAGGCATATTCTATGCACCGGTAAAGCTTACTGACCAGATCATGGGTGGTCAGGGTAATTCAGTGCCTGTAAATTATTATAATATTTACGCAGTGAGCACATTAGGGGCTACCTTCCCTACAAATGCAGTTCCGTCAGGTGTTCAGATAGCAAGCTATAAAATTGTATATACACCAATGTTCTACAACTCTTTCTTATACAGAGCATTTGTTGGATATGACGGGCAGAATTTAGGGCTGTCACAGGGCATGCCTACTTTATCATCTACATTAAGTTCATATCCCCCTGAGCCAGCGTGGAATATGAGCCATTTTGTAATGGTGTACAGAACCGCCTACTGGAATCCGTACAGTGATTATCAAAATCATTCATCTGCGTGGACTGCAGTTAATTACAATCAGGCGATCTATTACCAGCAGCATCATATCGGCATAAGCGATGTTAGCGGGCAATCCTACCTGAGCAATGGTGTTGTCATACTGAGATATTATGACGGCGCATACATAAATGGAACCGTAAAATTGCCCGACGGAACTGCCGTAAAAGGGGTTAAAGTAACGGTTTTAGATCAATATGGCATACCGCACTACAGCAATATCACCAATAATCATGGCTACTATTCACTGATAGCACCGCCAGGTAATGATACGGTAATTGTATCCATGGGTGGTGGCTTTAACCCATTAACACAGACCTATTCAACCTCCCTCAATAAGACTTACGTTAATGTATCCTCTGCCCAATCAATGCGTGTAGGTGAATATAACATAACCAATAACCTTATTATAAAGCAGAGCAGTATGTCTGGAACTGTATACTGGAACAATGCAGGAAAGCCAACCTTTCTGAATGCCGTAGACAAAGTATTGCCCGGCACCTTTATAGAACTCGCCAATGAAAGTGCCAATTTATATTATTACACCAACTCTACCAGTGATGGTAGCTATTATATCAATGATCTATTGCCAGAAACATACACCATATTTGTAAAAGTAAACAACGTGATGACGGACCTTGGAAATGTCACGGTTCCAGTCAATGAAACGTATACATACAACATTGCAATTCAACCCTCGATACTAACGGGAAAGGTGGTTTATAACGGCATGCTTGTGCCATCAGCAGATGTTATATTGAGGTCCAGTACAGGCATTCTATTTAAAACGATAACAAATGTTACAGGAAGTTACAGGATCACAGACTTACTTAATGGTGCATACAATCTAACCGCTGCATACGGTTCGTTTTCATCAATTAGCAGTACCTTATATGCAGGATACGGTGCCAATGTAACCTCAAATATAACACTGTATAATTCTACAAACGTTACTTTCAAAATTTTTTATAAAGGCGTTCCTATAAGCAATGGTTTTTTAAGAATAGATAATATAAGCAATGGGGCTGAATGGTTATTGACGTCAAAAGCGGGTGCTGCAAGACAGCTTTTGCCAGTTGGCATGTATACATACTATTTTTACTATCCTTATAACGGCAATGTTTACTCGGCAATAGGCTCCTTCTATGCTACCAACGCGACCCAGATTATAAACATCAATAAAGCTGTTTTACTTTCAGGATTTGTATATGAAGGAAATACATCCAATCTACAACCATCTATTCCCGTATATATAAGCAATGGAAATTATCCGGTTATTACAAGCACCAATAATACAGGGTATTACAGCATCTGGCTTCCTGTCGGCAGATATGAAGCTTACGTATCGGTGGGATCATCGCTACAATCCGCTACCGCATCGGCATCTGTCACGCTAACAGGCAATCAGAAATTGAATCTTAACTTAACAACGGGAATATCGTTACCGGCGATCGTGGAGTGGCCAACCATCAATAACAACTATACTGGATTAGCAGGTGCGTTTATAAATATAACCTATATCAATAACAACACAACAAAAAAGGTATCTTATATAACGAATTCAAGCGGTGAAGCTGCAGTTGCTCTTCCCACGTCTGATTATTTCCTGTTTAATATATCCCGCACAGGATTCAATACCATGACAGTCAACAATACATTTACCAATTTGTCTACACAAAAATCGTTATCATTTAAATTAACGCCATTACCTGTGCATACTATTGTAAATATAAAAAATGTATCAAAAGCATCAAAACAGATGAGCCTGAGCTTAAATGTTACCACTATCAATGGATACCCGACAAATACCACCATAAATTTAGGCAATTCAACCTCCAAATCTATAGTGATGTATCCAGGAGAGTATTCTGTGTATGTATACTCCAAAGTCAATGGATCTCTCTATTACGTATCAAATAAAACCATTATCAATATAAAATACGGAGTCTCATCAACCATACTAAATCTGACGATATACCTTAAAATTTTAACAAAACTTTACGCATCTACTCCAGACGGAACCCTTGTAGGTGGGTATCTGGTATTGAGAGGCCCGGAAATTAAAACCATAAAATATATCAAAGGTGGTATCTCCTCTTATCTTTTGCCCGGTAACTACAGCCTTTACATAGGTGGAAACAGTTCCAATGATGTTAACTGGTCCATAATAGCCAGTATTGTGATAAATACAAAAAAATATGATTATAACTTCATTCTGAACAAAAGCGTTGTGGTAAAAGGTATGATCCATAACTATAACGGAAATAATATTTTGCCCATAACCATCAGGTCCGAGAATCCGAGCTCAATTATTGAAACATACGCAATAAATAGGGGCTACAGCGTTATTTTACCTGTAAATAATAGTTATACGATTATAATATCCAACAGAACCACCGTGCGTATAGGTAACATATCAGAAATGGTTACGTACAGTTATACCTCTACAATCTCTACATATACCAATTCAACGGTGTTGTTTAATAACATATCCCTGAATAGCGTTGTCTACAACCAGAATGTAACATTAAAAATAGGTATTCACAATATAAATGCAACATCCGGTCATGGAACCATGTATCTTTCAGGTGCAAGTGGAACTGCAACATATAATTTTACTGGAACATCGGATACTATATCAGAGCTGCCAGGAATATATGCCCTTTATGTTGTATATCATTCCGGGGCATACTACCTGGCCAATATAACCAACATATCTGTGTCAAAAGGCGTTTCCGTTATTAATATTAATATGAACATTGCATGGCCAGCAGAAATAGAGATCTCCGCACCGGTAATTGGAACGGACAGGGCTGTCAATACGACTTTAAATTATGATGGAAACTCCGTACCCATGAATTTTGCGATAGGTAGCAACACGCTCTATCTGATGAATGGATATTTCAATTTATCCGGGAATTACAACTATACGGTATACGGCAGAATGACCTCCTATAATGGCAACAGTACAATCTATGTTAATGATCATAGCACTGCTGGATCACTTTACCTGTCCAAAATAGCTGTTTATGGCTTAACAATGAAAGGTTATACGAATACAGAAGTGACTGCTAAGCCAGGAGGTAGCTTCAACTACTCATTTCTGCTAACAAATACAGGAAATGAATACAGCTCTTTTACGTTTTCAGGGCAACCCGCAGGATGGAGTTTTGATTTCACACCATCTGTAGCGAATATCAACTGGCTGCCAGGGGAGAATAGCACGATGATATCTGTTCATGTAAAGGTGCCGTCAAACGCACAGGTTAACAGCCCGTCGGTAGTTATAACAGCAACCTCTGTTAATAATGCAGTATCTGCCTCTTTAACATTAAATGTAAGTGTAGCGCAGGTATTCGGCATATCTATGTACATGGGCAGAGCAATAAGCTTCAATAACAACTACATCAGCATACCGTTCACTATTGCCAATTCTGGCAATGGCGTAGATAACTACACATTATCACTGATCAATTCAGCAGCAATAAGACAGGATGGATGGATTGGCGTCTTTACCAATGGCGTTACAAATATATCCTATACAGGAGATGTTAGTCAGGGTGCAAATAATACCTACGTTCTGAGATTGTTCCCGGTTTCGCACGTGCCATCAACAAATTTTGCAGTATATATTGAAGCAACATCGTTGAAGTCATACCAATCCGACAATATTCATCTGAATATAACAACATCTCAACTATCTCTTAATAAAAGCTCCACAGTTACAGGGCCAATTGTAGGGCCTGTACCACCACCCTTCGACTATACTCCGTATATATGGGGTATTGTTGCATTATCCGTTGCGGTTATTGCCGTAGTAGCATACAATAAATGGAGGATGATAAAACGAAGAAAGTTCTATTGATATCAATAATCTCTTTCATTATTATTTTATCATTCAGCGGTATTATAGCAAATAATGTTCAGGCGAAGGTATATCCGGAGGTAACAGTTATAGTCAGTGGCCCTACTCTGACAGCCATAAATCAGAGTTATTTTTATAATATAACTGTAGCAGGTGGACCTGCTACTGATGGTGGTATTTACCAGTATCATGCATATCTCGTTGGAAAAAACATCTCTGCAATAGCTGTGGCGCCCGCAAATAGCAGTTCTAAAAGTGGAAAATTTGTTGTTAATATAACCATGCCTGCCATAGCACAGACCGTTACGCTGGTGGTAACTGGAAATTCTACACTGGGAAACATAACAAAAAATAGTACAGAAAAGATACCAATAAATGTAATAAAACCATTGCTGATACACTCTATTATATACAACAGAGGATTGATTACGCTTGATAATGTTACAGTTGAATTTTATCTTGATGGTACTTTCATAGGGTCCTCTCTTGTACCCTCAATATTGCCTTTTACGAATGCATCAGTATTTTTTAATTATACCGTTGCCTCTTTGCCAACAGGATATCATACGGTTAAGGTGGTCGTAAATAACACCATGATTGTATTCAGCAACGGTAAAAATTACGAAACAATAACCTTTTATGTTCCAGGTCCACCACCCAATTATACGTTGATATATGAACTTACAGCTGTCAGTGTTACTGTGGCGATAGTTTTAATAATTATATTATATATGGGTAGTAAAAAGAAAAAGAAACCTGTAAAAAAATGGTGAATATTTATGGAAATAGGAAAAGAGAAGTGCAATTCATGTGGAACCCCCCTAAAGGAGCGGGGATTTACCACCTTTAAATGTCCTTCATGTAGCAATGAGTATATAGGAAGGTGTAATCAATGCAGAAATAACAGCGTTGAGTATGTATGTCCATCCTGCAAATTCAGGGGGCCGTGAACATGGGCGAAGTTTCGGTTATATATAGAATACTACCAGCCGATATAGAGGCGGATGTAGAGGTTATTGCTAAAAAGGCGGTTGGTATAGCGGAAACGGAAAAGCTAAAGGTAAGGGGATATCAGGTAATCGATATTGCCTTTGGATTAAGAGGCCTGATTATAAATCTCGTCATGCCAGATACCGGTGGCTTGAGCGATAAAATGGAAAAGTTATTCAACGAAATAGATAATGTACAGAGCGTTGAAGTGATGGATTTATCACTTGTATGACATATTCCTGCCAGCCTAAAGTGCACGAGATATACCATTCTACTTCGTTAACTTTGTTCCAATTTATTAAGTGATAAATGAACGTATGCTTGGATGCATGGTTACTTGTACATTTCATCCAATTTCTTTAACAAATCCTCAATACCCTCTCCCGTTACGGAAGAGATTTTTATTCTGTTATACGCCTCATTGCCGCTCCGTTTTAACAGATCCGATTTTGTTTCTACTTCAATAAAGGAAGAGGCCGTATATGCATTTCTGATCTTTTGAAGAAGTAATTCCTGGTCGGAAATGGGCCATCCACATTGTTCTGTAGGGTCTATCATAAAAATAATTGTTTTGGCAACAGTTTTTACAGCAGAAAGCGACAAATTTTCCATTTTGTTGTGAATTACACGGTCTATAATACCTGGCGTATCCAGTATCTGAAATGTTTTTCTATTGCGTGTAAAATGCCCCATCTCTATCTTTTTTGTTGTAAAGGGATACGGCGCTATTGAGGGTTGAAGTGTAGAAACATAACCTATAAACATAGACTTCCCTACGTTTGGATAGCCTATAACCACTATTACTGGGTTATCTGGATTTATGTATGGCAGATGCGTAAGTATGGAAATAGCCATGTTTATGATTTGAAAATTCTTTTCCTGTTCCATAACAATGCTTTTTATCCTGCCAAAATACGAAGATAAAACAAAATTTTTACCCTCTTTTTTAATCATGGTCTTCTCCAGAGAGGCAATTTTTTTGGATGCCCAGGAAACAGAAGAAAGCACCCTCCTCAAATCTTCTATTCCAATTTCTATCTCAATTACCCCTTTATGAAATTCATCCATTTTTTCCAGTGTAGGTATGCTTTTTACATATAGATCCATCTTACTGCATATGGTATTTCCGAAAGCCCTGCATTTGGAAAGTTTTTTCCTGTATGCATAATCAATACCCTTTTTATAGGGCACCGAAACCTTATCAACATTGTTAAAGGCTTTGGTCAATAAACCATCTGAATGAAGATAAAAATATTTTTTCATAATGCTATACCTACCACGTTTTTAGTATAATATGAATTTGTATAATATTCTATTGTTACGCACGCAGATTGTAGACGAAAGAATTGGTTAAACAGTCTGTATAATATTTATGTTGTACAATAATATAATTTCACTTTTCTGCAAAAGTGATGATTGTGAACTACCCCCAGTTAAAGCATCGGAGCTTCCTGCTTCATCATTCCGACCTGCATATCTTTACGATATCTATAGTAAAGGACATTAATACTTGAGTTTAAGTTAAAACAAACACGATTTTTATATTAAAATAAAATATAATTGAATTCAAGTTGTTATCTATATCCCCTCATAAAACATGGGGGAACATCAGGATGGAATAAATCGCTCATGCTATTTACAAATACCTTGCTACCAGAAGGTATTTTATTGATTTCTTTTAATTTTTCAGGATGTAATTTCACTTCAAAAGATTTTCCCCATCTTTTACACAATGTTTCAGCATAACAGTGAAAACAGCCATCTGAAACTTTAGTGCAACCTGATACGGGGTTCTACGTGTAATCTGTCCAAGAAATATTTGTTTTATTCATTTAATCCACCTCCACCTTTTAAAAAATATAAAAGCCCATAAGAATAAAGCAATGAACAAAAAAACTATGGTTAAAATCACTGTTAAATTGATTAATATTGGTGGTGTAAATATGTGATAGATATATATTATATATATTCCCAGTGCTATAAACAAATATAGATATATAATAAACAGTAGCCTTGATTTATCTGGTTCATTATTTGTTTTATTCATTTAATCACCTTTATAAGTTGCGAATCATAAAACATGGGTCCGTGCAGATTTGAACTGCAGTCACAGCGTCCCGAACGCCGTAGGATGAACCAAGCTACCCCACGGACCCTTTAACTTTAATGTTCTATATAAATTATAAATCTAAATATTTTTCTAATCTTTCGATTATAAAAATAATCGTTATTATAGTATTACCATAATTGTACGGCGTGCGGTTGTAATCTCAAAATGCTGTATTATCCGTCTGCTCCCTATATCGGGTATCATATTTACTTCTGTTATCAATTCTCTGCTTATTTGTTTTTGTAGAAACACCAGAAGGATATGGCCTACCCAGTATACAATTGTTACATAGTTCATCCGTTGAAAATTCAAATTTAACTTTAAGTGTACAATGGCATACCATACCTGAAAGGTATGCCTTTTCATGATATCTGTAGCAGAATGACAACATATTTTCGGGTGGTAAGAACTTCTCGGAATACGGATGCCTGAGTTCTGTTACCAGTTTTTTTAGGTATCTGTTATCCTTCTTCATTTTCTTATAAATTTCTGCAAATGTATCTACATACTTTCTATCCAGTGTTACAAAGAATATGCAACTATTTCCCCTAACATATTTATTATCAATCTTTCCTTTACTTTCCATTTTTCAACCCTGTTCCTATTTTTTCAAGAACCCCTATATATGGTTTCAATACATCTGGAATTCCTATGGAGCCATCCTCCATCTGGTAATTCTCAAATATTGCAACTATTGTTCTCTCTATAGCTAAAGCTGTACTATTAAGTGTATGCACATATTTTAAGTTTCCATATTTATCTACATATTTTATATTTAATCTTCTTGCCTGATAATCTGTACAATTGGAGCATGATACCATCTCCCTGTATTTAAGCTGTCCAGGCAAATAGGCTTCAAGATCATATTTTTTTGCAGCGGGAGCGCCTAGATCTCCCGTGCATATATTGATTATTCTGTATGGTATTTTCATATCCTGGAAGATCTCTTCTGCTGTTTTTATAAGATCTTCATGTTCTTTTTCTGATTCTTCTTCTACGCTATATTTAAACATTTCTATCTTATCGAACTGATGCACCCTGAAAATTCCCTTGGTATCTCGTCCATGAGCACCTGCTTCCGTTCTAAAACAGGATGAAAAGCCAAAATATTTTATCGGGAGGTCTTTATACCTGAAGGTTTCATCCATATGCATTGCTCCCAGAGGAACCTCTGCAGTTCCCACAAGATATAGATCTTCATTCTCTATTTTGTATACGTCGTCCCTTCCTAAAGGCAGAAAACCTGTTCCAAACATGCTTTTTTCACGAACTAAAACAGGTGGTATAACGGGAATATATCCCTTTTTAATGAGCTTATTTGCTACATATTGTACAAGTGCAAATTCAAGAAGCACTGCCTCTTTTTTGAGATAGTAAAATCTAGCTCCTGATACCTTTGCAGCTCTCTCAACATCTATGATGCCATTGATCTCACCCAGTTCTATATGATCCCTGGCTTTAAACCCGAATGAGGTTGGAGTCCCCCAAGTTCTTATTTCCTTATTTTCAGATTCATCTTTACCTACTGGTACATCCGGTAGTGGTGTATTGGGCAGTTGATACAATATATCAAATCTTTTTTTAGATAAACTGTTAAGCTGATCCTCCATTTTTTTGATATCCGATGATATTTCGTCACCTTTTTTTATTAATTCCATTTTTTCGTTTTCGTTAACTGATGAAGCTATGGCCCTTGACATTTCATTTTTTTCTTTTCTTTTACTTCCCAGTTTGGCAGTTATACTTCTCCATTCACCGTCTACAGCCAGAAAATCATCTAATAGCTCTTCGTTGTAGTGCCTGCGTTTCAACGAATTTCTTATTATATCTGGGTTTTCTCTTATAAATTTTACATCCAGCATATTTAAGCACATCCTGATGTGGAACCACATTGAGGACAGGAGTAACAACTTCCGGTCTGAATCATCAAGGTTCCACATTCACTGCATATAGGACTAGAGCTTTTTTCTATTCTTTTCTGGCTAATAAAGTTATCTATTGGTTTTATATTTGTAGCTATGTTATCATGAGGGTTCGATTTGGAATCGTGTTCAGTTATATTAATACCGTTCTTGTCACCCAATCCTATCTCATCTATATCTTCTTTGGTAAGAAATTTGTAGGCAAGCCACTTGGCTATATAGTCCGTTATACTGGTTGCAAATGGAATTTTATTACTGCTAGTTCTTCCGGAAGGATCGTATCTGGTATAAGCAAGCTTTCTGACGATCTCTTTCAATGGCACACCATATTGCAGTGATATGGAGAATACCGTTGCGAAGGAATCTACAAGTCCTGATAGGGTAGACCCCTCCTTTGCCATAACAACAAATATTTCTCCTGGTTTTTCATCTTCGTATAAGCCTACTGTTATATACCCTTCTTGACCACCTACACTGAATTTGTGTGTTATAGCTTTTCTTTCATCCGGTAATTTTACTCTTTTAGGAATGTTTTTTGCTTTATTATCTGTTCGCAACGGCTGTATTTTCTTGGAATTGTCTCTATATATGGCGACAGATTTCAGTTTCAGTCTCCATGCATCAAGATATATTGACTCTATATCTTCTAACGTTGCATCCTCTGGTACGTTTACAGTTTTTGATATTGCACCACTTATGAAGGGCTGAACTGCAGCCATCATTTTGATATGTGCCATAGGAGATAAAACACGAATACCCTTCTGGGGTTTAAGGGCGCAATCAAATACCGGTAGATCATCCGGTTTAAGATGCGGTGCGTTTTCTATGGTGCCATTCTCATCTACATATTTTATTATGTCTTCAATATCGGTGCTATCATATTTAAGTGAGGACAATGCATCACTAACGCATTTAGTTACGAATTTTATGACACCACCATCAACCATCCATTTATATTTTACAAGGCTAAGGTCTGGTTCTATGCCTGTTGTATCGCAATCCATCATCAGTCCTATAGTACCAGTAGGTGCTATTGCCGATATCTGGGAATTTCTGAATCCATACTCTTTTCCAAGATTATATGCTTTATCCCAAACAGCAACCGCATTTTTAAAAAGGTATTTAAGATTTGGAATGTTTATCCTGCTCAGCTTTTTTGCTTCATGTTTATGCTCTTCTATAACCTCCAGGAACGGTTCCTTATTCTTTTCATATTCTTTAAAGGCTCCTTTTTTTGCAGCCCAGCATGCAGAGGTTATATACCCTTCACCGGTCATTATGGCAGATATGGCAGCAGCCATTGATCTACCCTCTTCACTATCATACGGTATGCCCAGAGACATCAGCATAGCCCCCAAATTGGCAAATCCGATGCCCAGGGGTCTGTACAATATGCTATTTTCAGTTATTTCCGGTGTAGGGTATGACGAAAGATCAACCAGAATCTCCATGGCCGTTATCATTATATCAACGATATGCTTGAACATCTCTACATTGAACTGGTTGTTTTCCAAGATCTTCATGAGATTTATAGATGATAAATTGCATGCCGTATTATCTAAAAACATAAATTCTGAACAAGGATTGGATGCATTGATTCTGCCGCTGTTCTTACATGTATTCCATTTATTTATTGTAGAATCAAATTGTATACCTGGATCACCACATTCCCAGGTAGCCTCGGCTATCATCTTAAGAAGATCAATAGCTTTATAGGTATCAGCTGTTTTTCCAGTCGTTATGTATTTGGTCTCCCATACATCGTCATCTATAACTTTCATCATAAAATCATCGGATACCCTTACGCTGTTATTACTGTTCTGAAAGAAAAGGCTATAATATGCACTATTTGGGTTTGAAGAATCCATAGACGAGTTATAACCGGCATTGATCAGATGCATTGCCTTTCTCTCCTCTATGACCTTTGCTTTGATAAAATCAACAATATCTGGATGATCTATATTTAAAATGATCATCTTAGCGGCCCTGCGTGTTTTTCCGCCCGATTTTATAACACCTGCAAAGGCATCAAATCCCTTCATAAAGCTGACCGGACCGCTAGCATATCCTCCGGAACTTAGTTTCTCTTTAGAAGATCTCAGTAATGACAGGTTTGTTCCTGTACCTGAACCCCCTTTAAAAAGCATTCCCTCTATCTTATTCAGATTGAGTATAGATTCCATGGAATCTGATACGCTGTTTATAAAACAGGCAGAGGCCTGAGGATGTTCCTCAATACCTACATTGAACCATACAGGCGAATTGAATGCGGCGATCTGGTGAACCAGAATGTATTTCAGATCATCTATAAATGCAGTGTATTCATCATCATTAAGAAAATATCCGTTCTTTCTTCCGAACTCTGAGATTGTTGTTACAACTCTTTCAATAAGTTTTTTTATACTGGATTCTCTTTTTTCACTATTTAATGCGCCATGAAAATATTTACTAGCAACTATGTTCAATGCAGTCTGGCTCCAATTCTTTGGAACCTCTATTCCTTTCTGTTCAAATACAACCGTATTGTTATTGGTGTATATTACGGCATCCCTATTCTCCCATTCCACAGTTGCATATGGATCCTCTCCTTTCTTAACAAACACTCTTTTGACAACGGCGTCTATCCCATCCAATATTTCCATAAAAAAATCACCTAAAATATCAAAAACATTAAAACATATCCCCTATTTAAGCATAATTTATAACATTATTATTTTTTGAAAAATCAAATAATATCTTCAATAAATCCAGTATGCATATAAATGGATTGATTTTTAATTTAAAACAATTTATATTAAGTTATGGATTCTTTACAACTTTATATACCGTAAATGAAAGCGCGGGGAGAGGGATTTTCAAAAAATTTTTGAACCCTCGAGGTGCAAAGCACCAATGGATTAGCAATCCATCGCCTTGCCGGGCTGGGCCATCCCCGCATCTTGATAAGGTTAAGAATACTTTCATTATAAATTTTTCCTACTTTACCATGGCTACGACTAACCGTTAGGGCATTTACGACAAATAATTGAATGTCAGTAGGTCCTGTTTTTGCAGGTAGTAGGTACTTACCCGCGTGAAATAATGTATCTTGCAACCAATTTCAATTTAACAGTCTGGCAGGCTGTAAGAGAATGTTAAAAAACAGACATTTTAAACCAAAAAATTAATTTTTTGAGCGTGAATTTTTGAATATTTTATCAAAATATTTTGCTCTTTTATAACCTGTTACCCCTCTTTTGAACCAATAATTGCATATGGGTATACTTTAATAATTTAAGCTTTGGGGCAATATTATTCTATGGAAATCTAGTGTCAGTATCGCTTTCCGGAGCCCGGGTGACTTTTCCTACATAGTATTCTGCCTTGTACCTGGCCAGGTATGAAATAATTTTTTCCAGCTCCTGATCCCCTATTATTATAACACCCCTTATGAATTTCCTGAACTGCATCTCCTCCAGTATGCCCTTCCTGTGGAACTCGTACTTACCCTTCCATGATTTTGAATCCTGCCCGTAGAGACCCCTGACAAATTTGTTGAGCGTATTTAAATCCGTCCCTTTCGGAAGTCTGAAGGCCACGATGAACCGCACCATTACGTATAGTAAATACCCACAATATATTTAAACCTGTTTGTTATGTACATCCATGGATAGGAAGACTACCGAAGATTTGAGGAATTTTGTCAAATCTGTAAGGGACAATACGAATCAAAGAGGAGCCAGCAGAGGATTGATAAAGAGAAGAATAAGGGCATGAAATCCGACGCTTTCCCGCATACGGAGGGAAAGCATGACTTCCAGTATTCTTCATTTTCAGAGGGAGTGCACACAAAGATCATTTCCGGACTTTACACGACAGATGATCACTCTGTAGGAGAGCTGTCCATGTTTCCGGATATAATGGCACAGACCGTAAAGATGTGCCCACAGATTGAGATAATGCTTGGAGATGCATTGTATTCGAATAGGAAGATCTGCTCCATAACCGAAGAATACGGAATAACACCGTATTTCCTTCCGAAGACAAATGCAACATTCCGTGCCAAAGGAGTTCAGTCATGGAAGACAATGCTGTACGATTTCGTGGACAATCCCCAGGAATGGCTGCAAGAATATCACATGCGATCGATATCCAAATCCGTCAATTCAATGATGAAGAGGAAGATGTCCGTAAAGGTAAGGAAGAAACTACCTCTGAGGAAGAAGACGGAAGAGATACTGAAGATCAACATGCACAACCTCAGGCAGTACAGCTACCTGAAGCATACGAATCCGGAGATGATCAAGGATTACAGGGAACTACACCTGAAATAATATTGTCACAAAGCCAATAATTTAGTAAATTTTATATATCATAATAGAGTAGATGGGAACAGTGACATGTTATGGTTAAACTAGAAATAGGTATGGATGCGCCTGATTTTACATTATTAAGTTCTGATAATACTGGTGTGTCGTTGAAGGAGTTTGCTGGAAGAGTTGTTGTCTTATATTTTTATCCAAAGGATTTTACACCTGGTTGCACAAAAGAGGCATGTTCATTTAGAGATAGCTATACCGAAATTGAAAAATCTGGAGCGGTAGTCATTGGAATAAGTTATGATTCTATAAATACTCATAAAAAATTCAAAGCTAAATATTCCCTTCCTTTTTTGCTTTTATCCGACACAAACAGGAAAGTTTCCGAGGCTTATGGCGTAAATGGTGTACTGACTGCAAAGAGAAGCACCTTTGTTATAGGGACTGATGGGAAGATTTTGGCAGTATATCCAAAGGTGGACGTAAAGGTACATTCCAAAGAGATTCTGGATCTCATATCTGGCACAAAATAATTGTCTGCAAATAAATGCTTTAGTGATAGGTTGTTGATAGCCTATTCTTTTTTAACCCATTTATAAATATGTCCTCTATTCTATCACTAGTTCCGAAATTTACAATTGCATATTCAGGATGTTTTGCATCCCTTTCTGACATTCTGAAGGTAATGAATGTTTTATTTATGTCTAGATCAGGATATTCCAGATGGTCTATACCCATTGCGTTGTATGCGTTGAAAGTTGCCATTGCAAGAATATCCCTGGCATCTATACCCGTATGATGAAAGAGCTTATAACTTAGCTCCATTTCTGCAAATATTGAAGGCCTGTTTATGAAACAGTTATCAGTTCCAAGAAGCGGTTTTATACCCAGCGTCAGCATCACTTTAAGTGGTGCCACATTACCAAAAAATAGATTGGCTCTGGGGCATACAACGATCTTTATACCATGTTCGTGTATTCTGGCAAGGTCTGTCTCTGTGCAGAATGTACCATGCACTATATAATCTGGAGCTATCTCTATAAGTTTTTCTACATCCTCTCTTTTATCTTCACTGAAATGTATCGTAAATTTTTTTTTTGCGTTTTTGGTAAATTTTCGTAAGGTTGACAAAACATCCAAATCCCATTCTGCCAATCCGCTTACAGCAATACCCTGCGAAACAGATATCAGTTTGTTTACCTCTTTTATATCAAAATTCTGTAAGGAGGGAACGCTCATTATCCTGCCTTCTATACCTTCTATTCCTGACAAAATGGATCGCAACATCACGGTACCGTCAACTCCCTCTTCCCTGAAATCTATAAAATGGGTTATACCCTCTGACAGCATACCCTCAACAGCTTTTCTGCTGTATTCCATTCTTTCATGAATAGAAACCTCTCTGTACATTTTGTGTTTAAGACCGTCAGGAGGTGCTACAAGTTCTTTAACAGTTCCAAATGGCTCAATCCCTATACCACAATCACCTATATGGGTGTGTGCATTAACAAAGCCAGGCAGAATAATTCTGGTATGATCCTCTCTGTTTGTTTCAGTGATGGATATAACCCTGTTATCTTCAGTAACTATCTCCACAGGTATCATATGATCCGGATCGTATACCATTCCGTATGTGCTTTCTTTCATCTGTTATCAATACATAACAATACAATATTTATAGATATCATTTTTGACTGTATTATTGATAAATATGATATCAGAGGATATGTTGAATCAACCCCCTTTGCCAAATACATAAATCAAAACAGTGATTGTTGACAGGCTGTAAGAGAACTGAATAACTATACAAGCTCCTCAAAAATTTATGCTCAAAAATATTTTTATGATTAAAATACGCCGTTTTTAGTCCTCTCTTACAGCCTGTTGAACATTAAATCAATGTTCACGTGGTATTCTGCATTGATGATAAGGCAGGCACTACCTCGTTGAAACTTTTTGGTATTATTGAATACTTTTTCCATATATCCCTGCCTTTAGAAAAATCCAGTGAAAGCATTTTGAATTGCTCCAGAGTAATGATTCCCATTGCAGATAATACTGGAAGAAGAGGATAAAAAAAGGCTCTAGACATCTCCTTAACCTCTCTTTTTTCCTTCATCTTTCTTATAATATTTACCATCTGTGCCAGGGTTATCTCATCTGTACCTGATATTTCAAATATTCCCTGTTCAGGAAGTAGTCTGTTGAATATTGTTACAAAATCTGCTATATATATTGGATATAAATGTTCCGTTTTTGGTAAAAAGGGTATGTTCTGATTTGAGAGCTTAAGCAACGTTTGGGTGAAGTAATCCTTATTACCATATATTGGCGAAGGTCTGAGAATAAGGTAGTTACCACGTTGCATAACCATTTTTTCTGCTTCGTGTTTTGTTCTGTAATACTCTGTTTTACACTCTTCAGCGTTCATTGCAGAGAGGTATACTATTTTCACGTTACGATCTACAGAATCAATAATATTCTTCATACCGGTAATGTTCACCTCTCTGTGTGTTTCGTCACTTTTTTTAATTAATCCTACAAGGTTTATGACTACATCAAAATCTTTCAATGAAGTCAAAGTATCCCTGTTCCTGATATCAGCCATTTTCCAATCTATTCCAATTTTATCTATATCAGTATTCCTCTTCCTTGAAAAACAGGTAATGTTGTGGTTATCTTTTTCTCTACGAATAATACTGGAACCCAGAAATCCACTGCCACCTATAATCGCAATTTTCATAATCATAATGACTCTGTTTTCGTATTAAATAATTTTCGTCCATAATCATGCAATCATAATATATGACATCAACAAAGGGTTAGAAGTTCCCTTCAGTGTTATTGATCCGTTCCGTACCACATTTGACGTCAAAAATCGGTTATTTACGTAATATATTCAGGTAAAAAATCAACCATTTATTGGCGTCATGGGAATAATCATAAACCTTTTAACTTATGGGGATATAACATAAGACAATGACAGATCTTACAGAAGCTAAATATACAATTGTGAACTGGGTTGAGATAGACAGATGGGTTGAGGTAATTGTTGAAAAAATCATAAAGTCAGATTTCTATCCGGATATCGTTATTGGAATGACTAGAGGTGGGTGGATTCCTGCAAGACTGATATGTGACCATCTGATATTAAAAGAACTTTATGCACTTAAGACTGAGCACTGGGGTATGACAGCAACACCTGACGGCATGGCAAGACTCATTGATGCCCCTGCCATAGATTTAAAAAAGAAAAAAGTACTGGTAGTTGATGATATAACCGATACGGGGCAAAGTTTAAAACTTGCCCTATCTACGCTATCTTCATACTATCCTGAATCAATAAAAAGCGTTACGCTACTCCATATTTCACATTCATCTACAATACCTGACTTCTATGCAAAAGAGATAAAGAAAAATGAGTGGAGCTGGTTTATATTTCCATGGAATTTTAGAGAAGATGTGTATAATATTGTATCCAGGTATGCCGATAATGGATATGACAGCGAAAACATTCAGAAAAAAATGTACAAAGATCATGGTATCAAGGTTAAAAAAGAGCTTATTGACGAATTAACAGCTATGAAAAAGAGGAAATCATAAACGTGTTCTCTCTATATGTATATAGGTGATTTTTTCATCCTTTCCTACTACAGCTAATATCAGTTCCTTCTTAACCCCATGCGCCAGCCTTACGGCACGGCTGATCTCTGGCCA
The DNA here is from genome assembly GCA_023379385.1 of Thermoplasmatota archaeon. Taxonomy (GTDB): domain Archaea; phylum Thermoplasmatota; class Thermoplasmata; order Lutacidiplasmatales; family JAMCUS01; genus JAMCUS01. The sequence goes on from JAMCUS010000019.1 coordinate 104,189, forward strand.
TATTGTTACATAGTTGTCAGGTACGACATGAATAAGGTATTTCGCATGTGATGTGTTGGGATCTGATGAATAACATCTGAAATGTGAGCCATATTTAAAGCCCGTCTTTACCAGAACGCCGTTCTCCCTCAGCTCTTTGTATGCTATGATCCTTTCAGTAAGATTCTTTTCAATTCTTTTGTATAATTTTTTAAGACCTGTAAGTGTTACCATTCTTCCTGTTTTGGAATTTTTTATAGAAATGTATCCTTTATCAATTAAATATATTGATTCAAGAAGTGATAGTACCAGATATTCATTCATAACCTTGCCGTACAATCCGTTATTCTGTAGAAATGAGATGGATGCTGGATCATATACAATAACCCTGTCCTCAAATAAAAAACTCTCTATGAGGGTTGTAACTGGTGCAAGAGGCAGTATTTTTCCTTTTGGTTTTACGAATCTAATTTTGTAGTATGTTATATCTCCTTCCTCATCAACAACAGCAATTATGAAAATTTTTTTTGAATTGGAGACTATTTCTGCAAGTTCTATAATTCCTTTAACATCAAAGTGCCATCTTTCTGAATATACCTTGATCCAGTATCTGGAAGGGTTTCTCTTGGGATTTCCACCTCTGGGAAGAACGTTAAAATCTATGAAATCATTTCTAAACTTTATAACAAAGCCTCTCATTCTAACATCTCTATACACAAAATATTTCAGTGATGAAAATGAGATTTTTTTGGAAAGCAATATATACATATTACTGAAACTGATCTTTTTCTTTTTGTCGTATATTTCTACATTCTTGGACTCCATTAAGTAGAGTGCCTCCATCAGATCACAGCTAAGTACACCGTTGCTGAAAACACCAAAGTATCCCTTATTGTATACAGATTGTGCGTCGATCTGTTCATCTATAATGACAGAACTACTGTTCAGTCTGCCATGTATTGCTTTATCGTTAGGTTCCAACATGTTGATCAATTCTCAACTTTACTAATGAATCCATCTTAATATTCATATTTGATAGAAGTTCATTACCACCTTCGTTTCTATCAACTACCGCTATAACCCTGTCAACTGAGACCTTTATCTCTTTCAGCAGTTGAACAGTTTCAGCAACACTTTTTCCAGTAGTAATAACATCATCTACTACAAGGACGTGACCTTCTTTAAGTTTGCCTACAAATCTATCAGTGATACCATGCTCTCTTTTTTCTTTTCTCACAATTACATATGGTATATCCAATTTAAGCGATAGAGCTACAATAAGAGGCACGGCTCCAAGTTCCATACCGACTATGCAACTGAACTCTTTTCCTACCAATTGAGAAAATTGTTCAGTTATAATGGTTAAAATTTTGGGATCTGTAACAGCCTCCTTTATATCCACGTAAAAATCAGAGATCTTACCTGAAGTAAGTTTAAACTTTCCATGCTTTATAGCCCCCGCTTTAACAAGCATATCGTATATATCTACCATGCTACATCCTTTCTCCTCATTAAATATGCAAAGACATTTGCAGTTTTATGAATAATAAAGGTGAATATTACTGCTATCATTACATCTTCTATAGATATAAAATATTTCAAAAAGAAATTTGTCACAAATAAATAGGTAAAAAGAAAGGTACATAAAAGGAAGGATAATTGATCCACGCCAGGAAGTTCAGAACCACTTTTATATCCCAGTCTCCTTTTTACAAATGATCCTATAAGATCTCCTAACATAGCACTGAATGACAGGGTAATAATGATAAGTGCTGCCTCTGTATAATTGCTGCTGAAAGGCGGTACAATCATATATATATAGTTCCTGGCAACGTATTGTTGAAGTAAACCCAGCAGGAACCCCAGAGAGATACCACCTATAAAACCTCTCCACGTTTTACCTTTGCCAAAAATCCTGTTTCCTTTATAACTTCTGCCAAAATCTATGGGTTTACCACCTCCAACAAGAAGTGCAGCTGAATTTGCAAAATAGGAAGGCAGGAGCAACCATAGTATAAGAACCACTTTGTAAAATAGATCTGATAGCATCTCTGAACATTAAATGATTATAATATAAAATCCTTTGTTGATTATTTAAAGGATGTGGTATAACTTGCTCTGTTAAACAAATGCCAGATTGAATTAATATGTTATTATATTAGTTATTAAATATTTATATAAAATCAATCCAGACTAAACAGAATAGGGTTTCAATAAAATTAAAATAGACAGATTGTGTTATGCAAATTAAAATTATTATGTAATTTATTGAGTAACTTTTTATATTACATATATCGTATCAGATGTAGTATGATACCTGCAATTTTTTTCTTGGAAAAATTCAGAAGAGTACTCAAAAAAAATTTTATAAAAGTACTTTTTGCATTAGCAATCGTTATAACATACGGCACATTTTCAGAATATTATCTTGAACGAAATGTGAATGGCACAGGCGTAACAAATCTATTCAATAGCCTGTGGTTCGTTGTACAGACTATAACTACGGTAGGATACGGTGATACACCGGTAATTGGATTTTGGGGACGAATTAATGCAATGGTCCTCATGCTCGTAGGAATTGGTATATTGGGCCTGTTTACAGCAAGTTTAGCCAGTGTTATGATGGATTATTCGCTTCAAAAGTTGTCTGGCAATATTAGCATAAACAGAAGGGATCATGTAGTTATATGCAACTGGAATCCTGTAGCAAAAGATGTTATTTTGCAGCTTAATAAACTGTACCCTTATATTGTACTCTTATCGCCGGAAGAAAAAAGTCCTACAGAGGAGGTAATATTTGTTAAAGGGACGTGTCTTCATACGTCTGATTTAGAGAAGGCAAATGTAAAAAACGCTAAAACTGTCATTATACTTTCTGAAGTTATTGTAGATGGGGATCTTGCAAGTGCCTATGACGCAAAAACTATACTGGGTGTTATGAATGTAAGGAAATTAAGCAAAAATGTTCATATAGTAGTGGAGTTGCTGAAAGAGGATAGCAGTGAAAATGCAAAAATGGCTGGTGCAAATGAATTGATAATAAAAGGTAAGGTATCAAGCAGGTTGATATCCAAAGGATCCATTTATCCTGGAAGTATTGAAGTTATAGATCATCTATTAGCGTCTAAAAGCGGTTTAGAGATTGTTGAAGAACCCCTTCCAGATTGGGCTAAAGGTAAGGTATATGCTAACGTTGTTAAACAGATGATTGAAAAAAATGTTACATGCATTGGCATTAAAGATAAAAACGGTATAAAATTGAATCCATCACCAGATTATATTCTATCTGGTGGTAATGTCATATGCATTAAATCCGATAAAAGGTAAATACATTATACAAAAATAATTTAAAGGAACAATATTTCATTGCCCGAACCGTGGATTTGAGCTTCATGTAGACCTCAATGCATCAAGAAACATTGAGGTGCTCAGTAAATCTGACCAGAGTTTGGACATTAACCAAAAAATACTCCGTACTGGCATACATAATAATTTGTAGTATTAATTAAAATTAATTCGTAGCTAAAGCATCTATATTAAGCGTTTTGATTATCTCCTTTTCTTCCACCCCCATATTCTCCTGTATGATTTTATCAGCAGTACCTAAACAGATATCCATA
>JAMCUS010000020.1 GCA_023379385.1 Thermoplasmatota archaeon
GCGACTGGTAGTAGTAGTAGTGGTTTAAGCGAGGTTGTTCCAATTACTGGAGCCAGCAACACCATATACCTGAGTAGTATAGGATTCAAGGTAACAAATTCTGCAGGTGCTACTCTAAAAGTTAGCAGCTATACGTATACAACTGCAACTGGTACTGCCTATACATATACCCCTGGAACTGGTTGGTCCGCCGGAGCATCTACTGTAGCTGTATCGTCAGGGGCTACAGTAACAATAAATGGTGCTAAAGTATCCGGGTCTAACCTTGCAGGATACACGTTAGAGGTATTCGCACTTAGTTCAGGAGTATCGGTATCTGGATCTGTATCGCTTGACTGAACTCTTTTCTTCAACCTTTTAACTTTTTTTTGTTTCTCTGTTTTTGCTGCTTCTGTATCGGCTGTATCTGGTTTGTTACGCTTGTGCTGTGCATCGCATACCGGTTACGTCAGGGGCTATTTCATTTCATCTGCGGAAACAGTATAACCTCTTTTATCGATGTTGTATCTGTAAGCAGCATTATCATTCGGTCTATACCGAATCCTATACCGCCTGTCGGAGGCATGCCGTATTCCATCGCTTCAATGAAATCATTGTCTATTGCGTATGTATCTTCAACACCAGCTATCTTCTGTCTTGCCTGCTCTGTGAATCGTTCCTTCTGCTCTACAGGATCTGACAATTCAGAATACGCATTTGCGAATTCCATTCCGTTTATGTACAATTCAAATCTCTCCGCCAGTTTGTTATTACTTCTATGCACTTTTGTGAGTGGCGAAACCTCCTTCGGGAAGTCCGTTATAAAGGTGGGATTCCGGAGTTCTGGTTGCGCTACTGCTTCAAACAGGTCTACCACCATCTTTCCCAGTGGTGTTTTATTACTGAATGGAATGCTGTGCTCTCCGAGTTTTTTGGCTACTGTCTCTCTGCAGGACTCGTCAAGTTCTATTTCTACACCGTCGTACTCCTTGATGGCATCCAGCATGCTCAACCTTCTCCATGGTGCTGTGAAGTCTATCTCCCTGTTCTGGTAGTTTATTCTGTTTCCCATTCCGAGATCTGATAGAACTGACTGAAAAAGATCCTCGGATAGCTTCATCATGCCGCTGTAATCCGTATAAGCCTCGTATGCCTCCAGCATGGTGAATTCGGGGTTGTGTCTTGTATCTATATCCTCGTTTCTGAATACCTTGGATAGTTCGTATACCTTTGGAAATCCCGCTATGATCAATTTTTTCAGGCTGAGTTCCAGTGCAATTCTCAGATAAAGATCCTGATCCAGTGCATTGGAATGTGTTGTAAATGGCTTGGCGGAAGCACCGCTTGCTATTCTTTCAAGTACCGGTGTCTCCACCTCAAGATATCCACGGGATTCAAAGAATCTCCTTATTGCTCTTATGATCATAATTCTTTTGATGGCAATTCTTCTGGCGTCGGGGTTTATTATTAAATCCAGATATCTTTTTCTGTATCTCACCTCTACATCTTTTAATCCATGATACTTTTCAGGTATTGGCAGAAGTGATTTGGACAGAAGTTCAAAAGTGGACAGCAGAACGGTTACCTCGCCTCTTTTCGTGGTGAATATCCTGCCACGCACGCCTATGATATCCCCCACCTCCAGGTTTTTAAAGGATTCATAGCTGCTGTTCAGTTCATCTATTTTGCCGTAGATCTGTATAACTCCATCCCAGTCGGCAAGATCCATGAAACAGCTTTTGCCGTGTTCCCTTACCGCCATAATTCTTCCCGCTATGGAGGCAGTCTCTATACTGCCTTCCTTATACCTTTTCAGGATATCGCTTATAGATCCGTCAGGATCGTATGAGTAGCTGTACGGGTTTATATTTAAATCCCTCCAGTATTTTAGCTTGGCCATCTTCTGCTTTCTAATTTCACTGATGTTGGTTTCTAACATGAATGATATAGATGAATATCTAAAATTTAATAACTTCGTCAGTATCTTCTGCTGTTAGCGAACAGCAGTTGCTCTATTCCAGAGGGGTCAGCTCCGCTACTGCCTGCAAAAGCCAGTTCAAAATGGCATATCCCGTGCATGCGTTATTCTACGAATCATGCAATGGACCTGCAGATCAGCTATTGCGTATAGACCTCAATGCCTTTTGAAGTTATGGCGAATGGCCTTATGGAGGTATCATGGGCACTGCCTCTGTATCGCATAACGGCTATGCCCCTTCTTATTTCCCCGCCAACTCTCTGTTTGAACAATCGTATCTCGCCCCTGCTGAGAACGAATTCAGCAGGGATATCATCCTCTCTGGGTATGGAGGTGATCAGTAGAGAGGTGGTCTCGGATTCCGATAGGAATCTAAGAAACGATTGAAGTTCGACTCTTTCCGCATTCAGCGAAGAATTTCTGAATGCGAATAGCCTTAAAGCGGTAAGTGAATCCACAACAACCCTGTGATATTTCACTCTCTCAAGTTCCTTGCTGAGCTTCACATATATCGACTGGATGGAGAGTTCATAGGGATTTTCAGAAGAACTTTTCTTTATTTCGTCTATATCCTTCATCACCTTGACATCCCCTAAAGCTCTGACCTCCTGGACATGCTTGCTTTTTTTGAGTGAGGATATTTCCGGTGTGGCATCAAGTATAACAAAATTGCTCAGGTCCCATCCAAAGACCTTTGCATTCTCCTTTATCTCGCTCGGAGGCCTGATAGCCTCTACGTAAAGCACATTCTCACCTTTTTTTATGCCTTCCAGCATGAACTGCAGGGCAAGAATCGTTTTACCAGATCCTTCGTCACCGGTCACAATATAGGGTCTCTGGGCTATCAGGCCTCCGTTCATCATTTTATCTAATCCAGCAATACCTGTACTTAATCTTATCAGCATATGGATTCATCTCCTATTTTTCTTTACCTTTCCCTTTTGTTTTACGACTTTCCTTTTTTCCTCTGGCAGTAACCTTTTTCTTTCTGGAGGGTGCTCTTCCTGTTCCTTTTGTCTTTGTGCCTTCCTCCGTTAATGCCTTTTCTTTATACGGGGTTGTTTCTGTCTGAATTGCGGTCATCTCCTTAGCCTCTTCACTGGCTTTTGGAACATTACCGGTGGTTAATGTACTGTCTATCCTCTCTGCCATTTCCTGTTCTGCTGCGTTTTTATTGATTACGGGGTTAATTTCCGCAGCCTGTATATCAACCTTTTCATCTGCTTCTTCATTATACTGTGCTGTGGCCTCCTTTTCGCTGCTCACGGCATCTGCGTTATGGCTACTTACCTCTGCAGGCACCGCTTCCGCGCCTTCAGCCATATCAGAAACAGTTGCTTTTTCTTCTTCCTGAGATTTGTACAGGTACATCTTGTAGTCTACGAGTTTCTTCGCCTTTGAAGTCAGCTGTGCTGCAAAATCGTATTCCTTTGATTTAAGAGCATTAACGGCTTTTGTTACCATGTTCCTCTCCTCCGATATATCCATGGAGGTACCGCTCAACAATTTCAGATCCTCAAGAATTGTGGAAATATTCCTGTATATTGCTGTAACTATCGCTGATTGCCTTACCTCTTCAGTAACGGGTGTTTTTACCTGTTTCGGAACAGGTGGAACCTCTATATTTTCCTCTATTGATACGTTGGTAGAAAGATCTATCTTTATTGTGCCATTCAATATCGTATAGGGATGTATATATTGATCATAATTGCTGCCCTTGTACTTTTCTATCCATATAGCATATTTGATGCGATCTCTGTCTATATACATATGCGTTCTTATCTCTCCCCTTGATAGAAAGAGTTCGGGAAGCAGGGAATCCATATTGGGTATATCTGCAACTACTATAACTGTAGAACTGAGCTCGGAAAGGAATCTCATAAACGACTGTATACCCGTATTTGAATCATATCCCTCCATACAGAAATATTTCAGAGCTGTTATGGAGTCTATCACAATTCGATCATACATTTTCTTCATTGTTTCAAGTCTGAGTGTGGATTGAAGTGCTGTAAACGATACCTCTATTTTATTAAATTCAGGACTTTTCCGTATCTGTTCTGATACATCTTTAAAGGACTCCACGGATCTGACAGATGCTATGTCCTTTACAGGGGTTTTTTCATAGGTCATGATATCAGAAATGGCATCAAATACATTTATACCGATGAAATTATTGTCGTACCTCCCCAGATTCTGTTTTATTTCATTGGGTGGTCTTACAAGTGTAACCAGAAGAACATTCTGATTTTTTTTAACTCCATCTATAAGAAATTCCGTAGCTATTGTTGATTTGCCACTTCCAGGAACACCTGATAGTATGTATGGCCTTCCAGGTATCAAGCCACCATCAAGCATTTTATCAAGTTCAGGGTTACCTGTAGAAATTCTACCTATGGTTAAACTCATGAATACACCATGCGTACCTATGTACAACTAAATATCTTCATTAGATATAACCTTAACTTTATTTGTTAGTTATGATTGCGGGATAAATTGCACAGGTATTCACCTGATCAAAACCCATATGGATTTGACCATTAACCAGCTGTTATGCACTTTATAAGGAGTCAGGGAAACGGGTTTGAAAACAGTAAAACTCCGTTGCTTTGGCTGAGGAGTTGTTGACAGGCCGTAAGGGAATGCTAAAAACTGTTTGTTTTAGTTCTGAAAAAATATGTTTTGGGTGTAAATTTTTGAATAACCTGTCAAATCATTATCTTTTTTTATAGACTGTTGATTCTGTTTATTTACACAAACTATATAAGAAACTTTGTTATAAGAAGTCAATATTAAAGGCAAGGTGGTGATATGTATTACTGTACTTACCATAAAAAATATAAATTCTAAAATTGCAGTTAACAGGAATATGAATAAAAAAGCAATAGCAAAGATGGGGTTTCTCAACTCAATTGTGAGTGATGTTCCAGTCTTTCTGGTAGATGAACAACTTATGGATCAAATAAGCCCCCCTAAGAAGGGATTAAATAGAGAATGCGTTAGAGAGATTTTATCACATGCATTTAAAAGTAGCGATAACAATGGATTAGATGAAGGTTATTTTTCTGATGAAGAGGTGGAAAAAGTTGACGGAACATGGGGCAAAATGGAGGAATGCAGGAAGGTACTATATCCATCAATAGGCGTATATATGAATTCTGTTATGCCAGCTCTTGTTAATAAATATACAACCTTCGAAATTAGTGGAAGAGCCATATTTATCTGCCCTGAAAGAGTTAAAGCAAATTCATCATCTAAAAGCTTTGATGACATTTTTCTGGCAGTTCTTTTTCATGAATTTGTGCATGCATATATATCCGGTGGACATTCCAGTCTAAAATATTACGAACAGGTGATAGAAGAATCCCTTGCTGATGCCATATCGTTTTCAAGATTTACTGACGAAACTGAACTGTTCAATGTTTCTAAATTTCTCTCTGATCCCGGAAGACCAGCAGAGTATACCGGGTATGTATACTGGACGGAGCTTTCAAGGCATTATCCGCTAATTGAAATAGTGGATAACTTGAAACAGAACAGGATTCCATTGCCAGTATTTAGTTCTATAATGCCTTTTGTAATGCCTTTTGTTGTTCCACATATATTACATCATTTACATCATTATGTGAATGCAGGAAAAGATCGCATCCTAAAACACATAGCTCTGCGTATTTTAATGCATTCATAATTTGAAAATTGAAATCCATAATAGCGCATAGAACTATGGGTTAAGTTTACTTGCTGACAGGTAAATCAAATCCCACCATAAGAACTAAAGAATATGACTGATATTTAGAGTCAATCAAAAGTTGCAGTTTAAACATATTGTTAGGGTTAGAGGTTCCACACTAAATTCTCTGGAGTAATGTAATCGATGTAAATCTTTTTATTATTTTTATACTCTTTTGCAGCCTGCCAACCACAAAATTTATGGACTACATGGCTATACCCACGTATACTCTAATACAAAGGTTTATATAGCATTATAACAACGACACGTTGTTATAAAAAATGACAAAAGTAAAGGTAAGTAAGAATGATGCAAAGGTGCTAAGGGCTATCCAAGAGCAGATCCTTAGAAAAGGCACAGATAAATTAAAGGATCTTCCTGTAGTTTGCCCTGAGTGTGGGAGGAGGCAAATGTCTGGAATAGGTATAACTGCAGAACATTGGGAATGTGAATGTGTGGATATTCTCAAGATGGTGTAAAGATTGGTACCGGCGGTTTAATTGCCTTAGGTACTGTAATTGGAATTGGTGTGACTGCGTTAGCATGGTGGCTATCTTCTAAGAAAGAGAGATAGGGTGAGGATTGATAAAATGGTAACAAGGTAGTAGGAGGAAAGCGAGTACAATCTACTATTCGTCTCTCAGAGAGAGGCACTGTATTGATACGCATGAGTTGCCAACCTTAATTGCGGGCTCGAAGCCCAAAGAGAGAGTCGGCAACTACTCCTACTCAAAGTACTCCTATTGTTATAGGGGTACTGTCTAAAGAGCTTTTTCATAGTAGAGAGAATCTCTACTCTTTGCTAATAATGCAGAGCACACGATACCGAGGACAAACAACTCCATAGAGAGATTCTTCAGGAAAGTGAGGAAAAATGTGAGGAAGAGATGTGGTAACAAGGCAACAGGAACTGTTCTATCACAGAGCGGAGAAAGTTTGGCACTGTTCCAGAACATGTCAAATCCACTATACATCAAAACAGTATTCGGACAGGAAGATGTTGCTGCGACCTATGCACTATACAGAAAAAAGCTGAAGAAAACATGCATGAATAAAAGCAAGATGATAAAACTGGTGGATATAGGCATAGAAAAGATATTATCAGATTCCCTACCAGGCACACCATATACAGAAGAACAGATGAATGCGTTTTATTCATCTATAAGAATTGGGCAGTGAAGTTATAATTTACTGAGACTATTGAAATAACATCTCATTTGTTATTTTTCGTAATACGAAACTTACCTAACAGATAGATATCAATACGTCTAGTATATCAAAAAATTTTTCAGGGATCAACAATTTTCAACAAGAAACAATCTAAAAATTTATTCTCCTAACGGTATATAATCGGCGTAGTGAACAGGAGAAAGTATATATATTCACATACTGATTGGTAAAATGGTATCCATGCATAACAGAAAGATCACTGAATTGTGCTGAAGGATCTGATTGTTTGCTGACAATTCGCCTATACCTGGGTTAACTGATCGAGGATGCCCGATATGTTTTCTTTGTTGCTTTCACAATATTCATCAATTTTTTTGTTTAAACTTGATTCATCATCGTTTTCTTCGATGTCACATATAATTTCTAAAGAAGGATTTACAACAATTAATTTAATATTTGCATTTCTCTTCTCATTATGAAAGCTAACTTCACAATTCACTAGATAAAATTGTTTGCAAAGCGAATTCGAATTTTTTATTTTTATATCCTTGCATGTTGTTGTCAATTGCCGTTGTGAACTCAATGTTTGCTTTATTTCATTGGTTAATGATTTTATATCTTGATGGTCTGAATCCATAACAATATATAACTTATTGTTAGAGTTGTTTTTCATTGCGAAACTTACAATTACGTCGCTCAATAGTGATATTATACCTTTTTTACCATTTTCACTTTTTATCAATACATGATATGGTGATGAAGGTTCTATAAAATTTCTTATTTCAGTTGTTTCTTTATTTTTTTGTTTGTTTTTTGGAACACTATTGTTAAAATTTTTTATTTGACTTTTTTCTGTTTTACAATATTTTTTTAGAATATATTCAATAAAAAACAGATCATGCTTGCCTTCCACCACACACATGATCTTATTCTTATCAATAGCCATAGAATAATCTAAATCCCCCTGAGATCAAGTTCAAGATCGGTTATGTTATTAAGAGCTCCTTCGTAGTCCAAAAACAGTGGTATAATGGTGTCATCTGCTTTATCAAGACGTACAAATTGAAGTTCCTTTTTTAAGAACGCGGTATCTTTTTCATTGTAACTGCCATTTAGCAATGCGTCAATAAAATCATGACTGTGCGTTGTAACAAAGATCTGGACCCCATCTTTTGCAAGTTCGATAAATAATTTTACAATCTCATTGATATATCCAGGATGCAAGTGATTCTCGGGTTCTTCAATCGATATTATTTTGACACCATCTTGCGCATAAATGTAATATACAATTTCAGCTATTTTTTTAAATCCATCACCCATCAGTTCAAATGGAACTTCTACTGTCTCCGTATCTTTTTTCTGCACAATTTTATTAAAAGTAAATCGTTGAATACTTTCCATTATATTTCTATTTTTAATAAAATTTTCTGTATTCATTACTGCAATTTCATTAAAAGATTGATTACGAAGAATATTTATAAGTATATGGTCATCTATATAACTAAATTTCTTTTTAGTTGTTTTTTTGTCTTCTTCTTCATTTATGGATTCAAACATAGTAGAATCAGGATTAAGGTTAGAGTCAAGCCAAATACTGTTAAGTATTGCTAATGGCAACACCATTAAAGTGCTTTTAAGTACTGTAGCATTATTTAATTTTTTATGCTTTTTTAACCAATCATTTACTAAAGAGTGGAATTCACTTAGAAATTTATTCCACTCCATATTAACCGATCTGTTTTTTATGATTGGTAAATAAGTAGTATACGGCCCCGACTTTTTGCTGGTTTCCATGATTTTAATGCTGTTATTGTATAAAAATTGTCTAAGGCTTTTATAATTTTCAATGTTATTAGCAAACAAAAGAGATAACTCGGTTATATCCTTATAATTCAGCTTTGTTAATTTAATTTTATTTGATCTTTCTAAAGAATTGGTTTCTTCTAAAAAATTGGTGATAATTTTCTTCAGGATGTTAATCAATTTAGTATGTACATCCATATCTGTTGCTTTTTTTATTGTTAATGATTTTTTTCTATGTTCTGAAAAAGTTAATTTTATAGACCCTTCAGATGATCGTTCACGAAGCAAATAACCTGGAAAATCCATATATTTTGATAAAACGTCGTGTAGGTTAAATGTAATGTAAAGCGCCTCTTGTAATGTTGTTTTCCCGGTATTGTTTCTGCCTGTAATTACATTTAACATTTTGGGTTTAAAAGTAAAATTTTCAAAGATCTTAAAATTTTTAATATCTATTTCTGTTATGTGCATATATCATCCACCTATATTTAATATCTATTTTTCACAAATAGACAATAATTCTTAATCTTAATTTTAATCTTAATTCTACTTAATGGTGTGATATGAAACATTAATATATTATATTATCTTTACAATTTTAAAACCAATTTTTATAATATTTTTGGAAGAACAATTACGATACACTAACTCTAATAATTAAGCATAATGTTATAATATTAAAATATATTTGGTATGATAGGATGGATGAGAATAGTAATAAGGGTTCTGACGAACCAAAGTTGACTGCAGGTGAAAAGATTCTTCTCCATTTATATGAATATATAAAATACAGAGATAGCTTTGAAGTGCCGTATGAGATTACACAGGACGGTATTGCCGACGTAACGGGGGTGCTTAGAAGCCATGTTCCCAGATCTGTTAAGAAATATATTGACAAAAAATATGTTGAAGAGATCGTATCCCATGTAAAGGGTGTGGGAAGGAGAAGAAAGGTATATTTTCTCACTGCAGACGGTATTGCCTATGCAAAAAAGGTAAAGGAAGGCATAACAAATTTGGAGTGGATATTTGGAAAAAAGAAAGAGGAAGGCACTGTAAAAACCTCTGTTCTGAACAGCTCCCTTATCAGGGAGGGTTATCTGCATGTAGCCAAGAGCGTAAAGATAAACGATGTTATCCAGCTGTACAATGAAAAGATCGCAGAGGGTTATGAAGGAGTTATCATATCAAGAATTAATATAAACGAAATAAGAAGATACACGGAACACGGCGCCGTATTCTGTTTGACCAGCATAAGTGGAAGTATGAATATATCTCCACTTAATACGGAGCAGATATTATCTGTAATTCAGAAAATTATTAATAAAAATAAAAAAACAATTATCATACTGGATGGTGTTGAGTATATAACACGTGTGATTTCAAAGGAGCAGGGTATTAAGTTTGTAGATTATCTTAATGATCTTATCAAATCCTCAACCTCTGTAATGGTCATAACCAATAATGAGCCGACATATGATGAAGAGGTTTTCAATATGATTTACAGGTATTCTGTAAACATATCACCGTCACAGCATGGAATAAAACAGCTCCAGATGTATCTTACCAAAAATTATGTTTTCTCTACAAGAATCCCCAAACGTGTCAATATCCTCGATCGGGACAGGGAATTGACAGAAATAACAGAGGCTATTACCAGGCAGGGCTCGTCTGTGGTAATGATCTGTGGTGTTGCCGGATCTGGCAAGACAACAGTAGCTACAGAGGTGGCACACAGGGTAAGCAGTAAAATGAATGTTTTCTGGCTCAATCTGTATGAATGGTCCAATGTAGTGGGCATTTTGAAGGACATATCAGACATGTTTTCCACCATGCATAAAACAGCCCTTAAAGATTACATGCAGAAAAAGGATATGGATATAAACGATGCGTTAAAAATTGTGGAAAGGGAGTTGAGTGATACAACTACTCTGATAGTTATAGATAATTTTCATAAATCTATGAAGGATGGCAGTGCAATAGTAAATGCTCTTGTAGAACATAACCTTCAGAATCTGAAGTTTATCATTCTCAGCAGGGAGAAGGTGGACCTCTTTTCAAACAGGGTCATGGAATCTCTGGAGGTCTCTTTTACCATTCAATATCTGGATGATTTCTCTGCAAAGGATGTCATGGACATTGCGAATAATAAGATTAAATCACTTGATAGAAAGGATATTAAAGAAATATACGATCGTATAGGTGGGAATCCGGAGGCTATCCTTATTTCTGTGAGCCCGGAGGATATAAAGAATCCTACAAGCAATTTATACTCTTTTGTGTATGACGAGTTATATTCGGCTCTCTCCCGTGAAGAAAAGGATATGCTCTCACAGCTCTCTATTTACAGAAGGGCTGTAGATATGGAAGCATTTACCATAAAAAGTATGGAAACCATGGAGGTTATGAATAGACTTATCAGGAAAAGTTTCATAAAATACCATGACGGCAAATACAGTCCTTATAAGATAATCCAGCAATTCTTTATAAATCAGGGTGGAACGGTCATATGGGAGTTACACAAAAAAGCTGCAAATTACTTGATAAATATGGATAACATGGATAAGGAGGGTATAGAGGAACTTTTATATCATGCTTCAAATGCACACGACGAAAATTTTTTTGTAGATATTGTAATAAGGCTTATTGAAAGAATGGGTGCCGATACAGTCGCACCCCTGTACGAAAATTTTGAAAAAAATAAACCCATGCACTATCTTGTATCAGGATGGCTTAAGGCTCTTCAGGGATCGGAAAATGAGGCCATGCTGGAGTTTGAAAAATCTTTGCCTTGGAATTATATCCGCACCCCTGATCTGCTGGCCATTGCAATTCATGCTGAATGGGTTATGATCAAGCATGGTAATAAAAATATCAATGAACACAACAATATAGGTTACGGTATGGGAGAGTACAGTTCAACCGGGATAATATACAGAAAGCTCATCAATGGGTTTCAGTCGATTTTTTATGGAAATCTCAGGTCCACCTATGCAGATCTGGAAAAATGCAATCTTCTTATAGCAGAGATGTCAGAGGTTCTTACCAGATCAGACTATACAAAATTGAGAGTATGGATAGAACTTGAATTTGCATTGATAGAGATTTTCTCAGGCAATGTAAAGGAAGGTGATACACACATAAATACACTCATGGATGTTTCAGCACAGTGGGAAAATAACTACATATATGTAGAGGTAAGGTTTTACATTTATTTATATTATATAATAATGATGGATAAACAGAAATCGGAATATGATCTCATGCATCTTTCAAAAATATTTGACAGGCAGAAAATGAGGAGTTATGATACAGACATGGGCTATCTGTACATGATCATGTTCGAAAAGGAAAAAATAGATAGACCCATGGATGGACCGTTTTACAGTGCTGTTAAGGAGCTTAACAGAGGCATAAATGAGATCAAAAAAAGGAATTTCATCAGGGCTGTTGAGAATACGGAAAAAGCTGCGGATATATTCACTTCGTTGAATATGCTCTGGTTTACCGCTGTATCCTTTATGAGAATGGCGGAGGCGTACACAAAAAGTGGTAATGATTCAGATGCAGAAAGAGCATATAACTCTGCAAAGAAAATTTTAGGTTCTATCGGAGCCCATAAATATTTTGATTTGATGAAGCATCAGACTGATGTGCGGTAATTGCACCGCTCATGGCTCTGCGTCAGTGAATAGCTCTCAGCAGTATGGTTATTCTGTATACGGTTCTTCCGTTTTTTACACCAAAAATTTTTCTGCTTATTTTGGACTCGACCCTGTACATTTTTTTCAGATCCGATGCGAATCTGGTTGCCTCTCTTCCATCCATCATATAGAGATCAATACCGCCTTTTACCATCTCATTATCCGTAACTCTGTAATCAGCAGATTTTTTTGCGATTCTATCAAGCTCCTGTTCATTGAAATTTCTTATCTGCATTATGGCTTCATAATATCCACCCTGGTATCTGGAACACTGCACACACACGCCATGTATCTTTCTTATGATGGTGTCCCTTTTGAGGGTTATCTGGTTTCCATCAGGCAATTCAATATCTGCCTTTACACCGCATGCATACTGATGTTCATCCCCGGCTCCAATTTCCACTTCCAGAGAGGCAAGCCTGTATCCGGGTAACAGAACAACAAAATTTTTAATATAATCTTCTAGATTGATCTTTTCCACCCACTTCTTTCCAATTTTAACAGAATTGCAGTATCTGCATGTTTCATGGTTTATTTTCTCGGGTATGGATAATATATCATGTTTTTTCATATAGCAGCTTATACACATCCCTTCGTACAGATCTTTTTCC
Source organism: Thermoplasmatota archaeon (assembly GCA_023379385.1). GTDB lineage: Archaea > Thermoplasmatota > Thermoplasmata > Lutacidiplasmatales > JAMCUS01 > JAMCUS01. Next base: position 12,976 of record JAMCUS010000020.1, read on the forward strand.
TCTTCCTTTCCACAGATAATACAGTACATGGCAATCATCAGATCTGTACAATTATGGCATGCATTATGCTGTCTATGGTCATAACGGAGGAGGTATCAACAAAGCCGTTATCCACGGCAATTCTCACCGTGTAATTCCCGAACAGATTGCAGTTGGTAGCGATCTCCAGAGCCTCAAGGAATTGCAGATCACTTACCACCTCTGTTCCATAAAATTTTTCAGATATGAGTATATCAATATTGTTATGGTGTATACACTTACCTATAATATCCGCATCCGCCGCAGCCAGAACGGATCCCATTCCGGACCTGTTCCATTTAAGTACTATGCTGTTCTCCGCCATCTCATTTCACCACGTTATATATCTTTTTATTGTTTATAGTTGTTGTATAGATCACACCTGAATTGCTCATGGCAAAAAGCAGTCTCTCCACTTCTTCCTCACTTATTCCCTTGCTCTTTGCTACCTCCTTGATTTCCTCAAACGATGCCTCTTTTCTAAGTCCAGTATGCAGCGCCTCAATTATAGCTGTCATATCCTTTATTCCAGATCTTTTTTTACTGCTTATACCGCTGGAAAACATGTCTATATCAGGCTCTCCATTTTCATTTGTAGAGGTCATCTGAATAAAGGATTCTACGATTTTTATCGCTCTTTCCACATCACTCATTGTTACCTTATTGGATAATCTCATTTTTGCGGAGGACTCTGATAATCTGATGTACGCTTCCAGTTGCCTGGCGGTTATAGGTATAGGATGATCACCCTGCTTTGCCCTGCTTCTTTTGCTGACGTAGTAGTTCAGTATGTAATCCATGGAATCCGGTTCCATAACAGGATAAATATTGTTTCTTGCATATGATATATATTTTTTTAAGAACTCCAGTGGGAATACAGGTTGATGCGTATCCAGTGTATCCTCCATTTTCTCTTCAGCTATATTTTCATTGTAAACGTCTATTTCTCCAGCTCTGTGCGACTCAAGAATGTGCCTGGCTATACGGGTATCCTTCTCTTCGTTGGATATATCATAAAGGGGAAAGATCACATCAAATCTTGTCAGGAGGGTTGTCGGTAACTTGGTCTGCTCCAGTACGGACTGCTCCTGATCAAATCGTCCCAGGGTAGGGTTGGCAGCCGCCAGTACCGAACACTGGGCAGGCAGGGTTGCCGTAATACCCGCTTTGGCAATGCTTATGGTCTGCTGCTCCAGTGCTTCATGCATGCTTGATCGATCTTCTTCATTCATTTTATCAAGTTCGTCTATGCATGCTATACCTTTATTGGCAAGAACAAGCATACCTGCTTCAAGAGTCCATCGCCCGTCCAGCGTATCATCGCGGACCGCTGCAGCGGTCAGACCTGCTGCAGTGGTGGATTTTCCACTTGCGTAAACACCTCTCGGAGCAAGAGAGGCAACGTATCTCAACAGCTGGGATTTTGCGGTGCCTGGATCTCCCAGAAGAAGGATGTGTATATCTCCCTTTATCTTAATACCGTCTTTAAGGACCTTGCTCACACCACCGAATAACTGGAGGGCTATTGCCTCTTTTACAATCTCCATACCACCTATGCTGGGTGCAATGGAATTCACGATTTTGTTGGATATTTCATCATCCATGGCTATCTTCTTAAAAGTCTCTATTTCATCCGGTGTTATCTCCAGATCTGCGTATTCATGTTTTTCGGTATTGATGGATACAGCATCAATAAATATATCAAAAAAGCTTCTTTTGCCCTTGCCTTCATATTCAATTGACTTTACAATACCTGTAACCACGACTCTTATACCGGGTATGACCAGCCCTGTTATATCGTCCTCTAAATTAACAATAATATGCTGAAGCTGCGTACCCCTGCTGGAAAAATCGGAGGTATCTTCAACCTCTATCCTTTGAAAATCCAGGAATCTGGAGAGTTTATCTTCCAGTACAAATTTTGTACTGGCCTGATTTTTTCCGCAGCCACCCTGATCCGTATAACATTCGGACGGTAGCCTGATTACCAGTGTATCCTGTGGTTCTACGATATATTTATTACAACTTTTGCATCTGAACACGGCCTCTACAATTTTTGGTCTGACATCACTTGCCTTTCTAACCATTCCCTCTATAGAGATGAATTTGTTGAGATGTATTGCCCTCACGTCCCGGATATTAATACAGTACTCATCTGGCAGCTCTTCTATACGGATATGCACCGTATTTGCAGGAACCTCTCTGTCAGAAAAATAGGTGGATACTATATATTCCCTTCCCGCATTGAGTATCTCTTCAGGATTATTGAGAAGCTCCACCGCAAATTCAGGACTGAATCGTTCTATTATTTTAAACGGGATTTTAACGGTTCTTTTTTCCGGATACCGTACCTTCATCATAAGGAGATCTGGCAGTATTGATTTATCATCAAACAGGTCATGCCATTTTGCAGTAATCTCATCTTTACTAAAGACCATTCTCATACCTCTTTTAATTTTTTAACAGTTATTAACCCTGCACCCATTTTTGTTTTCGTCTGATCCCTTCTGAAGAAACACAATACGTGAGTATGTAGAGGAATAGGGACTGAAATTGCAAACCTTTCCTCTATTTTACCATTAATGCATGATCACGGTTGCCGCGGACCTGTGGAGCCCCCGTGGGTGTGCATCTGTTTCTCCGATCTGACTTCTGCTTTTCTTTCATGTTTTCAGGCCTCTTCCGCCGGGGAAGGGTGGTTGACTCTCAAGTTATGCTCTTTTCCTCTTTTTTGAATTGTTTTTAATATCATTTTTTTTCTGATCATCGGCTTCACCGGAGGATTCCTCTGTTTTGCTTCCGCTGGTATTATCCTCTTTCAGTAAGGATTCTGTATCTTCATTCTCCTTTTTACCGTTCTTATAACGGGTTACCAAATTTTGAATAACCACTTTATCAGGATTCTGTGCAGCATCATCCTTTTTTTCCGATTTAACTGTTTTATTCATTGATACAGTGGTTTTTTTATCATTGACTTTAATATTTTTGTCTGTAATGATCTCTCCGGTTTCTGCGTCGTGGTGGATGCCTGCATCTTTACCGATATCTTTTATCTCACCTGTGTCTGTCTCTCCGCCGGCACCGGAGGATTTGACCTTATTTTCATTGTACGCAGATCTATCAGTTTCATCTTTACCTGAATAACCATGCGGGGGCATATTCAATGATATATCACGGTGAAGTATCTTTTTTTTAATATTCTTCTGCTTTGTATCGTATGGTATAGACACCTCCTTCAAATCAGATCTATCCTCAATGTTATCAATGGTTTTATTGCCACTGTCAATTGTGGATAAATTAGCTGTTTTTAATTCCTCTTTGTCCGGAGCCCTGACCTCACCTTCTGGTAATTTATCTTTATCATTATCTTTGTCTACCGGTAATTCATTTATTTTTTTCTCCAGATCTGTAATAAAGATATCTTTATCCGGTTCACCCGATTGCAAATCTGTTTTTCCTGCAGTTTCGTTTAGCTCTTTTTCAATGTCATTAACCCAGTCCTTGTTCTGTTCTTCTTTGCTGGCGTTATCATCCGATGGAGTTTCTGTCTGCGGATTGCCACTTCCATCGCTTTCAATGGCATGGCTATCGTTTATAATAACTGTTTTATCTGTAACGGTTTTACCATCTGCAGATGCGGTAACGGGTTCCGTTGATTCTCTGGCAACAGGATTCATATTCTTTATTTCGGCGGGAACTTTATCTTTCTGCTGTATGATCTCTGCCACACTGATCTTTTCATCTGCCCTGAGCTGTAAATCATCTGCAGTTTTGCCATCTGGTTTAGCAATATTCTCAACATCCCTGTTCACAGATAGTTCACCTTTCTGTTGGTCAGCAGTTATGTCATGCGGTGGTTCTTCTTTTTTATCAGTAATAACAGGTATAACTTCCTTCGCCGGGACATTCTGTTTCTCTGTCTGTTTCGCTTCACTCCCCGTGTTATCTCCTGTAACATTGCGTGCTGATTCCTTACCTTTATCAATACCTGGCTTAACATCGTTAAGCATGGATTCAAGTTGCATTATCGTTTCATCACTTATTATTGTTTTATTGCCAGGCGTGTTACTATCTGTATTAATAACACTGTTTTGCACAGGTTTTTCCGCTTGCGGTTCAATCTGGGGAGGTGTAAAAGTCTGTTGAGGAGTTGCTTTTGCACCTGTGATAATTTGTGGAGCTGCTGTAACCGATGGTTTTTTTGAGAGGAAAGAAAAGTTAAACGGCAGCTTTATAAAAGGAATTTTTTTTGGTTTGCTAACCTCTGCAACAACTCCGTGCACACCCTCCATTTTTTTCATCTGTTCTCTTGCATAAATTTCGTGCAGGACCAACTTAGGATCTTCTGCAGTAGCCATTAAAAATTTTTTTCTTGTGGATACATAGAGTGAAAAAAACAGGATAGCCATTGCCATAAATAAGAGTATAATAATAATCTGAATTGTAGAAAAGCCTGTGGCTATATACGGAATATATACAACCTCTGAATCTGAAAAGAGGATCACCATACCACCTCGTAGTTTAACATCCTGTTATTCATATTGTTACCACACCTTTACTTAATATGCCAGTTCCAATACATCATTGTTCTACGATAAGGACATATTATTTCTGCCATACAATCTGTAAGTCCCAAAATATATAAGCAAATACAATATATAAAAATATTTGTAATTTTCAGTTATGAATAATAATAATAAAATATTGAAAGATGAAAAAGAGATGCACCTCTAATCCTTGAGCTCCGATGCAAATTTACCTATCTGATTGAACTCCTCTTTCAAGGACTGCAGAGAATATAAAAGTGCCTTTCTGGCGCTCATGGAGCCATCTGTTTCCAGCTGAAATATATATTTTTCTTTGTTGCCACGTACCTCTACTGCACCATCAGGGCATCTCTTTACACACATATTGCATAGAATACATTTTGACTCATCCGTTACTGTAAGATTATTACCTTTTTTCACAAGAATTCTGGGGGGACATACATCTATACATTTTTCACATGCATCCATACATTTTTTATTATCAATTCGTATCTCAGGGTATTCCGAATATCCAGCTACGTTAACTACCTGCCATTTTGCATGATTCTTTGCTCTTCCAAGTTCTGCTGTTGCATATAATAATATACCCTGTTTGTATGCTAACTTTACTAAAGGTATTTTTTTATCTGCAATCTGCATACTGGGATCTCCTACTGGTTTCAGATCACCAGAATATACAGTGACCATTTCGTCCTTTTTATTTGATTTCACGTTGAGTGTATATATAACTGTGCATGACGGACAACCGGCACCATTGCATGTGCATTCCTTTCTAAAATTAAATTTTTCAGGGTCTGTAGGTATTGGAACAAGAGAGATACGATGAGCAAGAACTTCATCAAAAAGAGGCGTAATACTTTCATATTCCGTTCCATCTTCTTCGGATCTTATAGATCCCAGATGAAATTCAACGGTATCTATTGCCAATTTCGGTATCTCCCTTATAAGATACCTGCGCAGCGCATTTATTTCGTAATCCTTGATCCCGTCTATTACAAATTTGAGTGTAGTATCATCTTCATTAAGTATCTGAATCTTCATTGGTTCACACTCTTCTTCCTCTTCTTCCGCCTTTTCTTTTTGTTCCGTCATGAGGTATCGGCGTGACATCTTCTATCTGTGTAACCCTCATTCCTGCTCTCGCCAGTGCTCTTATAGTTGCCTGTGCACCAGGACCTGGTGTGGTTATCTTATTACCCCCAGGCGCTCTTATTTTAACTATAAGCGTATCATATCCCTTTTCCTTGGCAACTTCAGCAACTCTCTCTGCAGCCTTCATAGCCGCATACGGTGACCCTTCGTCTCTGGCAGCTTTAACAACCATGCCACCACTGCATTTGGCAATCGTTTCCGCACCTGTAATATCTGTTATTGTTATTATTATATTATTGTACGACGCATATATATGTGCAATTCCTTTTTCACCCATTTAACAACACCTTTTTTTTAACTACTCACACTGCTTTTACTCTTGCTCAACAGACCGCTTTTAATTCTAGCTGGATGCTCGTCATCCTTGATAGGAGATTTATCGGAGAAAGATATTGCAGATTCTTCGTCTCTCTTTACCCTGTAGCTCGGAATTGTAACTACTCTTCCGTTGATCATAACATGCCTGTGGGATATAAATTGTCTGGCCTGCCTGGGAGTATTGGCTAAACCTGCTGTATATACAACCGTCTGCAGTCGTCTTTTAAGGATATCCTCAATGGATAACGCCAGAACATCATCCATAGTAGCGGATTTATTGGCTAAAACACCCATAACGTAAAGCTTATTGATAAGCCATCTAGCCTCCTTCTCCGCCTGCAGATTCTTTGTTCTCAATCTGGAGTTAAGATCTCTGGCCTGTCTTCTTATACTTCTCATTTTTGATTGCTCTTTCCACAGCTCTTTTTTGTTCTTTAAGCCGTATTTAGCCAGCAACTCATTCTCTCTCTTTATTCTTTCTCCTTCCCATGGATTAGCTGGTCTTTCGTATTTTTTTCTTAAAAACTTAGGATCACCCATTAAACATCACCTATCTATTTTTTTGCAGCCTTGTTTTCTGCCTTGTTATCGGAGGCGCCTTTAGATTCTGCGGCAGCCTTGCTCTCGGCAGCCTGCACCGTTTTTTTAGAAACGCCTGCAGCCATTCCTGTTCTACCATTGGATTTCGTTCTCTGACCTCTTACCTTATATCCCTTTTCATGTCTTATACCGCGATAACATTTAATCATTCTCATCATGTTGATATCGTTCATTCTTTTGATCCGTATATCCTGTCCTACAATTTGATATGATTCACCGGTTTCCGGGTCGTATTGCCTGTTAAGTAGCCATGGTGGCAAGTATGTGGATATATTATCAACTGCATAAATGATATCCTCAATTTCCTTATCAGACATAAGCCCTATTTTGATGTTTGGCTGTAATTTAAGATGTTTTACAACAGCATTTGCTACCCTGAGTCCTATACCGGGGATATCGTGTATTGCGTATAGCAACGGCCTTTCCCCGTTTATATCTTTTTCATGTATACGGATAATATATTTAAAGTTCTCACCTTCTGTTTTACCCTTGCTTTTGGGTATCTCTTTTTTTTCTGCATGTTTCTTTTCTGCATGCTTTTTGGAAGGCTTCTTTTCTTTGACTTCTTCCGTAGTCTTCACTGCTTTATTATCCTTATCCTTTACCTCTTTGATCTCTTTCTCTTTCTTAGGAACATCCTCTTTTGGATGTTTTGACTCCACCTTTTCTTTCTTTTTATCTTCTGCCACGGTTACTCCTCCTGATATATTTTAAATGATTACCAAAGTTATAGATGTCTTTTACTATTAATATCTTTATCCACTATTGATTGGATGTATTTAGCACTTTCTTCGTAGTTTCTTATTATGATCTTGATGTGTGCGTCAACTATACCCCATGCCTTCTCTATATTTCCAAATCTTATCCTGTATCCTTTTTTTACAGCACCTTTATGAGATGTATCTAAATCATCTATATTCTCTACCTCTATAAAATCCATGTTCATAAGCTTATTGATATATCTATAAACAGTAGGTCTGGAGGTCCCAAGTGTTGTTGCTAAATCAGATACCTGCCATGGTTTCCCAGGATATTTTAAAAAAAAGTCCATAAATAATCTGTATGGAATACTTTTTTTAATCTTTTCTCTGTTATATCTTTGACTTTTGGATATCAGTCCAATCATATATATAAAATCGATGACTGCATCTTCAATATTGCTGGAGGTTATCGAAGAAACATCCTTTATAACAATTTCAAATTTCATATATATACACACCTGCTATGTACTGACATATTCTCCGTGCTAAAGCATCTAAGGTTCTAAGGTCACTATCGCTCATAACATTGCCTCTTCAGGGATATCAGTGTTCCCCTTGCATACATCCCTGATCTGCCTCATCTATTATCATTAACATATATATCATTCATTAATTATTTATATAGTTACCAGTTTTACTTGATGTATACCATATAGATTCTCTATGATATTCTTTTTCTTTTTTCTTTATTTCCATATACTAATATGGATACACCGATATTATATGTATAGCTTTCGCAATTCATCTTCTCCAAAAGGCTGGAGCTTTCTTGCGAATCTGCTGTAATGGTGATAATCTATTTTATCATTATTCATGTATGATACAACATAAATCTCCGTGGTTGAAAGATTACTCATTCAGATATTTTTTTTATGAATTCCTGTTCGGAATTGCATGATAACCACGGATTCTTTTTCTTTTCTCTACCCAGTGTGGAAGTAGGGGTAGGACCATAGTTATGTCCTGGATATATTACGGTTTCGTCAGGCATAACCATTATTTTTTTATATAATGATCTATACATCTCTTCTGGAGATGATTCGGGCAGATCAACTCTGCCAATTTCTTCTACAAAAAGCGTATCCCCTGTAAAAAGATTATTGTTCATAAGAATCACCATTGAATCGTTACTGTGCCCTGGCGTTAGTATAAATTTCACTTCTATGCCTATAAGTTTTATCGTGGAATCCATATTTATGGATATATCCTTTCTTATATCTGATAATCCATTTGCAATAACCATGCATCCTGACTTTTCTATAAATGGGTTATTAACAATATGATCAAAATGCGAATGGGTATTTATTATATATTTTATTCTTTTAACCCTTTCATTTCCCAGGATATTCATAATTTTGTCGGTACCCAGAGATGGGTCTATTAAAATAGCGCCTTCAACAGTTTCTACAGCGTATGTATAATTGTTGAGAGAGCCATTTTCTACGGCATCTATTTTCATTTTTTTACTATCAAAACATCAATTTTGGAATGATGAACAACCCCGTCAGAGATAGATCCCAGAAAGAGCCTTTCTATGCCAGATAATCCTCTGGAACCAATTATTATAAGGTCTGCTTTTATCTGTTCTGAATATTCAACTATTTTATCCACTGGATGCCCTTCTACAATATAACTGTTCAACATAATATTTTGATTGCCTGCTTCCTCTTTCAATTTCTGAATACTTTTTTTATACTCATTTTCAAGTCCGTTTGTAAATGATTCAAGTCCGGCTATCGGTATGTCTGGAGTATATGCAGTGTATATAATCGAGGGCACAACTGCAATTACAAACAGTTCTGTTTTTAGGGATGCAGCCATGTTCAATGCTACTTTGAAAGCTTTTAGGGCACACTCAGAACCGTCAAATCCAATCAATATTTTTTTATACATCACATCACCAGAGAACGCCCTGGTCGGGATTTTCAAATATCTTTTTGAACCCGAGTCCCAGGCTTTCTACGTTAAACTCGACAGGCCTAGATGATAGACCGCTACACTACCAGGGCATTCATATACCTGATAGAGGATTATATATAATATTTTTTCTATAAGTAATCTCTTTGATAAAGGCATTATGAGATGTTGCCTATAACTATAACAAAAAAGAGATACATCGTTATTAAGTGTTAAGTTGTGTATGGGAAGCTGTAAAACCTCTGGCTTTAGCTGAGGAGAGGATGTCTCTAATCAATAATAAATGTGCAACACAAAATGCATCAATATTGTTATCCAATTCAAAAATTTATTTATAGATGTTATACTTATTCCTCTAATGGTGCCGTCGTAGCTCAGTTGGTAGAGCGCTCGGCTGTTATTGTATATAAATGCTTATATACCCCAGACACCGAATGGTCAGCGGTTCAAGAGTATTTCTGAAAATCCGCTCGACGGCGCATGAAAGGGCCCGTAGCTTAGTCCGGTTGGAGCGATTGGCTCATAACCAATTGGTCGTCGGTTCAAATCCGACTGGGCCCATTATAAATAAGGGGATATAGATAAGACCGAAAAAAGTTGTGATTTTCAATAATACTATATTTATCAAAGAATATTAATTACCTGAATCGGTCTTCAAATCTCCATACAACTTTAACAGAATTTTAACAACCTTAACCTTTAGATTTAGATGCTTTCCACTCTTTATCCTTGTTTTGATTTTGTAAAGGGATTGTTGTGATATTCCCATATCCCTGACATCCTTAGGCTTCAACGTTAAAATCCAGTCATAGAATTCCCTAACGTTATCATATTCAAGGTATGAATTGTTATCAATTCCCAATACTGATACTTCGTCAAGGTTGTTTGATTCCTTTCCTATGTATCTTATCCTATCTACGATAATATGTTTCCTCTGGGCTATGCTATCTATGTAGTCAAACTTGTTATCGTTGTGCTTTATGTAGTCTTGCTACATCATCTTTTGTTATTATCCCTTTATCTATAAGCATTTCAACTGTATCCCATGCATACCTACGGATATCCTCATTATCAGAATTTAGAAGTTCTATAAATTTATTTTTTAAATCCTTTACATCATCTTTTGTTATTATCCCTTTATCTATAAGCGTATCAACTCTATACCATGCATACCTACGGATATCCTCATTATCAGAATTTAGAAGTTCTATAAATTTATTTTTTAAATCCTTTACATCATCTTTTGTTATTATCCCTTTATCTATAAGCTTTTCAACTGTATCCCATGCATGACTACGAACATATTCTTCATTAGAATGTAGAAGGCCTATTAATTTATCTTTTACATCCTTTACATCATCTTTTGTTATTATTCCTTTATCTATAAGCTTTTCAACTGTATCCCATGCATGACTACGAACATATTCTTCATTAGAATGTAGAAGGCCTATTAATTTATCTTTTAAATCCTTTACATCATCTTTTGTTATTATTCCTTTATCTATAAGCGTATCAACTCTATCCCATGCATCACTACGGATATCCTCATTATCAGAACTTATACCAGAACTTATACCAGAACGCATACCAGAAGAACGCATACCATAAGAACGCATACCAGAACGCCAAGATCTAACTGCAAGCTCACGTATACCATAATTATCGGAACTTAGAAGTTTTATGAACTTAGTAGAATCCTCTTTTGTTATTATTCCTTTATCTATAAGCATTACAACCATATTCCATGTATCACTACGAACACTGTCATCATCAGAACTTAGCTTTTTTATTAATTCATCCTTATTCATTCTATCCATTCAATCCTCCCCTTTGTTTTATTATACATCTTTATTGTCTTACCCTCTTTAATCTTTTTCTTTTGATACCACAATGTAGACTTGTTTATCTTCAAGGCTTTCCTTTTTTCAGCATCAATGGACATAATCTTGTTCTTGATATCAATTGTATCATTCCTTGATATTTCTATATCAGGTATTTTGAATTCTAATGTTTTTACCTTACCTGAGATGTATCTGTTCAATTCCCTGATATTCTCATATTCAAGGTATGAATTGTTATCAATTCCCAATACGGATACTTCGTCAAGGTTGTTTGATTCCTTTCCTATATATCTTATCCTATCTACGATAATATGTTTCCTCTGGGCTATGCTATCTATGTAGTCAAATTTGTGGTCGTTGTGCTTTATGTAGTCTTGCTACATCATCTTTTGTTATTATCCCTTTATCTGCAAGCGTATCAACTCTATCCCATGCATGACTACGGATATCCTCATTATCAGAACTTAGAAGTTCTATAAATTTATTTTTTAAATCCTTTACATCTTCTTTTGTTATTATCCCTTTATCTGCAAGCGTATCAACTCTATACCATGCATACATACGGATATCCTCATTATCAGAACTTAGAAGTTCTATAAATTTATTTTTTAAATCCTTTACATCTTCTTTTGTTATTATCCCTTTATCTATAAGCTTTTTAACTTTATCCCATGCATACCTACGGATATCCTCATTATCAGAACTTAGAAGTTCTATAAATTTATCTTTTAAATCCTTTACAACCTCTTTTGTTATTATCCCTTTATCTATAAGCGTATCAACTTCATCCAATGCATTCCCACGGGCATACTCATCATAAGAACTTAGAAGTTCTATAAATTTATCTTTTAAATCCTTTACAACCTCTTTTGTTATTATCCCTTTATCTATAAGCGTATCAACTCTATACCATGCATCCTCACGAATATACTCATTATCAAAACTTAGAAGTTCTATAAATTCATCTTTTAAATCCTTTACAACCTCTTTTGTTATTATCCCTTTATCTATAAGCGTATCAACTCTATTCCATGCATACCTACGGATATCTTCATTATCAGAACTTAGAAGTTCTATAAATTCATCTTTTAAATCCTTTACAACCTCTTTTGTTATTATCCCTTTATCTATAAGCGTATCAACTCTATTCCATGCCTTAATACGGATATACTCATTATCAGAACTTAGAAGTTCTATAAATTCATCTTTTAAATCCTTTACAACCTCTTTTGTTATTATCCCTTTATCTATAAGCGTATCAACTTTATACCATGCATCACTACGAATATCTTTATTATCAGAACGTAGAAGTTCTATGAATTTACCTTTTACATCCTTTAAATCATCTTTTGTTATTATCCCTTTATCTATAAGCGTATCAACTTTATACCATGCCTTAATACGGATATACTCATTATCAGAACTTAGAAATTCTATAAATTCATCTTTTAAATCCTTTACAACCTCTTTTGTTATTATCCCTTTATCTATAAGCGTATCAACTTTATACCATGCATCCTCACGAATATCTTTATTATCAGAACGTAGAAGTTCTATGAATTTACCTTTTACATCCTTTAAATCATCTTTTGTTATTATTCCTTTGTCTATAAGCGTATCAACTTTATACCATGCCTTAATACGGATATACTCATTATCAGAACTTAGAAATTCTATGAATTTACCTTTTAAATCCTTTACAACCTCTTTTGTTATTATCCCTTTATCTATAAGCATATCAACTTTATACCATGCATCACTACGAATATCTTTATTATCAGAACTTAGACGTTCTATGAATTTACCTTTTACATCCTTTAAATCGTCTTTTGTTATTATCCCTTTATCTATAAGCATGTCAACTTTATACCATGCATGACTCCAGTCATACTCATTATAAGAACGTAGAAGTTCTATGAATTTACCTTTTACATCCTTTAAATCATCTTTTGTTATTATCCCTTTATCTATAAGCATTCCAACTTTATACCATGCATCCTCACGAATATCTTTATTATCAGAACGTAGAAGTTCTATGAATTTACCTTTTACATCCTTTAAATCATCTTTTGTTATTATTCCTTTGTCTATAAGCGTATCAACTTTATACCATGCATCACTACGAATATCTTCATAATCAGAACGTAGAAATTCTATTAATTTACCTTTTACATCCTTTAAATCATCTTTTGTTATTATCCCATCATCTATAAGCATTCTAATATTATACCATGCATCCCTACGAATATCTTCATAATCAGAACGTAGAAATTCTATTAATTTACCTTTTACATCCTTTAAATCATCTTTTGTTATTATCCCATCATCTATAAGCATTCTAATATTATACCATGCATCACTACGAATATCTTCATTATCAGAACTTAGAAGTTCTATTAATTTACCTTTTACATCCTTTAAATCCTCTTTTGTTATTATCCCTTTATCTATAAGCATGTCAACTTTATCCCATGCATGACTACGAATATCTTTATTATCAGAACTTAGAAGTTCTATAAATTTATCTTTTAAATCCTTTACATCATCTTTTGTTATTATCCCATCATCTATAAGCATTCCAACTCTGCCCCATGCATATTTACGAACATCATAATAATCAGAACGTAGAAATTCTATTAATTTACCTTTTACATCCTTTAAATCATCTTTTGTTATTATCCCATCATCTATAAGCATTCTAATATAATACCATGCAACCCTACGAATATCTTCATTATCAGAACTTAGAAGTTCTATTAATTTAGTAGAATCATCTTTTGTTATTATCCCATCATCTATAAGCATTCCAACTCTGTCCCATGCATATTTACGAACATTATAATAATCAGAACGTAGAAATTCTATTAATTTAGTAGAATCCTCTTTTGTTATTATCCCTTTATCTATAAGCATGTCAACTTTATCCCATGCATGACTACGAATATCTTTATTATCAGAACTTAGAAGTTCTATAAATTTATCTTTTAAATCCTTTACATCATCTTTTGTTATTATTCCTTTATCTATAAGCGTATCAACTCTATCCCATGCATCACTACGGATATCCTCATTATCAGAACTTATACCAGAACGCATACCAGAAGAACGTATACCAGAACGCCAAGATCTAACTGCAAGCTCACGTATACCATAATTATCGGAACTTAGAAGTTTTATGAACTCAGTAGAATCCTCTTTTGTTATTATTCCTTTATCTATAAGCATTACAACCATATTCCATGTATCACTACGAACACTGTCATCATCAGAACTTAGCTTTTTTATTAATTCATCCTTATTCATTCTATCCATTCAATCCTCCCCTTTGTTTTATTATACATCTTTATTGTCTTACCCTCTTTAATCTTTTTCTTTTGATACCACAATGTAGACTTGTTTATCTTCAAGGCTTTCCTTTTTTCAGCATCAATGGACATAATCTTGTTCTTGATATCAATTGTATCATTCCTTGATATTTCTATATCAGGTATTTTGAATTCTAATGTTTTTACCTTACCTGAGATGTATCTGTTCAATTCCCTGATATTCTCATATTCAAGGTATGAATTGTTATCAATTCCCAATACGGATACTTCGTCAAGGTTGTTTGATTCCTTTCCTATATATCTTATCCTATCTACGATAATATGTTTCCTCTGGGCTATGCCATCTATGTAGTCAAATTTGTTATCATTATGTTTTATGTAGTCTTGCTATATCATCTTTTGTTATTATACCTTTATCTATAAGCTTTTCAACTGTATCCCATGCATGACTACGAATATACTCATTATCAGAACGTAGAAGATCTATTAATTTATCTTTTAAATCCTTTACATCATCTTTTGTTATTATACCTTTATCTATAAGCTTTTCAACTGTATCCCATGCATGACTACGAATATACTCATTATCAGAACGTAGAAGGTCTATAAAATCATCTTTTGTTATTATACCTTTATCTATAAGCGTATCAACTATATCCCGTGCATTCCTACGAATATACCCATTATCAGAACGTAGAAGGTCTATAAAATCATCTTTTGTTATTATCCCTTTATCTATAAGCTTTTCAACTGTATCCCATGCATGACTACGAATATACCAATTATCAGAACGTAGAAATTCTATAAATTTATCTTTTAAATCCTTTACATCATCTTTTGTTATTATACCTTTATCTATAAGCTTTTCAACTGTATCCCATGCATGACTACGAACATCTTCATTATCAGGATGTAGAAGGTCTATAAAATCATCTTTTAAATCCTTTACATCATCTTTTGTTATTATACCTTTATCTGCAAGCATTCTAACTGTATCCCATGCATTCCTACGAATACGCTCATCATCAGAACGTAGAAGGTCTATAAATTTATCTTTCACATCCTTTACATCTTCTTTTGTTATTATCCCATCATCTATAAGCGTTCCAACTCTGTCCCATGCATGACTACGAATATACTCATTATCAAAACGTAGAAGGTCTATAAAATCATCTTTTGTTATTATCCCTTTATCTGCAAGCATTTCAACATTACTCCATGCATTCCTACGAATAAGCTCATCATCAGAACGTAGAAGGTCTATAAATTTATCTTTTAAATCCTTTACATCATCTTTTGTTATTATACCTTTATCTATAAGCTTTTCAACTGTATCCCATGCATTCCTACGAATAAGCTCATCATCAGAACGTAGAAGGTCTATAAATTTATCTTTTAAATCCTTTACATCATCTTTTGTTATTATACCTTTATCTATAAGCGTATCAACACTATCCCATGCCGAATAATGAGAACGTAGAAGGTCTATAAATTTATCTTTCACATCCTTTACATCTTCTTTTGTTATTATCCCTTTATCTGCAAGCATTACAACTCTATCCCATGCATCCCAACGAACATATTCATTATCAGAACGTAGAAGGTCTATAAAATCATCTTTTAAATCCTTTACATCATCTTTTGTTATTATCCCTTTATCTATAAGCATTACAACTGTATCCCATGCATGACTACGAATACGCTCATCATCAGAACGTAGAAGGTTTATAAATAAACGTAGAAATTCTATAAATTTATCTTTCACATCCTTTACATCTTCTTTTGTTATTATCCCTTTATCTATAAGCTTTTCAACTGTATCCCATGCATTCCTACGAACATATTCATTATCAGAACGTAGAAGGTCTATAAATTTATCTTTTAAATCCTTTACAACATCTTTTGTTATTATCCCTTTATCTATAAGCGTATCAACACTATCCCATGCCGAATAATGAGAACGTAGAAGGTCTATAAATTTATCTTTCACATCCTTTACATCTTCTTTTGTTATTATCCCTTTATCTATAAGCTTTTCAACTGTATCCCATGCATACCTACGAACAACTTCATCATCAGAACGTAGAAGGTCTATAAATTTATCTTTTAAATCCTTTACATCATCTTTTGTTATTATCCCATCATCTATAAGCGTTCCAACTCTGTCCCATGCATGACTACGAATATACTCATTATCAAAACGTAGAAGGTCTATAAAATCATCTTTTGTTATTATACCTTTATCTATAAGCTTTTCAACTGTATCCCATGATGCATTCCTACGAATAAGCTCATCATCAGAACGTAGAAGGTCTATAAAATCATCTTTTGTTATTATTCCTTTGTCTATAAGCGTATCAACTGTATACCATGCATAACTACGAATATACCAATTATCAGAACGTAGAAGGTCTATAAATTTATCTTTTAAATCCTTTACAACATCTTTTGTTATTATCCCTTTATCTATAAGCGTATCAACTGTATCCCATGCATTAATACGAATACGCTCATTATCAGAACGTAGAAATTCTATAAATTTATCTTTTAAATCCTTTACATCATCTTTTGTTATTATCCCTTTATCTGCAAGCATTTCAACATTACTCCATGCATTCCTACGAATGTACTCATTATCAGAACGTAGATCCCTTATTAATTCATTAATATTCATTCAATCCTCACCTTTGTTTTATTATACATCTTAATGGTCTTACCCTCTTTAATCTTTTTCTTTTGATACCACAATGTAGATTTGTTTATCTTCAAGGCTTTCCGTTTCTCAGGATCAATTGACATTATTTTATTCCTCATATCTATAGTATCATTCCTTGAGATTTCAATATCAGGTATCTTGAATTCCAGTGTTTTTGCCTTTCCTGAAATGTATCTGCTTAATTCCCTTACATTTTCAAACATTATGTTCTCAAGTGTATGCTGTTTATTTCTGAATTCATATCGCTTGTTGAAATTATTCTTGATTTTATCAATCAATAGTTTTGCTATATTTGGTCTCAAACGGATATGGTAATTCTCAGTTGTTATAAAATCTGATTTCTTTAGTTTAGTTTCCAGTAGTTCAATTACTGAATAATCAATAACATACCTGAATAATTCCTGTAAATCATAAACAAGAGAATGCTTGGATGGTGCTATTTCATGCAGGTATCCGATAGAGGCATCAAGACCTACTGTGTTGATATTTTTCCTTACCATTGATTCAAGTATTGCATATCCGTAATTCAGTAATGCGTTTACAGGATCGGATGCATTCATATTCCATGAGTATGATAGGTTTTTCCTTGACTGAAAATTGAAATCAGGTGCTAACTGATTGAATATCTTGGATAACTCTGTCCAGTAAGCAGATGCAATGCGTCCTTCATACATCATCAGGCTGTTTATGTTTTTATAATCAACTCTTTGCATTTCCCTGTTTATTGTGGTTAAATCTATGTCATAGAATTTTAATAATCCGTTAATCAAGCTTAATGAGGATTTCACTTTTTGCCTGACAATCTGACCAGCAATGTATAGCCTTGATTCAGGATTAAGATATTTCTCATACTGTTTTATTTTCAGGTCAGCATTAAGCGTTTCCTGAGGCTGTGTTACAGATAATAAATTCCCATTCCAGTTAAGCAAAGAAATAGATACATCATGTTTTGAAAGCCATCTCATAGCTTCAAAACTGACAGAACCGTAATATCCATCTATAATTATTAAATCGTAAGGTATTTGATGAGGATAAAATTCGTATTTAACTGGGTTATTTAACTCATTTAACCTGTTTAACCCAGTATTACTTTGTTTTAAATTTAATTTTGATTTATTATCAATAATTAACTTACGTTTATCAACGTATATTGATATACCATAACCTTTTATTATTCATAGTAGAGATGGTATAATTAACGTAAAACTCTAAACTCTAGATATTTTCTTAGAATAATTTAATATATATTGTAAGGTTAATTTCAATAATGACTTTACTCAGAGACTTAAAGATTAATAAATCGTATACATCTAAAGAAAATGATATAGTAAAGGAATTCTTAAATCCTACCTTATCCATTTCTTCATTGTATTACAGAGTTTCTGCATATTACTCTTCATATTCTCTTCAGGGGATCGCGGAAGGGCTCTCAGCCATGATAACGAATAATGCAAAAATAAAAATGATAATTTCATTTTTCATTAATGAACAAGATTACAATGCCTTTATAGATGGAAAAGAAAAGACCCAAGTCTACATTGAAGAAAATTTTATAAATGATAAAGAAGAATTAAAGAGACTTATGATTGAAGATTCAGTACGGGCTTTTTCATTCTTGGTTGCAACCGATAGGCTTCAGATTAAGTTTGTAATGTCTGCACAGGGAATATTCCATGAAAAATATGGTATAATTTTTGATTCTAATAATGATTTTGTTGGTTTTTCTGGTTCTATGAATGAAACTCTTAACGGTCTTACGATAAATTTTGAAAAAATAAAAGTTTTTAAGAGCTGGAAAGAAGAAGAAAGAGAGTATATAAATCCGGATTTACTGGAATTCGAGAGATACTGGGGAGGAAACGTAGATGGTTGTATAATTCAAGATATGCCCGATAAAAATAGAAATGTTATTTTAGAGTCATTTAAAGAATTTGAAATAGAAATGAATGCCTTGAAATATTCTAAGAAGGAGAAGCCTCCATGGCCCCATCAATTAGAAGCTCTACAAAAATGGAAAGGGAATAACTACAAAGGAATACTCGAAATGGCTACTGGTACCGGAAAAACGAGAGCGGCAATTATGTGTATCAATGACTTTAAAAAATTACATGGCAAAAGCTTGATTCTGATCGCAGTTCCAACGGATGTTCTTATTTCACAGTGGGAGAAAGAACTGAGGAAAAAAGAAAACGGTATAAATCCCTATATAAAAAAAATATCTGGAGATTCTGCTGTAAGTATTGATGATCTCTATCAGACCGTGAGTTCTAGAGAAATCTCCATCAATGATGGTTTAATTATACTAGGCACTTACAAAATGCTCTCATCAATGAAGTTTTCAGATTTAATTCCGTCATCGTTTGATGGAGAGATATTACTAGTGGCTGATGAAGTCCATCATATAGCGGCTGAAAATTATTCTAAAGTCATGGATGATAGATATCATTATCGTCTTGGGCTTAGTGCAACACCTGAACGGTATTTTGATGAAGGGGGGAGTCAGGACATTTTAGAATACTTTGAAAGGGTAGTGTACACATTTGATCTTAAGGAGGCTATTTCCAATAATATTCTTACTCCTTACGATTATTATCTACACTTTACGTATTTAAATGATAAAGAAGCGTATGAATATGGAAAGTTAACTAAAAAATTATTCAACAGGTTAAATTACAGAAACAAAGATGATGTTGACGAGAACAAAAATGTTTTTAAAAATTTAGAAAACATCATCGAAATAAAGAGAGCTAGAATATTAAAAAAAGCTTCAGGTAAAAAGGAGATATTGAAGTCAATTTTGAATGATATGAAAAGAAAAAACCAGCTTAAGCATCTCTTAATATATTTTGAGGACAATGAACAGATAGCCGACTATCAAGATGTTTTTAATGAATTATCCATATTCAGTGTTAAAGTGGATTCTGGAAAAAGCGAGCAGGATAGAGATGCCATAATCGATAAATTTTCAAAGGGAGATATCGACTGTTTACTTGCAATGAAAATATTGGATGAAGGTGTTGACGTACCATCTGTTGAAAGGGCTATACTAGTAATATCTCTCCAAAACCCCGCTCAGTTCATACAAAGACGAGGAAGACTTCTAAGACGATTCGCAGGGAAAACAAAAGCGGAAATACACGATATATTGATAAGCGTAAAAGATCAATATGGTCTTGGACTAAGCGGCGTGGAAAAATCTATACTTTATAAGGAACTCAGAAGAGCCAAGTTATTCTGCGAAACTGCAAAAAATTCTAGGGAATGTATGAATGTCATATCAAACATATCTTTAAAATATAACTTAGGAGTTATCTCATCATAGGTGTAACCATGCCGGAAGGGAGTAATATATTTGAAAGCTCAATAAGAAAGGCTGTAGAAAAAGCCTTAGGGAAAGAGAATGAAGAATCTGTTAGACAATGTGTAAATCAGGTTTCTGACTTACTTATGATCTCTATCAGAAAAATGCCAACAAAAGATAAATTGAAAGAAATAATTACCAAAAAAATTGAAACGGATGAGTTCATATGATTATAAAAAAAATTATTCTGAAAAACTACCGTTGTTATAAAGATCAGGTTATAGAAGCAACTAAATTAAATCTAGATACGACGGATAACCCTGGAATTACATTATTTACTGGAGATAATTCTGTCGGAAAAACAACAATATTCAATGCATTGGGGTGGGTACTATACGGGAAGGAGACTCAAGCGATTCTGAGAAGAGACCCATCCACCCTGCCTATACCCTCCACTTCTTCATTTGACAAAGATGATTCATCTGAAGTAAAGGTTGAATTACATATGAGGGATACTGGAAGTGTTAAAGAAATAATACTTGCGAGAACGGCAATTTTCAAAAAAGGCATGATGGAGCCTATCGATTCTGAGGTAACTTTGTTTCTGACATATAGTGACAATACAGACAATTATTTGTCAAGTAGAACTGATAGAGATGCTGTAGACAGATTTTTAAGGCAACTGTTTCCTAGCGATATAGCCCCATTCCATCTATTTGATGGGGAATTTCTTGAATCTACCTATACCAATAGAGGGGAGAATATTGTAAAAGGAATAAGAGATATGTTTCGAATATTCAGAATCGAAGAACTTAGAGAGGCAGCTAAAGAAATAGAGGAATCCTATGGAAGAAGTAGATCAAAATATACCAATAACACTAAAATTAAAACTTGTATTGAAGACCAGACTCGTTACGAACATAACAGAGATGAAATATCCGAGAGATTAGAGAATCTGAAAACTGAAATTAAGAGCCTTGAGAAAGTGAATTCCGATCTTACTGAAGGAATTGAAAAACTCGGCAACGTAGAAGCTATAAAAGAAAAGTCAGAAAGACTTAAACAAATCGAGGAAGATATCAAAGCTATAGAAAATAGTGTAAAAGATGCTACAAAAAAAAAAATACAACTAATATTGAAAAATGCTTATCTATTGAACTCTGAAGATGTTTTTGAGGAAGTATCTAAGATTGTGGGTAAACTGACTGAAAGGGGAAAACTACCGCCAGAGATTAAAGATACATTTGTAAAAGATCTTCTGGAGCGAAAGGCATGTATATGTGGTACTCCATTAATGGTGGGCAGTAAATCCCGGAATACACTAGAAAATCTACTGAAAGAAATTGCTGGCTCTTCTGACATGGAAGTACTTCAAGATATGTACTATTTAGGAAAAACTTCTATTGCGGATATTAAAACTATTAGGAATCAGGTTGAAGCTGAAAATAAAAATTATGTTTCATACACTAATCAAAAGGAACCCAAGGAGATGGAACGAAGCAAATTAACAGAAGAGTTGCTAGGGGAGTCTTCCTATGAAAAGATTGTGTCAACGTATCTCGAACTAAAACAAATGAGAACCAGTAATGAAACTGAAATTCGTAATAAAATCTTAACACAAGGAAACTTAGAAAAAAATCTACAAGATGAAATAGATAAGATATCAAAAATAGAGAAAGATATAGAAAGGTTTCAGGAAAAAGATAAGGAATTTCAGCTTTACGAGTCATACTATCAAAGAGTTAAGAAACTGCATTCCATTTTTTCCGATCTCGTAGGGAATATTATTTCTGAAGTCGCTGAGCGGTATGGGAAAAAGGTCAATGAAATGATAAAAATGATCCCTTTGTTATCTCGGTTTACTGTAAAAATATCTGTTTCTGCGACCGATGATGGAAAAATGGATTTTGAGTTCTTGCAGGATGGAAATCGCAAGTTTTATATGGCTGGAGGGCAGAACCAGCTCATGGGCATCTTATTAATAGCGGCTTTTACGAAAGTAATGAGAGAAAGCTGGCCTAAAGATATTTCAGCACCATTTGTGGTAATAGATAATCCTGTTTCGACGTTAAGTCAAGAAAACATAGTACTTTTTGGTAAAATTCTCAATGATCTATTTGGTGGAGTCCATCTGATACTGTTCATAAAGAATACTGATTATGATAAGATACTTGAAGGTGCTGGAGAAAATATTTCTAGGTTTTATAAGTTATCGAAAGGCCAGAACGATGATACGACTATAGTTGGAGAGGTGAAAGTTAATGAAAGTTAGGGATTTCTTTTTAAAAAAAAGGGTAGAAACTAAAGGGCCAAGAGATTTTTATATAACAGCAGGGACCTATGATAATTTTCTTAAGCCTTTGAGTGAAGAATTTAATAAGTATAATGTGGAAATGAATGAGATAATATTTTTTTCTATACTGCTCTCTGCAAAGAATAGAAAAAACAGTTCTAGTAACTCAGAATTGCATGATCATTCAAGGAAGAATGGATCCGAAGGATCCCCAAAAGGTATCTTCAATATAAGCGAGCTAGATCAAGACAAAATGAATTTTTTGCTTTCCGTTATGGTATATCTATATGGATACGAATCAATATTTGATTACAAAGATATGATCAAAAAACTTGAAGATTTGGCAGAAGAGGGCTTGAAGATTCTTCATGATAAATATGCAAAGCAATATATGATGTCCCCCTCTAAATTCGCTGATAATATTTTTAAAGGAGAATTATGAAAAATCAATTCATTTATTTTACTATTTTTATTATTCATCGAACCTCATTATGATCACTGGTATATCTATGTTAGCAACGCTCCTTTTCTCCAGATCCCACTTAATTTGCTCGACAGGCTATAATGGAATACCAAAAACGGTATATTTTCATCCTTTTCATCCTAAAAAATCAGTTTTGGGGTATGAATTTTTAAAAATTTTATTGAATTATTCCGTTCTATTACCGAAGTTTATAAGAAAATTAATGCCAGTATCTCGTTTATTGTAGGGGTATCCATTTTTAATTAAAATATTATGTATTATGTTGCTACACTACCACGGTACATATCTATCCAGTCTCAGCCTTGAAAATATATTCGCATTCGCACTCTCTTTCTCCATCTCTTCTACTACCATCTCTGCTTTATTACCTTCTTCTTTCACTACCGCTATCTTTATTCTATCCAGTATCTCTGCTAACCTCTCTACACTTATGTTCTTTTCTCCTATCTCTGATGCTATGTACCTGTATAGCAGCAAACCCATCATGCACAGAAATACATGCGCTCTTATCGTTAGGTCTTTCCATACATAAAACGGTTTCATCGGTATCAACAGTTTATTGTTTAACCATTTAAAATCTTCTTCTATCTTCTCTTTCCTGTTATATATATTTGCTATCTCGCCCGTTTCCAATTCCTGATTGTCTGTAAATATCGCCTGCTTCCCAAATGATTTATACAGTTCCTCTTCTCTCTTTTTTATTACTTCACACTTCACCTTCACTTTTTTGTCTTCCGTTACCACCCCATATTCATATATTCCTCTGTATTGCTGCGGTATTACATCCGTTAGTTTATTTATTGCCCCTTTCTCTCCCAACTTTCTTCCTTTGCCTTCCCTATTGCCTTTCTCTTTCAGTTCCTTTACCACTACCTCTATTTTGCTCCTGTACTTCTCGTAGGTCTCCCTCTGCCTCTTCTCTGTCTTTTCATTATATCTCACTACCACTGTACATTCATTCCCATACAGATTCTCTCCATCATATCTTTTTACTTTGCAGGCACTTTTTGATCCTTTCCCCTTTATTTTCTCATACTTATCCAGACTCTCTTCAAAATATTTTTTTGCCTGCTCCCAGTTCAATGATCCTACCAAATGCATTCTCTTCATTACCTCTTTTACATTCTCCTCTGAGTTTACTCCTCTATCAAACACCATTGTTATCTCTTTTGCATCCACTTTCAAACTCTCTATTCTTTTGCTTATTGTCTCAAACATCTCCACGAATAACTCCGATTCATGCCGGTTCCCTTCATACGCCTCACTCATGAATGGTATGTTGTCGTCGTTCACTACCAGCCCTACCCCTACTATGTTTTTATCGTATCTTTTATGCTTCGAATTCCCTTTCCTTGGTAATTTCTCTCCTTTTACTATGTTCGTGTAGAAATTCGACGTGTCAAATATC
Source organism: Thermoplasmatota archaeon (assembly GCA_023379385.1). Taxonomy (GTDB): domain Archaea; phylum Thermoplasmatota; class Thermoplasmata; order Lutacidiplasmatales; family JAMCUS01; genus JAMCUS01. The sequence continues at coordinate 37,658 of JAMCUS010000020.1, forward strand.
AATTTACTCGGTGAGTACCCCTGTTCATACAACCTCTTTGCTATCTCTTCTTCTATTCTCTTTATTTTTTCATCTGTTAACCTCTTCATGTAGTTCAGACAGTTCTGCGCAGAGAGTTTGTTTCTCTCTGTCCATATAAAACTCATTCCACTATGCTGATACCAATCTTCCATTTTATTTCTGCTATACGCACCTTCTGATCTACCCATTATCATTAGCAGAAGGTATTGCCCTACTGTCAATCCCTTCTGATTCCTCCTTTTTATTATTTTGTCAATACTTTCTATGAATTCAAGCTTTTCCGATGCGTGTAACAGTGCTGCTATTCTCCCGAATTGGAAGGATGTTACTTTGTGATTGTCTGCACCATTTGTCAGTTCATAGATCGTATCTGCATTGCCTATGTATTTTTCGATTACCCTCTTCATTTTGCCGTTGATACGTTGGTTCTTTACAATATACAGGTATTTTTTATTCTTGATAGTTTTGATTTTAAAATGCATAAAGCATCACTATCCCCTAAAGTATTATATCTATATTAAGTTATCTAAATAATGGGTAGTAATTAAATTAAATAAAAGTAGTTAGCCCCTACAAAGATTTGGCATAGCCATACAAATATAAATTAATCTATATTTTAATTTCTTATAAACTTCGGTATTACTACCTGTTGAATAAAGATAATTAAAATTCTTAAATTGAAATATAAAAATGGCACGTTTTTTTACCTTCAATGTATGGAATAAAAGTTATAAAGAAAATATTGAAAATTTTTATACAAATAGAATTCATTGGTTTGATAAAATAAAAGGCAATTATAAAGATTATATGGAGAATGTATATGATTAGCAAAGGATTTAAAAAATATCTCGCATGGGAACTTTATAAAACTCAATTCAACGATAGTTTTGATGATTCGATGCCTCTACATACTTTAACGAAAAAGCAATATTATTATTTAATAAAGATTTATCGAAAGAGCATAAAATAATGCTATATAAAGAAAATATTTTTTATAATTTCTATTGGTTTTGTCGTTATTCAGAAATTAGTAATGATAAATTTATGAAAATTATAAAAAATATTATAAAATATTATAAAATATTATAAAATATTATAAAATATTATAAAATATTATAAAATATTATAAAACTTCTATTGACTATTTTATATCATTAAAATACGATGAAAATTACTGAATATTTGGAGAATATTTATGATAAGTAACCTGAATCCCGTGTTATTTAACCATTACAAACTCTTTAAGGTGTAACAGATCCAACGCCTTCTGCAGTTTCTCCTCTATCCCCACCGCTCTCGGGAACTCACGATA
>JAMCUS010000021.1 GCA_023379385.1 Thermoplasmatota archaeon
AGAGTTACCATATCCATAAAGGATAACGTGGCTACTATTGAAAAGTTATTTAACATTCCTTTTTATTTTTACAAAACAGATTTACCGGGCTACAGGCAAATATTCTGGTCTGCATCAGGACCACTCCAGATGCCTGAAATATTCGTACCTTACATAAAGGGTATAGACGGAACCACCGATGCATACATATATCATAATAATGTGAACAGTGTGAGCATGATAAATAAAAAACAATCCACCAGTCCTTTTTATACTATAAATAAAGGAATACAGGATGTATATTCATCAGATCTTCAGAAGGCATATGATACCGTAGAGCTGTATAACAATTCTGCTACCGGTGCACAGAGCACAACTCATATTTTTGCATGGAACAGAACCATTGTGTCTATAGATTGGGAGGGAACTGATATCAACGGCAATCAGGTTGCACCGTATAATCCATCAGATATATTTTATTATTACGAGCAGCATATGCCTGTCTGGGAGAAAAGTGCTAATGGAATGCCGCATATATGGGGAATCGGTATGCCAGGGACAGTACCACCTGGTACCTCTGCATCCAGTGACATTACAGGTATGTATGAATCCAATAGCCTGGATCTGGAGTATTCTGGTATGATGGCGCCAGGATCCAACGTAATATTAATATATGGACCTGGGAATGGTTACGGAGGGCCATCAGAATCCAATTTTCCAGATAACGAATATAACGCGGCTGTATCTCTCAAAAACCTGTCTGTTGTTGCAAATCAGTGGGGTAGTACTGATAGATTACCGTCATCTGCAGTGAGCTCGGATGTGCAGCAGATGGAGGCACGTGGTGTATCTGTTCTGTCATCTGTAGGTAATAATGCTACCACAACCAGTATGGAATACCCTGCAACCTTCGCAAATAACAGTTATGGTGTAACGGCTGTAGGAGGCACTAACCTTACGTTAAACGGTGCACCGTCGCAGGATGGAACGGGTATAAACACCCTGTACCCTATAGAAAATCAGATAGTGTGGTATAACAGTAAATATATTGGTACTGAAAGTGGAAATTCCAGCAAATATCCAATACCGGACTGGCAGGATATTTCTGCTGTAATAAATAACGGCGGCAATAAAACACAAAGAAATGTGGCTGATATAAGTTCCATAGCAAATAACAGCATTGTATATGCTGGTGGTAATAATTACATTATGTCTGGAACTGGTGTAGCAGTTACAGTAGCTGCTGGCGAAATTGCGGAGATAGATGCCTATCTGGGTATCGGCAGCAGCGGTTCCTCCTATGGCTTAGGCTATCTGAATCCATTGCTGTATCAGATAGGAGCCAATAACACAAAGTACAATCTGTCTCCATTCTTTGACGTAACATATAGCCCTCCTGGTTACCGTAATCCTGCAAAGGTGGGCTGGGACCTTCCTTCAGGTTGGGGCAGTATAAATGCATGGAACTTCACCATGTCTCTCAAATTCTGGATGAGTGCAACGCCAAAATCAATATCGGTCGTCGCGGGCTACACTGTTAAAACTGTGGTGAGCGTGTACTATCCAACCCTTTATAATAGTTCGGTGCATCTGAATGTCTCAGGATTGCCAGCAGGTGCTAGTTCCACTTTTAGTCCTTCCTATGTTACCCCATCCCAGAACAACAAGACAGCAGGGAAATCCACTCTTATTATCGATACACCTATTAGCACATCGCCAGGCACATATACATTTAATATTACAGGAAGAAATTATAACAGTACAACAGGTACATATGGTAATTTGACAAATAAGGTAGCAGTAACCATGCTTGTTAGAAGGGTCTCAATAACTCCGAATGGTACAATATCTCTTGATTACGGTCAGAATCTTAATTTTACATCAAATGTATCAACCAATATAGAATCAACATCATATACTTATCAATGGGTCCTGAATAAAACCACACCAATAAGTGGTGCAACTCAACCATATTACAATTTCTTCGCAGATCATGTTGCCATTTACAACCTATCGCTTAATGTGACCAACAGTACAGGCAGTACATTCTCCAGTATTCCAGCAGAGATCATTGTCCATCCTGCGTTACACATATCCATAAACCCTGTTAATCCCGTTGTAGATATATATCAGAATGTAACATTTAAGGTTAGCATAACTGGTGGTAGCAATCCATACAAATACCAGTGGTTCCTGAACGGTACAAAATCACTAGGCGCTACAGGAGCGTCGTACAGATTCGTTTCTAGCAATGGCGGTAAATACAATATATCTGTTAGCGTGACGGATTCTTCATATATTCCAAATACCACAATGAACTATTCAATTGCGTATGTGAAGTATACCCAATTAATCGTATCAATAACGCCCAGTACAAACATAACCGTGCATGTAAATAATAAAAACATTACTCTGAACTCCAGTGTATCTGGTGGTAATTCACCTTATCAGTATCAATGGCTGGATAACGGTTCTGCAATCTCCGGGGCAACAGCCAGTAACTATATCTTTTCACCGGTACACGCTGGTAGCTATAAAATAGCTCTTAACGTAACTGATAAATCGGGAAATGTTGTCACCAGCAATGATGTAACAATAACTGTGAAACCACCGCTCTCAGTGAGTATAACTCCAGGTAATCCAGTTAAAATAGATATTAATCAATCCGTCCTGCTTACCTCAACTATTATTTCTAATGGAGTTGCACCATATACGTATATATGGCTATTGAATAATGCCACCACCAATATGACCGGATCTTCGTACATATTCAGTGCTAAAACTCCTGGAGAATATAACATCTCTTTGAAAGTTACAGATTCATCGTATTACCCAGAATCTGCAACGAGTAATGTTGAAATGGTTCATGTTTATCCTGCCATAAGCATATCTATTACTCCCTTCAAGAATGTAACCGTTGATTATGGAAATTCTGTCACGTTTAAGGCAAATGCTACCGGGGGTGTAGCTAACTATAGCTATCAGTGGTTTTTAAATGGAACGATATTAACAGGTGTTACAGGTACCAGTTACACGTTTACACCCGCAGTAATAACAAACTATACCGTGTCTGTTAGCGTTACGGATTCGTCATACCATCCATTTACCACTTTCAGCAAGAACATAACAGTTATTGTAAAGTTACCGTTGCGTATCTCTGTAAATCCTATGAATACAATACGGATTGATTACGGGCAGACTGTTGTTTTCAACGGTACTGTAAAAAATGGAGATGCGCCATACCATTACCAGTGGGTTATCGATGGTAAGGGTGTAAGTGGCGCAACAAACTCTACCTTCACTTTTATTCCATCAACCGTTACAACATATTACGTATCACTGAATGTAACAGACAGTTCTATCAACAGCACCATAAAATCTTCTACAGTTACTACTGTTAAGGTTAATGGCGTATTATATGCATCGTTGACCCCCTCCAATACTACAACAATACCGACAGGCAGATCTATAACAATAAATGCAAATGTGCATGGTGGTATACCACCATTTAGAAGTAACTGGCTGGTTAATGGCATATCCCAGAATATTAATTCTACCACGTTCAGCTTTTCGTCTGCAACAGCTGGTAGCTACAATATAACGTATTCTGTTTCTGATTTTTCCTACGTCGCCCACCTTTACAATGTAAGTGTTAAAATTATAGTAGAGCAGTTCTACTCGATCTATGGATATGTCAGAAGTAATATAACCAATAAAGTTCTGGCAAATGTCTCCATAACAATCACAAATCTCAATACGTCAGGGCAAGTTGAGATTTTTAGTAATGTAACTGGCTATTACAATCTTCCCATGATGCCATCAGATTACTATAATCTCACCTTTTCTTACACGGGTTATCGTCCTGCCTACGTGGAGGTATATCTTCATAAAGATAGTTTTATCAATGTAACCCTTATACTGGTATCATCCACTACACCTACTAAAGGTACAACCAGTAACCTGAACAATAAAGGCCTGTTCACAAGTTATTATTATATATTTATAATCATTGCGATTGTAATACTGCTTGTAGTCATATTCTATTATTATAACAGACACAATTACCGTACTAAAAATAAAACGGTGCAGGGAACTACAGATAAAACACTGGTTACCAGATCTGATCTGGCAAGTTATAAAAATCAACAGAATATAAAGGATGAAAGTACGGGTAAGGAGGTTACCACCCAGGATTTCTTTGGTATCGGTACTACAGAAAAGTCTGTATCGTCTGCACCTGAAGAAAAAAGTAAAAAAATAAAAATAATCAATACAAAAGAAGAACAGGTATCTAGATCTAAAACCGGTAGTGGAGCTATCCAATCTTCAACTGAAGAAAAAAAGATATCCCCTGAAGATATATCTAAACTGGAGTCAATGCTCAGTGCAGTAGCAACCTCACCTGAGAATGGTTCAACTACAGATACACATGAGGAACCGGAGATGAGTAAGGATGGCAAAGAGGAGGTGGCAACTGACAGCCTACCGCCGCACGCGTCTCTGTCAGTAGAGGAGACAAAAGCAGAATCTGAAAGAGAGAATTCTAATTACGTTCCCTATTCACTCCTTCTTTCGCCATTGCTATCAGAGGATTCTGGTAGTCATGATATATCTGAAAATAAAAAGAATAATGATGAGGCAGTGCCTGAGAAAAAGGCTGATGTGGAGATATGTTACGCATGCAAAGGTATAATAAAGCATGGAATGCCTACTGTAAAATGTAATATCTGTAAAAGGGCTTACCATGAATTATGCGCTAAAAGGGTAAAGACATGTATTCTCTGTAATTCAACACTGGAAGCAAAGTAAATGTATACAGGAAAACAGGATGTGATTGAAATGAAGTATAAACAAAAATTAGGAATTGCAACGCTTTTATTATTAATATTCATTGCTTCAGTATCCATGGTCTCACATCCACACAATATTCCCGTTAAACCACCGTTGCTGAAAAAATATGATAATATCAACATGGTTTTGAATGTAAAAAGCAGATCCGATATCAGCAATTACTATATTTTAAGTGGCTATATCAGAGATAGTTACAATAATACACCTGTAAACAATACATTTGTAGACGCCCAAAATGAACAAAATAAAAGCAATCCTTTCATGGTAGAGACCGCCAGCAATGGTACTGGGTATTATAATATCAGTGTGCCATCTGGATATTATAATGTAACCTTTATATCAAATGGATATAACAGTAAATATGAAAATATTTTAATCAACTCTAATAAAATGGTGAATGTTTCGCTTATTCCAACAATACCACCCAATCAGGCAAAATCAGGATCTGGTCCGTCAGGTTCCGGACCTTTCGTCTCATTGGGAGAAATTACTACCCTGTCACTTATAGCAATTATAGTGGTTCTCTTACTGGTAATAATATACATATCTACTAAATACGCAAATCATACAAATGATTTCTATGATTTACGATCAGATACCGTAGTAAAGGGATCCGATCTACATCATTTCTACAGAAAGGGCAGCAACGCAAATGAAAATGAGGAGAATGCCGCACCTATGGGTTATGAGAAATCAGTGCACTTCCATAAATCAATGCAAACTTCAAATACGCACTACTACGACAACCAGGCAAATATACCAACAGATGGCGCAGATGCCAGTGCAATTGCATCAATCCCAACAGGCATTTCCATGGAACCAAAAGTTAACTCTAAAGAGGTTGCCAGTAAAGAGAGTTTATCCAGATGGCTTGACAACATAGGCACAGATATAGACAAAGACATTTCCAGACTTGAATCAATGCTTAAAGATACAGAACCTGTGACGAGTAAAGGCGACAATAACTCCACCCAAAAAACAGATGAAATGGATACAGAAAATGAGCATGTAAATGATGGCATAACATTGGACAAAACACCCAACCTCAAAGAGGAGAATACGGCAACCACCGAATCTACCGTTGATAATACCAATTTACCTGTCAGCAGCGGCGATAATGATATGAACAACTCTTCCAATAACAGTCCAGTTAATGATAACAATAATCCGTTAAATAAAAAAGGTGGGGATGATGGTAAAGAGGTAAACCAGGAACAGACTGATAAAAGTAACGGATATGGTTCTGTTAATGAAATACCTGACTTGAGAAATGATAATGAAAATCTACCTCATGGCCAGAATATTAATAAAACCGGTGCGCAGCAATCATATAATAACAGACACAAAAAAAGAAAAAAACGGTAAGTAAAAATTCATTATTTAACCTGAACTCAAAATTTTGAATAGTTCTGTATTGTGATGTAGCTGATCAAAGATGGTAAATGGAGATATGTAAAATGGGTAACTGGGCAGTGAAAAGAAAGCATGACGTATACTGGAAAATGGCCAAAAAAGAAAATTACAGAAGCAGAGCCGCCTATAAACTGATGATGATACTGGAACGATTTCCTGTTATGTCTGAATACAGTTCTGTTCTTGATCTTGGATCTGCTCCAGGCGGCTGGCTTCAGGTAGTATCAGAAATAGTTGGTGACAGGGCGGTTGTTGTAGGTATTGACATCAGAAAAATGGAACCGATTGATAATGTAATTTTTATAAGAGGGGATATAAAAGAGAGCAACACAGAACGCATGCTGGAAAAGGTCCTTGCTGAAAAGAATATTCCCGGATTTGACCTGATTTTATCAGATATGTCACCCAGCATAAGTGGTGTATGGTCCCTTGACCATGCAAGATCAGTGGATCTGGTGGAAAGTGCACATAAAATAGGCATGAAATATCTGCTTAAAAATGGATCCATTGTTACCAAACTTTTTCAGGGCGATCTTGAAGATACGCTGATTGACAAATTTAAGAAAAATTTCGAAAAAATCTACAGATTTAAACCAAGAGCATCGAGAAGTGAATCATCAGAAATATATATCATATCTTTTAAAAAGCTGTAGCTCACTATCCATATTCTATCTTTGCAGTAACAGATGCAAAATTGCCAACTGTGCAGAGATCCAGCTTCAATTGAATATTTTGGTTAGTGAAGCCATGCATTTACGTACCTAGGAATTATCCGGTTATAGCTCCACGACAATATGCAGTTTTTCAGTTAACTCCTTGTATCTGTTTCTTATAGTTACCTCTGTTACTCCGGCAACCTCTGCAACCTCCCGCTGAGTCCTCCTTTTATTGCACTGTATGGAGGATACGTATATTGCCGCTGCAGCCACCCCTGTAGGTCCTCTTCCTGATGTCAACTCTCTGTCCGTTGCTTCTTTAAGGATCTCAAGTGCCCGCGACTGCACCTCTCCATCCAGCTTAAGCTCGGAACAGAATCTTGGTATGTAATCATGGGGCTTGGTAGGCATCAGTCTGAGTTTGAGTTCCCTTACCATGAATCTATAGGTTCTACCGATCTCCTTTCTGCTTATCCTGGAGGATTCCGCCATTTCATCCAGTGTTCTGGGAACATTGCACTCTCTACATGCGCCGTAGAGAGAGGCTGCAACAACCCCTTCTATTGACCTTCCTCTTATGAGGTTCTTGTTAACAGCTTTTCTGTATATAACGGAGGCAGCTTCCCTGACGTTTTTCGGCAATCCCATATTGGATGAGATCCTTTCCAGTTCTGTCAACGCAAGTGCCAAATTCCTTTCCGTAGCATTCGACACCCTGATCCGTCTCTGCCATTTTCTCAATCTGTATAACTGGGCTCTGTTTTTTGTGGGTATGCTGTTTCCATACGAATCCTTGTTCTTCCACCCTATCTCCGTTGATAACCCTTTATCATGAATGGTATAGGTCATGGGCGCACCTGTTCTGGATCTTTTCTCTCCCTGTTCCATATCAAAAGCTCTCCATTCAGGGCCCTGGTCAATGATCTTGTCACCGATAACAAGACCGCAGTCATCGCATACAAACTCACCCCTATCATAATCCTTGCTTATATGCGTACCGCCACATTCGGGGCATTCATTTATTCCTTCAACCTCTACAGAGTGTTCCTTCTTGCCTTTATTATCAACCATATTATCACCTTTTATAAAGATCGCCATTGAGCAATGGGATAAGTCTGGATCGTACCATCACTGGTTTTATACTCAGATAATGAACCTTTACACTCCCAAATACCCTTACAACCTTTCCAACCAGTTCACCTTTCCCCGTATAAATACTACCACCCATAGATACCTCTTCACTGGATTTCACAGTCACCATACCTTCACGGGTAATATTAATAACTCTTCCTACAATCCTCATTACACACCTTTACAACCATAATCACTATATAAAGGTTTCGTAAAATAGATATATCACATAATCTGCCTATTGAGTATACATCTTTTTCAACCGTATCAACAGATTCTTCATATCGTAGTGGTAAAGGTAAATTTCAGTAACAATGAGCAATGCATATATTACAATGATAACAATATGTATAAAATCACCTATATTCAGTATGGAATCTACGGAAACTGATACAATATCTGCAATCCACAATACAAAGATCACGATGAATTCCCATTGTTTTATTTTCATTTTGAGAAGTATAACCGCCGAGAAGAGGGACTGCATTACTGTAAGAAGCACCTCGGTTACCTGCAGGTTATCCAGCGGTATAAAGAATGGATGTCCTCCGTCAAATATAAAATATACAATCGGAATAACTCCTATCATAACCGACCACTGTTCGAATTGAGAGGAAACTAAAGCTGCAAGTGGTGTGGATCCTTTACCATTTTTACTCCATAAAGCTGCTGTGCTCAATTCGGGAAATTCCGTTATGAAAGGTGCTACCCATTGTATAAAGTAGTAGGTAGAGATTCCCAGAACGGAGGATATAGCCATTAACTCGGTTACAAACGGGTCTGCAGATATGTATAGCAGGATTCCACCGCCAACTATCAGGACAACAGGCAGGACATACAACATGCCATTGCCTCCACGCTCACGTATCTTTTTTGTTATTTTCATATATTCGTCATAATCTCTGCCATTTGATTTTATTCTGTATTGAACATACAGGAAAATTAGAAAGATAAATATCATTATGACTCCTATAAATATATTCAATTCATGAAAAAAAACAATATAGAAATACAGCACGTTAACTGTAAGCAAAAAAATAGCGTAGACGGCTATTACATTATCCAGTTCGACCTCCCTGACAAAAGATCTATTTTTCAGACAGAGAACGAAAAAGATTATGGGCCATCCTATACCTATAAGAATCCTGTTTGCGCCTGTAAAATTTGATGATATGTAGATTATGAATTTGGGATCAAAAACAGCCATCATAACAATGGATAATTCCACTCCAAGTTCGGGAAGCATCTCCACAAAGGAGAGTATAGCCAGCGCTATTCCATGAGGCACGTGCTCTTCTATAAGCTCCGTTCCAATAGCCAGAGATGCTGTTGAAAAAATCAATCCGTAAAAAGGCCAGTAGTAGGCAATAATTGATATAACAATAGCGAGTGACAGTACCTCAAAATATGGAATATACATCGTTGATCACATTATGGATATCACAATGTGTTTTTAATATTTAATTGATTGATTGCGTTATCTATTTCTCTTACCCTTTTTATAATTTTTTCCTTTCTTCGCTTTGGCTTTTCTGGGTTTTTCTGTCTCTTCTACACTGACTTTTTTGATTTCTTCCTCTGGTTTGACAGTTAATTCTTCTTCTCCTTTGATCTCTTTTTCTTTTACCTCTTTTACAGGTTCGCTGGTAGCTTCTTTATCTTTAATCTCTGCCATCAATAACGGTGCAGATGGTTTTTCAAGGATCTCTCCCTTGTACATAACCGAAGGATAACCATCAAACAGGGGTTCTACAACAGCTAATTCACTTCTCTCCCTTACAACCCACGGTTCCGTGCTGGTGGATACAGTACCCTCTATGGATCCGGGGTACTCTACAGAACTTATCCCTTTTACAGGTAATTCATGCCATTTAGCAACAAGGGATCTGTAATCCTCATCAGAGATCTCTGTATCAGGTATGGATCTGGACATGTTTTCTATATATGGTTCTACAGCAACAAACTCCATTGATGAGGGGTATATAATTTCGGATTGCCCGGCTACCTTTTCTAAATCCTCTTTTTTTAGCTCTGCATTGACACCCTCCTCAGTAACAGAGACTTCCTTTATAATCTTAGGCAACCTGTGGTGTACAACGTTAACCATGGGGGTGGTAACAGGAACTTCCTCATCTATAGCCCTTATAATTTCTGGTTTGCTCATAATTGGCGATGGTACCTTTGGTATGGAGGTTTCTGGTGGAGGAATAGGCTTCCTTGACGGAGCCCCTGACCTTCCTGTATTGATATACATCATAATCATTGCAAAAAGGATTATAATTAAAATTATTATCAGCCACCACGGAACGGTGGAGATAAAGGTATATTTTGCATTCGAAGTTGTAACGGGAGCTTCGGAGGGCTTTACTGGACTGAGATATACCGAATAAGATTTTTCAATCACGTTCCAACCCGGTTTTACCGCTACCATATTTAATAAACCATAGCCGCCTTTACTTATAGATTTTATATGCAATGATAAATTAACAAATCCATCAGCATTGGAGGTACCGGTTACTCCCTGAAGTGGACTTCCATTCAGACTGAGATTTGCATAAATTTCAACGTTAACTACAGGCATGGCATTGAATGGGTTATAGGTTTTTAAGGATAGATTTAAATAACCACCTGAATAGGTTGAATTAACAAATCTCAGAATTGAGATGGACATTTCATTGGTAAGTGCACCTGATGCATTTGATACGGCTATTCTGTAAACAGAGGATGCATTGTAATACCCGTGCATACTACCATCAATTACAATGGATTCAACAGCAAAGGAATTGTTTGTGTAATTGCTCGTAAATGTGAATCTAAAAATTCCATTGGCTCCCGTATAGCCATACACGGGGCTGGTATATCCTGCATTTCTATTTTCTACAGATAAATAGATATAAACACCGGGCAGGCCTACACCGTTATTGCTTGCCTTTATGGACACATTTAAAGAACTTCCAGGGTAAATTACCCTTCCATAAGGAGATGTGGCCAGGGATATTAGGGAATAACCTACGCCTGTGTTATTAATAAATATGCCGGTGCTATTAGTAAATAAATATGTTTTGTTATATATTGCTGTAACAGTCAAATGCTCTTCAGCTACACCATTTATTATTATATTTTTATTGAGTATGAATGTGCTATTATAAATACCAGAACCATCTGTTTTTCCTGATGGATTCACCACATATCCAATAGAACTATTGGATAGAGATATATTAATGGAAACATTGCCAACAGGCTTGCCTGTTGCCTGGTTGAAGACAGATATTACAATCGTTGAATTTACGGGGTTCTTTAAATAGATAATTCCAGGTGTGGCACTTACATTTAGCTCCGGGCTGAATGCAGTGCTCAACTCTCTAATGGTTATTGTATTATTACCGTATACCGCAGAACCATTTGATGTATATGCGCTGAAGGATAGAACCAGCACATACTTTACCACATTCATAGTTGTATTAACTGTGAATGTATCTGTTATATTCGTTCCGTTAACCGTTGTTTTTGACAGAGAACCCAGAGTGCTGTTACTTAATGCTATTGTATAACTGGATACAGGATGATATCCTGTGTAGATATTGTAGAGCGATACTCCAAAGGTGTAACTTTTCTGTGCAGGTGTATTCAAAATAGCTGGAAGATTGGTATAATTTAACATGTAGGTCGCATCCTTTACGTACAGGGGGATACTCTCTTCTGTAATAAAGGAAACATTCCCATAAAAGGTAATGCTGGCAGAATAAACTCTGCTTATATTTACTGGCTTAACTTTTATTTTTATATCGAATGAACCGGTCTTGCTGAATAGATGTATAGGTGATACAATTTCAGGACTATTGACTGATACGGTAACATTTCCATAAGGGCGATTCAGAATGTTTTCTACAGACCCATTGATCCATCCGTACTCTCCTGACGATTCATTTACAGTAACATTGCCTATTGCAGCTTTCAGATACGCAGGCATTATAGTAATGTTGGCCGTCAGAGTACTATTGACATACCCGCTTTTATTCAAGAGAAAGTGGATATACTCAGTATCTACATCATGAGTACTATTTCCTCTCCATACAAGTTCTGTAAAGCCCTTACTGCCTGTATAAAATTTTGAATTGTTAGTTAAAATTTTGTTTATGTCCAAAAGTTCACCTGCAGATGGATTCGATAGCGTGACCATAACAAGAGCATTACCAACATCTGTTGTACTGTTTTTTGTGGTTATATTGAGATAGGTTGACGTCACATTCAACGTGTAATTGAGCAGTGGATTCTGAATGGTGATATTGCCCCCAATCGCCTTGGATGGATACGTTGAGTTGGGTACAATGGTAATTGAGCTTCTATTTGAACCATACCCAATTGATGAATAAGAGCCATTGAAATATAAGATAGCTTCCGTTACATTATAAATCGAAGTTGAACTCTGAAATGTGAAATATGCAATACCCTGTGTATTTGTCGTTGTAGATAACATAGTGATTGTGCCGTAAGGTGTTGAACTTGCTGTTATGGCTACATTAGCAAGCGCAGATCCGTTGTAAGAAAAGGAAACATAGCCTCCCAGGGTAGCACCGGGTCTGATATAACTGCTGTTCCACACGACAGAAACATTTAATACTGCTGGGACAACGACAATAGCAGTTGAATTCGTAGCGTTAGTATAGTTTGCACCGTATGCGTTAACAATAAAAAGTTCCGTTTCATTTTTAACCACCTGTACTGGTGAAAATTGTGCAGTAAATACGCCTGCAGAGTTACTACTGCCTGTAATATAATGATTTCCTGTTGATGCAAAATTTCCATAATTACCGTAGGCAGTTATATTCATATTTATGCCCGATAGCACATGCCCGGTTGCATTCTTAACCTCAACACGCAATGCTGGGTTCAAACCCACCGCGGCAACAGGTATAGTAGATGTAATGGATAGATTCAAGGTTCCTGGAACTATTGCTATGTTTATGATGGCAGATCCATTCAGATATCCAGCAACACTTATATTTGCCATGATTTCTGCAGACGTACCTTTATAAATAGGCGATGTTACATTGTACTTTATCGTCTGTGAACTACTGGCTATATTGTTGTAAGTTTTGGGACCGTAACCACCATTAATGGTTCCAATACCAGAACCTTCAATTGTAGATATAGTTAAATTCCATTTTTTTGGAGGCCCTCCATTAACTGCAGGGCTTATCACAATTGTAGTATAATTTTCAATTCCCATATTTATAACCGGATGAGAACTTGTAGCAGATACAGAAACTGTTTTTGCAGCAGATACATTAATCATTCTGTATAATACAGAAGGATAGAAATAACTTATGTTAAGACCGTTATTTATAGCAATTCGGAATAACACGGTTGTAACTGTATCCACAACTGGAGCAGTCCAGTTTGTATATATCTCACCTTTTCCGTTAGCTTTGAGTGTAATCTGATTTTTATGATTGGAAAAGTTACCTCCATTAAGAGAGGTTACAGTTATAGATGCATTTCCTACAGGAATAAACGGTATATTTTCATTGCTCCGGTTGTACCATCCTGCAGTAACGGATATGTTCATAATCGAACCGCTGCTCACAGTCTGCCCATTTGATAGCGGCCCAGGATTAGAGAAAGAGACATGCCCTTTTATTGTGGGTGTTTCAAAGCATATTAATGTACCATTTATGTTATAGACGTATAGATTACCATGAGATATTATTGGCGTAGCGTAAATTGGTGCGCCTGTATTATAACGCCATAAAATATTGAAATTCGTAGCGTTAAATGCGTATACGTATCCATCTGTACTGGTAACATATATAATACCGTTGGATAACACCGGATTGGAATAAACATATTTACTGCTAATTTCCTTTGATTGTGTAACTGTTGCTGTTGGATTAGCTGGACTAGAGCTTGTTGTAATGGAACTATAGCTATAATTCAGTATATAGGCATTACCACCATTATCGTAATTATTCGCTATAATAAAAAAATAACCGTTGTAATACAAAGGAGTACTGAAAATTTGATTTTCTGTTGGGGCATCTGGAGGTGGTCCACCTGTAGAAAACAGGGTTGCCGTTGCTGTTGGATTATTGCCATTAACATTGGTACTGGGTTCAAAAGTATCTACAGCCCAGTTCCCACCATTATCATATACAAAAAGTATCTCTTGCCCTTTATTAATAATGAGAGGAGAACTCCATGAATATATGCCTGGTGGTCCTGCTTTATTTGTAGCTGTATTAGTCGTCGAGAATGCGCCATTAGGTAGGAATACATACTGCAATTCATATTTGGTATTAGTTGCAGGGTTGGATATTGCATAAACATCAATATTGGCACCATTGATTATATAACTGTCATTACTCATACCAGAAAATACAGAACCATGTGCATGCCATCCAGATCTAGCATCATATGTAACACCTGTAAATGTTAGGTTGAATGATACTGCTCCCTCGCTACCGGCAGAAATCCTCCATACATTGATAAATCCATATGCTCCGTCAGAGTCCGTCACTAGAAGAGGGGAGGTAGCTACGAAATTTTTACCAAAATTGGCATATATGTTATAATACGTGAGATTAGCTCCTGTAGATGCGTTTATTCCGTAGACAAATGCATTTTCTGTTGCCTTATTATTGGCAACCGCCATTATTACGTTATTCGCTGCTACCGCAGAGACGTTAAAGATGTAACCAGATCCAGCACTGAACACCCAGTTGATATTGCCTGTTGTAGCATTTATTGAATAAAGATATGATGAATTATCTCCACCAGTAATGATAGAATGATTATATTCAATCATCTGGGGTATTATTTCTGGCACATTTGAAAAAGGAGTTGATTTTATTCCCATTCCAGAAGGAATTGTTCTGTTCCATAAAACATCTGCTACCATAGGCGAAGTTGTATTGAATACGCTGTTTTTAGATGCATTGCCTAGCCACTGCGACCATCCACTATTCGGAGGTGGTGGATTGTTGGTAGTGAATAAAGGGGATAACTTATCTGCTTTTGCTCCGGTATTATCTGAATTGTAATGTGAAACGGACAGGGAAGAGAATATCAACAGAGATAACACAAGCATTGTATAAATTAAAATAATTTTACTCCTTCTTCTATACAGATCCAACTGGTATTGCACCTCCTGTTCCATTCCCTGATATATCTTATTGTTGATATCGTATATATATCTTTCATATTTGTAAATATTTGTAAATAAAGATTAAGATTGGAAAAGCAATCTGTTCATGATAACCCTATATGTCAGGACGTACGCGTCACTAGAGGGTATATGCTTCAAACATCAAAAAGATATTATGGGTTATCCCATTCATCATCCCATTATACACATTCTGGATTAAATACATTCACTACATATATTACACTATATCACGGTCGCTATTTTTAAAGCAGCGGATTTACCAACCATTTTGCAATAAAAATAAGATAGAGAAAACTTTAAATTAGTTTTATTATTTGGATTGCTAGTGAGTCAATATGGTATCCGTAGTAGTTGAAGCAAGTAAATGTACAGGATGTGCTCATTGCACAGATGTATGTCCTGTTACCGTGTTTGAGTTGAAACCGCTCTCCGATCCCGCTTTCAAAGGCGTGAAGAACGATCCAGCTGTGGAAGCAAAATTCAAATTCAGGGATAAAAAGAGCATTGCGGTCAGAGGCAGTGATTGCATTCTGTGTGAAGCATGCCTGTTTGAATGCGAAGGTGAATGCATAACCATTACAGATGACGAAGGCCATACATACAAATCTGTATACAAGTAAAGGAATAACGCATGTACGCCAATTTTCATCTTGCGTATTTCTTTACCATTTAAACCTTTTAAATATCGCAAGAATATGCAAGTCGAAACTACGAAGCAGGAAGTTCCGATGCCTTAGCTGAGGGGGTTAGTTCACTTTTTGAGTTCATTTACCAGGTATCGCAAAAGTTCATTTCCATATGTTACAGGAATGCTGCTGTCTCTGGAGCAGTCTGCTTCTGAAAATTTATTTACAGATGTGTGATAATCGCTGTTATAGATCAACAACGGTACAGGGTCTGCACTGTGTCCTTTTTTTATGCATGGAGTTGAGTGATCTGCTGTTATCGCAATTATACACTCTTTTTTTATTTTTTCGTTCAGCAGGTGTTCAAAAAAGAATCGGTCTATTTCCTCTATTTTTTTTACCTTTTCTTCACAATTCCCGTCGTGGGCAGGCTCATCAGGTCCCTTCAGGTGAATATAAAATCCATCAAGCTCGTCTATATGATCATGGATGAGTTCCGCCTTTTTCATGAGGCTATCACTGTATGGTTCACCGGAAATAGGCATGTAAAATTCTTTCATTCCTGACAGAGAGGCGATACCTCTTTCCACAGGCATCTCCGTTATAGCACCCAGTTTTACATTGAAGTTTGACTCTATTGTCGGAATGGCAGGCAAAGAGGTGCCACCATCTCTGAAAAGGATCAGGTTGGCCTCCTTTAGACCCCTCTTTCTCCTCTCTATGTTCACCTCTGCATTTTCAAGTACCTTCATTGATTTTTCTATGAACCGATTGATAAGCTCCGCTGTTTTCGTGCTTTTTTCCTCATTATCCAGAGGTTTTACCTGTTCAATTGATAAAGAGCCAATGTTATTTACAGCTTTAGCTATGTTTCCCTCCTTCACATACGCTGGATCAAAGTTGGATACCCTGTCGGACAAATTTTTTCCTCTGAAAAGCAGTACTGCTCTGTGACCAATTGTATTCTTTAACAGGATCTCTGCCTCATCTATTTTAACCTCTCTGTTTACCAGTTTAGTTAGCTCTGCGGCTTCCTCTGCAGTTAAATTCCTGCCGCATCTTCTATCTATAATTTTACCATTCTTAGCCGTTGCAAAATTTGCTCTGAAAGCCAGATCCCCCTTTCTGAAGTCCATGCCTGATCCTATCGCTTCCAGGGGGCCTCTTCCTGTATAGACGGCCTTCACATCGTAACCAAGCAAACTGAGTACTGCGCTATCAGATTCAGGTGCTATAACCCTGTCTACAGGATAGAGCATACAGCATCTGGCATTTCTGGCCAGACCATCCATATTTTTTTTGTATGCAGTCTCAAGGCAGGTTCTGTTACCGAATCTCTTGACGGGCAGGCCGGAGGCACCATCCAGAATGATATACAGTAGCTTCTTCATTTGCAACAACCATTACTGCAGCTCTTTTACGGCACTCTCCATAATTGACATTGCCCTGTCTACATCTTCCTGGCTAACTATCAGGGGCGGTCTGAATCTTGCGCTTTTTTCGCCGCATTTGAGGTGTATAAGCCCCTTTTTATAAGTGATTTCCGTGAATTTGTCTCTCATAGCTGTATTTTTGAGGTCCATGGCAATCATAACGCCTCTTCCCCTTACGTTGCTGACCATATCCGGTGCTGATTCCTGAAGTTCGTTTAACCTCTTCACCATATAGCTGCCCACCTTTTCTGCGTTTTCAAGAAGTTTTTCTTCAAGGATTATCTGCATATATCTGGTTGATCTGACCATATCGGTAAAGTTGCCTCCCCATGTAGAGTTTATTCTGCTGCTTTCTCTGAAGACGTTGTTCTCTATTTCATCCACTCTGGAACCGACCATTATTCCGCATACCTGACTTTTTTTACCGAATGATATGATATCTGGTTTTACATCGAAATGTTCATGAGCCCACCATTTACCGGTAATGCCCATACCACTCTGTATTTCGTCAACCATAAACATGATATCGTTTTTCTCTGTTATCTCCCTTACCTTTGCGAAGTACTGCTTTCTGAAATGGTTATCTCCCCCCTCTCCCTGAATGGGTTCCATTATGAACAGTGCTATGTCATCTCCATCTTTTTCTATAGCGTTTTCAATCTCTTCAATACTCTGCTTCTCAACCATTTCTACCTTTTTTAGATTATCCTTATTTAACGGAAAGTTTATTTTAGGATTGATCACCCGTGGCCAATCAAACTTAGGATAGTATTCGGTCTTTTTGGGATCAAAGGTATTGGTCAGGGAGAGTGTATAACCAGTCCTGCCGTGAAAAGCCTCTTTAAGATGTATGACCTTATGCCCCTTCTCTGATTTAGACCCTTTCAAAAAATTCTTTTTAACCTTCCAGTCGAAAGCTGTTTTCAATCCGTTTTCCACAGCAGGAGATCCCCCTTCAATAAAAAAAAGATATTTCATATAACCTGGTATTGCCGGCTCCAGCGATTCCACAAACTCCGCCATTTCAGTTGTGTATATATCGCTGTTAACAATCTTGTTTATAGAGGCATACTGCAATCTTTTAAGAAACGACGGATCAAACATCCTGGGATGGTTCATGCCTACAGGAGATGAGGCAAAGAATCCAAAAAAATCAAGGATCTTCCTATCTTTTCTACCATCATGGAGCCACATACCCTGACTTTTCTCTATATCCAGAACCATGTCATAACCATCTACCAGCATTCTTTTTCCAAGTACTGAATGTACATTCTGTATATCGATCATAGGAACGGAAAGTGCATATAAAGATATAATCTTTTTCAGATTTATCGTCTGATTGACGGGTTCTTCAGAAATTCATGCCCAAAACATATTTTTCAGGACCAAAACAGAATGTTTCAGCACTCATTTAACCATCACAAAACATATTTTTTATATTCAGAATAGTAAAAATTAAATGCAAGTGGCATGTTTATAACCAAATCTACCGTATCTTGAACTCTTCCTTTTTCAATGCTACGATCTCTTCATCCCTTTCAGTAAGGTCCCAGGATAGCTCCTCTATCTCATTCAATTTTTTAATAAACTGTGCCTTTCCAAGGGTATTGATCATATTATCAAATTCCAATCTTTTGTAAAGATAATCACCGAACGCCCATCCGTCCCCTATGATACCCAATGCACCTATAAAAATGGACCACATCCACCAGTATCCTATTGCATTCAATATTATAGCGAAAATACCCACATCCATATAGCTCCATAACTTTGCAATTCCTATAAGAGTCATAAATATAAAAACAGCAAGAAGTATTGAGTATATCTCGAACTTAAAGTTTCTCAGGAATCTTTTTATATTCTTGATATTCATCTATTGCACCTTTTTTATCTTTTTAGAAGGATAGAGATCTTATCCTATATCTTTTTTTCTTTATTCAATTTTATTTGTAAGGCATGTAATCCCTTCCCAACAGTTCTCTAACAATGATCAGCCTCATGATGTTCAACGCGCCCTCCGCACCAACAAGATAACTTGTTACACCCCTTAATCCTTTTTCAAGGCCAGCTTCCTTGGTATAACCCATAGCGCCATGCCACATCATGACTTTTTTGAAGGTATCAAATGCAACTTCGGGCGCCCTGAGTTTAACCATTGAGACAGCCATGTTTATATCTTTTAAATCCACCTTCTTTCCATTTTCATATTCATCTATAAGCGTAGCGGCCTTGTATATCATGAGCTTGACCATTTCTATATGGGTATAAAGCTCTACCATTTCAAACTGCAGTCCCTCATACCTGGCAAGTGGCCCACCGAAGGCTTCTCTCTTTTTCAGATGTTCTATGCCTATTTCCAGTGCCTCTTCTGCAGCGCCTATACATGCGGAGGAGACAAGCGTTCTTGCAGTCATGAAACCCTCTATGAGCAGTCCGTAACCATCATTCTCGCCTTTTAATAAATATTTTTCATCAACCTCTACGTTATCATAGGTAAGCTCCCCTGTGGATATTCCCATCCTGCCCATGTTTTTATAGGTCTGTACAGATATGCCAGGGCTCTGCGCAGGGATGTAGATAAGAGACATACCCTTCGTTCTTTTTGATGGGTCTGTTTTTACTATTGTTAAATGCCCACCTCCGAGTTCTCTGGCCTCTGTAACACCGCTTATAAATCCCTTTTCTCCATTTACAATGTATCTGCTACCCTCTTTTTTTGCAACTGTTTTTATTGCGTATAGGTCCGATCCCCCTCCTGTTTCAGTGCTTGCTACACCCAGAAAGGCCTTGCCATCCGTAACCTTTGTCAGTACCTCCTCTTTTGCTTCTTCCGTGCCATATTTAGAAAATATTTTACCCCATCCAGCATTCAAAAGATAGTATACAGCTGTAGCCATGCTTATATCGGCACGTCCTATCTCCATACCAGCAATTGCAGACTGCAGTACAGTACCGTTCATACCGCCATATTTTTCGGGTATGGTTATACCTATCAGCTTCACCTTTGCCAGTTTATCCAACAGTTCCTTCGGTATGCTTCCTTCATTATCAATTTTTTCAGAAAGAGGTTTTATCTCTTTCCTGCATATGTTTCTTACTGTATCAAGGAACAACTGATTCTCTTCACTTAAATTAAAATTCATATTTAAAACCATGCATATCAAATATCTTTTCCAATAAAAACTTTTTCAAATAAATCTGTATAAATCCTACATTTTCAATGTAATGAGTGTCTCCGTATTTTTAATGCTCTCTATCACCCTGATTTCATGCACGACAGTGTCTATAGCCTTATTTATATTTGTATCCTCTATCTTGATGATTATATCAAATACTCCTGTTACAGCATTTACCTCAACAACATTATCTATTTTCTTGAGTTCTCTGATAACCTCTTCTATATGGCCCGGAAACACCTCTATCAGCACAAATATAATATCCTTCTCATTATTGTTCATTTATACACCTCCCTACAATATTTCATCCACCTCTCTCTCCAGCAGTGTTAACTGTGCAGTATCAAAGGTTGATGGAGAAATTGGCATAACAAAGATGGAGTTGTATATGGCAATCTGATCTTTTATTGATTGTATCAACTTCAGAATGGTTATGAATGTATTGTTGGTTACCAGGTATTCAAAACCATCCAGAAGTATTATTCCATGTCCACCGGATAAAAACTGTTCCATGATAAGAGATAGCTTTTCAAGGTCCTTTGGCCTTACGGCACCCTCCTTCCCTATATTTGATAGCCATATAAGTTCAACGTTTTTAAAACCATATTTCATTTTTAATTTTTCAGGAAACTCTCTTGTAACGCATAACCCCCTCATGCCAGCGGCTGTTATATTATAAAATATTTCGTATGACCTGGTGGGTTTTTCCTCTTTAACAAGATAGGCTGTACCGGGCTTTATATCTTTATTATTTTTATCTCTCCATAGCCCGTTCATGTTTTCGCGTTTTGATTCCTCTTCTACTTTGGTAAAGAGCAAATTTATTGATGCCGGAGTCATACCCTCTATTTTTGAAATGGTATCTTTTCCAGCTGCCAGAATCTGTTTTATAGAGCTGTAACCACTCCTGAGCAAACCATTAATCTCAGTCTCTGATACCGTGATCTGCCTCTCCTTCAGCTCCATTTTAAATAATTCAGTTCTTTTTTTATAATCCAGCATATTCACCTGGCAGTATGGACATATTTCAAGATATGTAGATATGTTTTTTCCACAGCTGGGGCATATCTCCATGCCGGCTCCTCCTGAGATTGTTGATGCCTGGGATGTGATCTGGATAGAGAGTGATCTGGATATGCCGGGTATATTCATTAATGTTTCTACTGTCGCATGCTTCAGTTTATCCAGTGTTGTATAACCAGCAACTATAAGCAATTTTGCTTTTTCCGGTGACAGACCGGATATGCGCAGCAACTCGGATAATGCACTTTTAAGATATATTGGTGTTATGCCTATTATAACTGTATTGTTGTCTATCAGCCACTGTACAATGTAATCACCGAGATTTTCCTCCTCAATAAAATCTATTTTTCTTGCAGTTACCCGTCGCTTTATCACATCCTCATGAAGAGTCACCATATCCTTGAGCGTTTCATCCATTTTTATATATAAATCAATATAATCATTGTATTCAAGTTTTAAGTCTCTCCTCATAACTTCAATTTTGTGGATGAGATCATTGGCGATGTACTCACCTTTTAAAGAACTGTTATCCTCATTATCAATGTATATATCATTATTTTTATATGAAAAACTCATAATGTTTTTAGGTATTTTAAGATTGAAAGATACCATGCTGGGAAGAATTTTGACAAGGGTTCCTTCAAGCCCTATAACATATACCCCTTTGCTGATACCCTCTTTTATCTTTTTAGGTGATTGATACCTGAGCATCATTCCTATTTTTGGTGCCCATTGCCTGTAAACAGCACTTATAGCGTTTGGGTTCGGTATAACCTCCACCTCCAGTTCATCCCACTCCTCCGATTTAGGTATGATTTCGATTTTTTTTACATTTGTCAAAATGGATATTTTTTTTGCCAGATTATTTAACAGTTTTGCATCTTCGTCATGTTCCGGGCGTATAACACATCTTTTGATGGGGTATCTTAACTTTTTATGGATAAAATTATGTCTCTTTTTATTGATAATGGATACCAGAGAAAACATCTGATCCATAATCTTATCAGACTCCTCGTTGATAAAGCCCTGATTAACCGGAGAAAACATGGTTATCGTTACAGATTTTTCATTACCATTCACAACCTTATACATCTTTTCTGCAAGGTATGGAAGAACAGGTACCAGCATTTTTATTATATCTATAAAAACTGTGTACAGGACCTGATAGATCGGTTTTCTATTTTCCAGTGCATTGATCTCAATCAGTCTGTTCTTTATAATTCTTATATATCTTCGCGACAGATCATTAATTACAAATTTTTCTAATTCTGCAATTGCTCTGTTATATTCATATTTTTCATAAAGTTCATAAACTTTACTCTTCAGTTTTTCTAATTTGCTTATTATCCATATGTCTTCCTTCTCAAGCATGGGCTCTATCTTTTTTATGTTTACGTCTTCACCTGTAAATTCATCAGAATAAAAATTTGTAATTGCAAAATTGAAACAGCTCCATAAGGATTGAATAAACTTTCTATTTTTTTCAATCTCAGACAGATATAAAAATGGCTTTCCATTATAATTCAATTTTTTAAGTATGGAATACCTCAGTATGTCGTGTCCGTATTTATCAATTATATCCCTGTACGCAATGGATTCTTTGCCATCATCTCCCACAATATTCAATTTTTTGTATAGAACAATATTTTTAAACTGGATATCACCCGTAAGTATTAAATGGAGCATTCCTAATCTGATATGCCATTTATTATCGACCAGGTCTATTACCGTATTACCTGTATCTCTTTCTGTTGATTCAACGGTATCTGATTTTATAAAAGGTGTGTTAAACGAATTTTCCGACATTAAAGACTGTAGCAACACATCCATGAATCTCTGTGATACAGTAAGCCTTATTTTATTCATTACACCTCCGCAGTCTGCACATCTAAACTCGGCTTTATCTGTAATGACATTCACATCCATTTTATCAAGTTCATTGTAATTAATTGCTTCTTTCAGATCGTCCAAATTATCCATTATCCTTACATGTTTACATCTGGTACATCTCCATGCCGGAAAGTCTACACCAAATTTATTGTAACTTGAAATAATCCAGTATTTATCAGTGTACGTTCCCTTTATTGTCTCTTTTACAGTGCCTGTATTTACCTGTTCCAATTTTTTATTTAGTATGTCATAATATTCAGAACAGTCCATGTAAAACAGTTCGCTTTTCCTGTATATCACTTTCGTGTTACAGCTGCTGCATCTGGCCACCTTATGTTTGATCTTTATTTCGTACAGAATGTTATTATCCTCTTTCAGATCCTTAATAATTAATGAGCTGGCATCCTGTATAGAGAACCCTGCGTATTTATTTATGACATCTGTTGAGAATGCCCCTTTATCATCTACTATCTGTATCGCAGGCAATCCAAATTTCTCACCAAGCAGTTCATCTGCCTTTCCTATGGCTGGTGTAACCATAGCAATACCCGTACCTTTATCAGCAACCATATCTGACAGTATGACCGTGTTAATGCGCTTGTTGATATTATCTCCGTAATATGGTATCTCTGTACTGAGCGGATGAATATATTCCATTCCCGATAATGATTCACCTTTTATCGTATCAACTGTTTTGTATATAGGAATTGACAGGTTTTTTAAAATGCTTTCAGCACTTTTTTTAGAGGTGATCATAACCTCCCTTTTTCCACCACCAGCAGGAATTTCTATGCGGACATAATCCACCGATGGATTAATAGCTATCGCCATCATATTAGCTATGTTCCATGGCTCTGTGGTTCTTATAACTAAGAATTCATTACCATTTTTTTTAAGATAAACCTTGAGCAGGTAGGATACCTCTTCCACAACGCTATACGCCATATCGTCGTCTGTAAGATCTACTCTGCAATTACTGCACCATGGAATAACATGAAAGCCGTATTTTAATCTTCCACGTCCGTAAAGAATTTTTAATAAATTCCATACCTTATTCACATACTTACTACTTAAAAAATCAGGGTTCGAATTCCAGTTGATTACTACCGCACTTTTGCTCCATTCATCACTCATATTTTTTATGTATGTGTTAAAAAGATCAATCGATTTCATCCTGTAATTCAATAAATTTTCCGTGATTATATCGGCTATACTGGACAGTTTCATGTAAGCCAGTACCTCTTTCGAAAGTGAAACATTCGCAAAGGTAGGAACAAACGGTGCCTCTACATTAAAACCAAACATCTGTTTTGTTTTTATAATGGCATCCATATATATTTTGTTAATATAGCCATCTAAATCACCAGTATTGATTGGCAAAGAGGCATTTAACACATTGTATTTCTTTTTGCTGGAAAAAAAATTTTTGCCTATGGAATGTAAATAATCATACGACCACACATCACGAAATTCAGATTCTATTTTAGTATAGTCGTATACCGGTTCTATTTTTTGTATCATTTCATCACCAGAATGGGTTATAATATTATAAATTTATATCCTACTATCACCACAGTCATTATTAAAGGATCGCATGACTAAATCAATCAAGGGCAATTTAGCATATTCTAACAGTACCTTCCGATATTTATCTTTATCCATTATTTCATATAAAACTATCTATCTCCCCATACCACCCCAGTACCGTCTGTAATATTGATATCTTTTTTACGCAATCTTTATTTTATATCTTATGGTATAAGTTTAGAGCCGTCTGACGTGAGCATATACAGTTTATAAGCACCACCAACACCATTAATTTTCAGGGTGGACCTTACAAAATTCAGTTTCTTAAGGTTATCAAGATGTCCTGCTAAAGATTCGATACCTATCTTTTCAAGTTTCTTACTTTTCTTCATCATCTGTTCCATGGATAATCCTTCCCTGAACTCTTTCAGCATGCCAATGATCTCCATATCAATTTCTTCCATGTTTTATCATCCTCCTGCCAATAACAATCCTAGTTTATGCATCTCTTTTTATGTAAATTTTATAGTCAATGGACCACTCCATATCCAGCAATCTACGTTGATAAATGGCAGAGTTGCCATTTGAGATTGCTAAGTGATAAAATATTGCATAATTATTAAACGATTTCCGTGGTATTCCTGTTTTTAAATATTCCTTCTCTTATTTTTACACATATGCCTCTCTTGAATTTCTGCATCTCTATCGGAGTCATAAATGAGGTACCACATGCTATTACACTGTTTGATCCGTCGATGACTATAACTTCATCTCCAACATGTATATTTTTATCTGCAGATACGACAAATTTTGCAAACAGATTGTACCCTTTTGATACAAAATCCACTGCATCATCTGATACAGTAACTCTGTATCTATCCTTTTCAAGAATTTTGTTCATAAGTATAGCACCGTCAATTTTGAGATTAAAGAAGCCGCTGTTTCTCAGGGATAGTATATGTTTGTTCTCTTTTTTTATCATCCGTAATCTGCCTGTATTTTTTGAATAAATAAAAGAGGTGTCCCTGGAAGATAGCAATGCAGAAGCACCTTCACCGAACTGATAATCAAGAATAGCACCGCACCGTCTGTATTCCCACTCCACAGGCGGTGAAGACCCCTTAGCCATTCCTGTTACCATTTTGTTGAACGTACCGATCCAGAAAGGAATTTCATATCTATCAAAATATTTTTCAGAATAAATGATTGCGTTGAATGGATAACTCCATAACAGTTCTGATGGTATTATGCCTAATGGTGTGTTGCATAACCTGTTTTCATATTTTAATCCACCTCCCCAGGATGGAGCAGATTTTGTCATGGCGATCTCCTTATCTTTGCATTCAATATATTTTTTTGTATTTTTCAATACCCTGTCTAGTGATCTTGTTATGGCAGGGTGATAATAGGATTCATACCCTGATAAGCTGAATGATCTTCTATCAACCGGTTCGTAATATTCCATAACCTCTCTATGCTGTCTTATAACGTTGAATATATCCATAAAATTGGGATGGGCTTTTGCTCTCATAGTTACGAGCTCCCAGAGTGTACCCTCCTTTATATTCTGCTTCACAAGCTCTATCTCCTTGAACGAAACATATAAATTATGAAGTGCAATTTTTTCTACAAGCTCCTTTTCTGTCAGTTTTTTAAGTTCTTTAGGAGTATAAGCAGTGCATATCGGGCATACACATGGCAGGTAATCCAGTTCCTCCAGCGATCTGGTTCCATCTATGTACATGAATTTATGTTCGTATGCATATTTAATATAAGACGAGGAATCAAAAAAATCAACTCCCAGAAAAGCAGCCATTGCAAACATTATGGGGTGACCAGCCCCGAAAAGATGTACAGGTAAAGAGGGATCTGCAGTCTCCTTGACTGAAAGGATTACATCTGCCAGGGTACCGAATTTATATGATTCCATAAGGGGTACCACACCACCTATGGCAAGGTAATTTTCAGGCTGCGACTGGGACTCTGCAGCTATTCTTCTCAGATCAGGGTACACACCACCCTGAACCGGAGCAACAATGATACGATCGCCTGCCAGTTCCCTTGCCCTTTTTGTTCTCTCTTCCGTTATTTTTATTTTATTTAATACTGTATCATAATCATCATATGGCTCTGAAAAGAGATCTAAAACCGTTGGAAGATCCACTCCTGCCTTCAGCTGAAATGAAAAGATCTCATCGTAAGATACATCAATCTCTCCGTATTGATGCTGTTGAAATGCACCGGAGTCAGTCATAATGATACCGTTATAGCCAAGCACTTTATGTATGCCGTCTTGCAGAATCGTATCTTTCAACTGCTGATTTTTATAGATGATATAGCTGTTTGTTATGATAATTTTCAGATCAAAATATTTTTTCATGATCTCTAAACCTAAATCACTTTTGAGGGGATTTATAACGGGCATGAGAACCGGAGTCTCTACCTTTTTATCATTGACCTCAAAAATGGTGATCCTGGCCATTCCATCTCTATCTTTTATTTCAAGCATAGAATGGTTTTTACAGATTATAGATATAAAAGTATTACTATAGGTATTTTTGTTTTAATTTTTTAGACAGATATCTTTTTGAATAAGATTAATAAGTGGTAAATTCATAACTAAGTCAAGGTGGTTAAAATTAGAAGCTCTATATCCATTGTTTATCTTGGCCCTGAATATCTGCTTTCTAAACTTGGGAAGAAAGGAACTGTAAGTGATATCTGCTTTTATAATTATAAAAAAGAGGATTTAACAGTCAGTTTTATAACACCTGTAAAATATCCTGATAGAGTTCAAACCCTCCTTTATGCAATGACCCTGGGTGATACGGTTATACTGAATATTCCAGCCATGGATGGTGCCTTGGGTGAAGAGATCATTGCCATAGACCTTCTGAATAAAACAGATGGATTCATTACGACACTATCACAACTGGATCCTGATATATTCAATAGCGAAGAGGGTAAAAAATACCAATACATAGATGCTGCAAATATTGATAAAATATCCAGGGATCATCTTATAGCTGGATATAGAAAGCTGAATAAGATTGATGAACTGTATAAATGGATGGACACATATAGCTCAAAACCTTCAGATATTAATCAGCCATATATGGCTATAGATCACAGCTTCATGGTAAAGGGTGTTGGAACCGTTATATTATCCATTCTAAGAGACGGGAATATAAAAGTTCACGATACCATGATGTTATATCCATCAAAAAAGATTGTAGAAATAAAGTCAATCCAGGTACACGACATTAATAGAGAGGAGGCATATTCCTCTGAAAGAGTTGGCATTGCATTCAAGGGGCTGAATATAGATGAGGTGGAGAGAGGGAATATAATTGCAATGCCAGATAGTCTGTCAATTGCCGATAAAGTTACGGGAACATTCCATTTAAATCCTTTTTATAAAAAAACAGTTAATGCAGGCATGCATGCTACCTTATACATCAATATGCAATCTGTTCCATGTGTTGTAACAAATTTATCTGATTCCAGTATAGATCTTGAACTGGGTAAAAAGATTACTTATAAAGAAGGATGGACAGGATTACTTTTAACACTGGATTCCAAACTACCAAGAATTGCTGGCAAGGTTAAAATGTAATACTCAATATCCTTGTGACCTCCTCTCCTAGCTAAAGCATAGGAGTATTATAGCTTCCCCCATACCCCTAACGGTAATATATAGCCATTGTTCTTTGATTATTGCCTCGTTTCTTATTGTTTCGGTTTATATTCAATACTGTTTTTACATGTATCCACATGCATTGCATTCAGATACTGAAAAATGGTTATTTGGCAAAGTTATTTTGATAAATGTTTCCTATAAGGAACAAAATTTAAATATAAATGTTTCCTATAAGAAACATGTGGTAGACATCAGAAGTTTACGGGAGGTGGTTGCAGAATCACTTTCAGCATCTATTCCAGATGCATTTGATAGAGATATTGATGTAAACATAAAATTAAACAAAGTAATTGTAATTGCGGGTATGAGAAGATGCGGAAAGACATACGAACTTTATAATATTATGAATAAACTCATGCAGATGGGTGTAAGCAGAGACAATTTATTATATATAAATTTTGAAGATGAACGATTAAGAGGCCTAAATATAAAACAGCTTAACGATATAATTCACCTGTACCATGAATTGGCAAATCCTTCCAAAAATCAGATCATATATCTGTTCTTTGACGAATTACAAAATATTGATGGATGGCCTCAATGGGTTAGAAGGTTGTATGACAGTAACCTCTATAGATTATTTATAACGGGTTCTTCATCAAAATTATTGAGCTATGAAATAGCAACTGCGTTAGCAGGTAGAAACGTTACTTATAATATCTATCCATATTCTCTCAAAGAATTTTTAAATGCAAAAAATGTAAAAACATCTAAAAAAGAGAAATACTCCAGCATAGGCAATTTCAATAAATATATATCTGAATATATTAAGCTGGGCGGATTTCCAGAAGTCTCCATGATATTGAGCATAAATGATAAAATACGGGTTTTATCATCCTATTACGACGCTATTGTCTACAGGGATGTGATTGATAGATACAAGGTAAGGAATGTAAATGCACTTTCGATGACCTTCAGGTACGCCATAACCACGTATGCAAAAGAGTTCAGTTCCACAAAAACATACAATTACTTCAAAAGTACAGGCATTGATATAAGCAAAAAAACAATAAATTCATTTATTAAATATGGTGAGTCGGTATTCTTATATTATCTGTTATATAAATTTTCTAAAAGCTTTAAAAAGAGCTATCAGTCAAGAAAGAAGATATACATAACAGATCCGGGCCTGTTAATGCTATACGAGAAAGGAGAGGATTCCGGAAGATTGTTAGAAAATGCTGTATGCATAGAATTATTAAGGCGTAAAGAGAAAGACCCTCTTTTAGATATATATTATCTGAAAGAGGACTATGGCGAGGTTGATTTTGTGATCACTAAGCAGGGAACGGTCAGAGACCTTATACAGGTAACCTACGAGCTGAGTGAAAGTGATAAAAAAAGAGAGATAGAACCACTGATCTATGCATGCGAAGAGTTCAATATTAACAGTGCAAAGATTATAACCTTTGATGGAGAGGATACGATAAAGACAGATAACAAAACAATACAGATACTACCTTTTGCAGAATGGCAGTATCTTTGATAGATTCTGTACGGCAGTGCATTTATGCTTCAACAGTTAAAACGGAACCTTAGGCACTGTAATTAAATAACCTAATCATATAACGTTTGGACTGATCGTGTAATTCCGTTCCCCGTGAAATTTGTCTCTTTTTAT
Organism: Thermoplasmatota archaeon; assembly: GCA_023379385.1. GTDB lineage: Archaea > Thermoplasmatota > Thermoplasmata > Lutacidiplasmatales > JAMCUS01 > JAMCUS01. The sequence continues at coordinate 30,192 of JAMCUS010000021.1, forward strand.
GTTGATTTTAGAAAGTTCCTCATCGGTCACCACTATCCCCTTTTCATAGATCCCCTTATCCAGTTCGCACTTAACTGTCATGCCTTTTTCCGTTCTTGTATTGGCTATGAGATTCACCACAACCTGGATGGTCCGGACCATCTTCATATTGGACAATATAGTATGGGAATATATATTAATAATGAAATACAATAAATGGGGGTCTGGGGGGAATTCAATGAAAAATCATACAATTGATGAAAAATACAATGCAGTAATGTAACTACTACTGGGCGGTTCTCCTACAGAGATCTGTAGAAGATACTCTGTATCTTCATCCCAACTTTATAGATGTAAAGATAAGTTCATAGAAGGCGGTAAACATGGTCTCAGTCAGGGTGTAAGAAACGAATATGAACATGAAATGGCACAGATGAAATCCATAATAGGTGATCTTACCATTGCTAACGAGCTTTTAAAAAAAAATCTACGGAGGAGGATAAAATGATTCTTTGCCGTATGTTAATCTCCAGGGGCTTTGGTGTTAAGAAAGCATCTGTTTTATCAGGAGTTCCAAAAAGTACATACTATAACCGGCTATTAATAAAGGAGATGGAGTCCGGAAGATATATACCAGAAAAGGACGTTAAAAAGATAGTGGAGCTATGCTCCATAAGAACTACGTATGGATACAGGAGAATATGGGCACTTCTAAGAAGAGATGGAATTAATCATAATCCAAAGACAGTATTGAGAATTATGAAAGGATACAATCTTACACTGAAAAAGAACGTTCATAAAGGTAGACAGAAAAGAGAGAAATTGTACAGAGCAAGAGGGCCTGAACAATTATGGGAAGCAGATATAACATACATACCCACGGTTGAAGAAGGTATGACCTATCTATTCAACGTAAAAGACTGTTTTACAAAGAAGTGGGTTGGGTATGAATATTCCAGAACGTGTAATAGAAGAGATGCAATAAAAAGCATAGAGAATGCGATAAAAGAATATGTAGGCGTGAAGGTAACAGGAATAGTACTGAGAACAGACAACGGAACACAATATACATCAAAAATGTTCAAAGGGGGTGTGAAAGCGCTTGGATTTAAACAAGAGTATATAGAGAAAAATACGCCTGAAGATAATGGAGATATAGAATCATTTCATAATCCCATTAAAAGGGACTACATATGGACAAATGAGTTCAGAACATATGAGGAGGTGAATAGAGCAATAAAAGAGGCATACAAGGATTACAACGAAGAGAGACCACATTCTACGATAGAATATATGAGTCCAAATGAATTTATAGAAAGATGGAACGTGGATGAAAACTTTAGAGAAAGGTATTTGAATAGTCTGGATAAGAAAAGAGAAAGGAGGATGAAACGAATGGAAAAAAGATATAAAGCAACAAAAGATAGGGAAGAGGTGAGAATAAATGTATAATAAAAAATCTCAAAAAGTGTCCAACAATAGATGGGGCAGATCATAAATAATGTCAATTGGTCCTGAGAAAAGGAAAGAATTGAAAATAAACAAGTCTACGTTGTGGTATGAACAGAAAAAGATTAAAGAAGGTAAGACAATAAAGATGTATAATAAAACAAGGGGGAGGATAGAATGAATATTGATGATAGATTAATAAAAGGTCTACATTCTGATAATGAAAAGGATCGTAGTGTTGCATGGGATAAAGTTGACATGTTTATAGATAAAGGAATAATAGCAAAAAAAGATATAAAAAAATAGCGTTAATACACTACGTAAGGCACAACGATAACAAGTTTGGTTATGACAATGAAGGGATACCCATAGGAAACACATAAATGCTGAAAGGATAAGATATATTGGAAAGGAAACGAACAATCTTGACGAAACCTTGATTACAGCTATTGAAGAGGATGACTATATCGAATATGATAACGTTAGGGAATTCTATGACTGGATTTTATCATTGAAGCCAAAGGATGTCAGAGATAAGGGAATATCTGACCTGAGTTTGGACATGGTAAAATAAATCCCTAATGAATTGAGCGTGAGCATTTGTAGTATTACCTTTTTGAAAATCATTTTCACTATGCATTGCTCCATAATAAATTATTTATAGTAGTATTATTATTACTTATCCATGACCTTTATTTGGGGGTTGAAAAAACCAAATGGTACTGTTCACTACTACCTCAGAAAAACTGAACGTGTCAATGGCAAGCCTAAGGTTACCATGAATATTTATTTGGGTACCGCTGATAAAATACTTGATATTATTAATGCGAATAGAAATATTCCCGAGGGCTTTGATCTTATCTCGTTCCAATTCGGTACTGTTGCTTCCATTTCAATGGTGAATGAAGAGATCGGATTCACCAGGATTGTAGAAGAGGTAACAGGTAGCAGTAAAACAGCAAATGCATTACTGGCATACATCTGCGGTCGTTCTGAAGAACCCTTATCAAAAAATGGAATGGGCAGGTGGTCTGAACGCTCTGCACTTCCACTGTTGATGTCTGATATACCCTCACTCTCCACCAGAAGCTACATACGGCACATGGATAAATTGACTCCTGAAGATATTGAGCAGATATCCTTCAGGATAGCAGAGAGGCTCATTGAGATGGGACATAAACCATCCATTATATTTTTTGATACAACCAACTTCAGCACGGAACAGCAACCTCACGGAGAGTTGGATAGAGCACTTCCCACCGCAGGTAACGCCAGGGATGGTAACAGACAGGCAAAGCTGGTTGGTCTTGCAACTGCAACAACAGACAGGTACATACCTATCATACATGAAGTGTACGCAGGCAAAGAGAATGATGCGAAGTATTTTCAGAATTCTGTGTCATCAATGGTGAATACACTTACGAAACTTGGTATGAAATGTGAAGAGCTCTGTTTTGTATTTGATAGAGGAATGAATTCAAAAGAGGGCTGGGAGGCAATGACCTCCTCGGAAGTTCATTTCATAAGTTCGTTGAAGAGGAATCAGGCAGTAAAACTACTGGATAAGACGCTTTCCGAATACAGAGAGACCTACAGAACAAAGAGTGGAGAGGTGATATACACAATACGGGAGGATAAAATAGTGATGGGAGTGAATGGAGTAGCAGTAGTTGCGTACAACGTGTCAGGGGAGAAGAAGCAGATCATTGATTACGAGAATGCAAAGAGACGATTTATAAAAGGGTGTGAGGAAATAGCAAGATCAATGAATGCGAACCGTAGAGGCAGGCCATCATCAATAGAGAGTATTAACAGGAGGGTGATAGCACTGATACCGGAGAAGTGGAGGATTCTGTTCCGGTATCATGCAGGAAACACGATAGAGAGCAGTGCTGCCGGAGATAATGGAGTGAAATTAACATACTGGATAGATAAGGAAGCCGAGAAAGAGAAGAGGAGTGGATTTGGGAAGACAGTAATATTCACAGACAGGAAAGATTGGAGTAATGAAAGGATCGTTAGAACCTATTTTGCGAGGAGTGGAATGGAAGAGGATTACCACATACTGAAAGATGTACTTCTCTTTCCGGTAATGCCAATATACCACAGGCTTGATAAACGGATCAGAGCACACATGTTCATGTGTGTGATGGGACTGCTGTTTTACAGATACATACAGTGGAAAATAGAGGTGGTTAGAGGAGAGAGCATGCCAATGGGCAGAATGGTATCGATACTGAAACGGATAAGACTGGGAGGATTAATAGAAAATGATAACGATGTCAGATTCAAACTGGAGAGAATGGGGGCGGAAGAAAAGGAGATAGTTAAAATACTTAAGATAGATTCCCTGGTTCCGAATTAATTTTAATTAATACTACAAATTATCATCTATGCCAGTACGAACTATTTTTTGATTGATGTCCAAACTCTGGTCAGACAAGGGATGAGGTGATGCCTCTTATACACGGGGTAAGCCTCATCTTTGCGTATACACTGCTAGCAAAAATGGCTAGAGAATCACGGAGAATGTTTGGAGAAATAGTAAAAACAATAGGGGAGTGTTCACGGCTCCTAAAAAAGAGTAACTTTTTTAAAAAGGATTACAAATCATTTTTATTTACTGGGTAATATGCAAAACTATTGTAACACATTCCCATGTAGCGTAGATGCTACAAACCCAGACAGCCTTCGATAGCAGCCAGCCCTGCCTCTATATCCTGCCATCCCGTAATACCCATATGACCGATCCTGAATATTTTACCTTTTAACGGGCCCTGCCCACCCGAAACAACAACATTATATTTATTCAATAAGGTCTCTCTGAACCATTTATCATCAACTGATGCAGGATATTTTATTGCAGTAACAGTATTTGATGCATATTCCAGAGGTGGCAATATCTCCAAATTCCACTCCTTCACTGCGTCTCTTGTAGCTGATGCAAGCATAGCTGTTCTTTTGATTCTCTGCTCAATGCCCTCCTCCTTCACCATTCTCAGTGCCTCCCTGACTGCAAAGAAAAGAGGTACTGAAGGTGTCCATGGCGTATCGTTACCCTCTATTGACTTCAGATACTTCTTCAAACTCAGGTATATATTTCTTTCATTCAATTTATTTTCTATATTTTTTGATACTGCAACGGCAGCAATACCTGGAGGCGCAGCCAAACATTTTTGTGAACCTACAATTGTTAAATCAATACCCCATTCATCAGGCAATATTTCAATACCACCTACGGAGGTAATACCATCAACCACCGTATAGCATCCATATTTTTTTGCAATTTTCATGATTTCTTTCAACGGATTGGCAATACCACTGCTTGTTTCGTTGTGGCATACGGTTACGATATTCACATTCTTTTCCGTGATGGTCTTCTCCATCATTTCAAGATCAATTGGCTTACCCCATTCCACAGACTGTTTTATAACATTTTTAGAATATAAAGATGATACCGTGGCCATCCTTTCCCCGAAGTTTCCGTTGGTTAATGATAATACTGTATCATTATCCTTAACAAGTGATGAAATTGCCGATTCAACTCCTGCCGTTCCGGAGCCTGTTATGATAGCTACCTTTCCATCAGTTTGAAAGAAATATTTAAAAAGCTCTTCTGTCTCCTTTATAACCTCTTTGAAAAAGTCACCTCTGTGATTTATTGATGGAATCAGCATGGATTTTATCACACGTGGATGCATCTTTACGGGGCCGGCTAATAAGAATGTGCTCGTTTCGTAATCAAACATTTACTCACCTTGCATGGTAATTGCGTTTGTAATATATGAATATTACAACCGGGTAGGTTTCAACAATTCCAGAATTTTAAGGTAAACGCTGTTTTTATATTAAAACTGTTTATAAAAAAGACTCTAGGTATGCATGACTCAATATTTACAAAGGGTTAAATAAGAGAACTACCACTTTATATTATTAGTTATTATCAAAATTGATAATAACAGGTGAAAATAATATGAAAATGAGTATATTTGGAAAGGGTAGAAAGAAATGGTTGACAATTGCAACGATGCTATTGACTATACTGCTGCCTGCAACGGTTGTAGCTACGGTAATCATACAGTACCAGATAAATGGTATTGTCAGTTCGGCACCCTCACCCGTGATATTTGCAAATGGTGAGAACTACGCCAATATCAGTGCATTGGGCTTTGGAAATAATGCATACAATACTCCACATACCAGTGCAAAGATACTCATCAACGGTACTGCCGGTGCGTATGGTACCTATCTTGCAGATGAGTTAAACGTTACTCAAAATGGAATAGCAACTAAAAATACCTGGAATGTGAGCTTTGTTGAACCTGCTAAGTTAGTAACGACAACCGGTGTAGTGGATGCTTTTGCATTTATTGCAGAAAATGCTACGGTAAGTGGTGTATCTGATGTTTCAGTTGCTAGTGGTGGTGCAGGCACCGTTAATGCATGGAATATTTTTGTTCCAACGTATACAGATAAACTTGGTCCATATCCTGCTGCAGGTGTAGCTGCTACTGATGGTTATGCGAATGTAGAGGTTCTTAACCTGACAAATGGTGCAATATCAACGATATCAACACTTACTACTCATGCTGCGGGGATTGGTGCCTATGTTACCTATTTTAGTTTTGTAACTGGAAAATTACCGTCCTCTTTCCTATCAATTACTTTCGTGATGGTTATCTCATCTGGCGCTGCAACACCTCTTGCCACTTCTGGAACATTTACACTAACTATGACTGTTACCAGTTAAAGTAGCTGATGAAATACTCAAAACCTTTTTTTCAACCTTTTAGCTTTTCTATATTTGTATTTAATGTCTTCACACTATACATAAATGTATTATACAGAACCCACCGTTTTCCCCGTCATTGTTTATTTATTTTTTAAAAAATTAAATCTTACCTTTTATTCCATTTTGTCTTTTTTTTGGTATCTTCAATTGATATGTTACTTTTCTCAAGAATGGATCTTATTCTATCACTTTCTTCGTATCTCTTTTTCTCCCTGAGTTCCTCTCTGTATTGATTTAAGGAATCTATAAGCGTTCCGATCCTTCCAGCTTCACTGTATCCACGGTCTTCCTCTGGAAATATATCTGTTATCAAGTTAACTCTATTCAAAAAATCATGAAAATTGTTGTATTGTTCCCTGCCTCCGTGCATATCTGATAGGGCCTTATTTATTTTGGGAAGCACTGTAAATATAGCTGCAAACCCCTCTCTGACAGAAAGATCGTTGTCCATAGCCTCAAAAAACCTCTCTTCTGCATGATCCATTTCACGTTGAAGCTCGGCATCAAATTCAGAATCAAAATCAACGGTGCTCAAGCTATTCCTAAGTCTAACAAGCTTCTCATGGCTAACTTTGGCAGTATCCATAGCCTCAAAAGAGAATTCAAGAGGTTTTAGATGCTCGTTATTTATCATGAAAAACCTGACGACTTCCGGTGGATATTTATTCAGTAAGTCCTTTACTGTTATGAAATTTTTCAGGGATTTGGACATCTTCTCCCCTCTAATATTGAGCATTCCAATATGCATCCAGTAATTGACAAAGGGATGTACATCTGTAATTGCCTCTGCCTGTGCTATCTCCGCTTCGTGATGAGGAAATATCAGATCAACTCCACCGCCATGGATGTCGTAGTGCTCCCTGAAGTAGCACATCGCTATGGCTGTATCCTCTATGTGCCAGCCCGGTCTTCCCCTACCCCACGGGGAATCCCAGTAAGGCTCATTCTCTTTATATCCCTTCCATAAAACAAAATCTTTCTGGTCTTCTTTAGCATCGTCCGGTTCTATACTTGCACCCTCTTCAAGTTTTTCCATGATCTGCCCGGATAATTCACCGAATTTTTCAAATTTATTGACCCTGAAATATACAGAACCATCTGATGGATATGCATATCCTTTTTTTATCAGCTTCTTTATCAGGTCTATGATCTCACTGATATAATCGGTAGATTTTGCATATAAAGTTACGGAATCCACCTTCAATTTACCCATTACCTCTCTATACTCCGCAAAATATTTTGATGATACCTCTCCTGCCTTTACACCCGATTCCAATGCCCTTGCTATTATTTTATCATCCACATCTGTAACATTCTGAAGGTAGAATACGTTATACCCCTTGTATTTCAGGTACTTTGCCAGAACATCATAGAAGACGTAGGCTCTTGCATGGCCTATGTGCGGTGAATCGTATGGAGTTATACCGCATACAAACATGTATACTCTATTGCCATGTAATGATACAAATGGCTTATTCTTTTTGGAAAGTGAATCATAAAGCTTCAGCATGATTCCAGTCCTCTTCTAATATCCTCAAGCAGATCTTTTGTATCCTCTATTCCACACGATAGCCTTATAAGGGTATCTGTTATGCCACGGCTCTCTCTGATCTTTTTCGGTATTGATGCATGCGTCATGACTGCAGGTACCTCTACCAGTGATTCTATACCTCCCAGACTTTCAGCTATCTGGAATATCTCCAGTTTGGAAAGGAATTTTTCAACGACGGATGCATCCCCTTTCAGTTCAAAGGAAACCATTCCACCGTAACCGCTCATCTGCTCCTTGACTACATCCCAGTACGGAGAGGATACGGTACCCGGGTAATATATCTTTTTTACATTATTATAGGTGGATAACAGGTGGGCAATGGCCATGCTGTTCCCCTGATGCGCTTCCATTCTTATTGCTAGTGTTTTTAACCCTCTCAGGGTGAGGAAAGCATCCATGGGTGAGCATATCGCACCGGCAGCATTCTGCATGAACCTGATCTTCTGATCCAGCTCTTCATTATCTGTGCATACAGCACCGCCTATAACATCGCTATGCCCTGATATGTATTTGGTGGTGCTGTGCACAATAACATCTGCCCCGTATTTTACAGGCTGCTGAAAATAGGGTGTGGCAAAGGTGTTATCCACAACGAGCATGGCGTCATGTTCATGCGCTATATCTGCAAATGCCTTAATATCATATATTTTGAGCAGGGGATTTGATGGCGTCTCCATCCATAATAATTTTAAATTTTTGCTGATTTTTATTTTCTGCAGATCGTCCAGACTGTCAACATACGTAGTCTTGATATTGAAATTCGCAAATACCTTTTCAAATAGCCTGTACGTACCGCCGTACAGGTCCGAGGTTGCTATGATCTCGTCACCGCTCTTTAAGGTGAGAAGCAGTGTTGTTATCGCACCCATCCCGGAGGAATATGCAGTCCCGTATCTGCATTCCTCCAAGGAGGCTATAGCCTCTTCCAGAGCTTTTCTGGTGGGATTACCTGTTCTGGAATATTCATAACCCTTTGTAATACCTGGCCTCTCCTGTGCATAGGTGGAGGTCATGTATACAGGTACCGATACAGCACCGGTCAGTGGGTCCGCACCGCTACCTTCATGAATGGCCTTCGTTTTAAACCTCAAACAGATCCCCTCCCGAACCAATACTGCTTATAAAATCCTCTCTCCTATAAAATAATTTATGATTATCAAATTCAATTACCACCGCTTCATATACCTTCAGCACATGGTAAAGATCGGATATATTTTTTTTGGACGATATTACAGGTACGGGTGGTGCCAGGTACGGTGCTATTGGCCTTTCCATTTCCAGAATATCGTCAAACGCAGCCTTTACAATCTCTTTTTTATATACAGTTCCTGTAATGCCACCGTCACAAACAGGCAGTAGATCATACTCTGTTTTATTCATTATATCTATAACCTTTTTTACTGAAGTTTTAGCTGTAACTGAAAATATTTCTTTGTGATCTTTCAAATCCACAAAATCCGATATTTTTAAATCCTTTTTAACAAAATCATTTTCTATAAGCCATGCATCAGAATAAAATTTTGTTAAATATCGCTCTCCACTGTCTGGAAGTATTGTTATAACCGTCGAATTCTCTTTTATTTTATCACTGTATTTCATTATACCGGCTATTGTTGATCCTGTGGAGCCACCTCCATGTATACCTTCCAGTCTGGCAAGCAGTCTGGTCATTCTGAATGATTCCGCGTCGTTAACCTTTATAACATCATCCAGGTATTCAAACCAGGTTGTTTTTGGAATCATATCTTCGCCTATTCCCTCCACCTTATAAACCCTGCTTTCAGCAGTTTTACCTGTATGAAAATACTCTCCGAGTATGGAGCCTTCCGGGTCTATACCTATGCATTTGACTCCCTTCAGATGTTCTTTGAAGTATTTAGAACATCCACTTATGGTACCACCTGTACCCATTGTAGTCATAAAATAGTCAAAGTCTCCGTCTGTCTGCTCCACAATCTCCGGTGCTGTAGTCTTGTAATGTATCTCTGGATTCATCTGATTTTCATACTGGTTGGTATAAAAGCTATGCGGAATTTCCCTGGCAAGCCTTCTTGCCATTCCGTAATAACTTTCGGGATTGTCTGCAGGAAGTCCTGTAGGAGTCACTATCACCTTTGCACCGTATGACTGCAGTAACCGTACCTTTTCCTTGCTCATTTTATCTGGAATGACAAATATGCATCTGTATCCTTTTACAGCACATGCAAGTGCGATGCCTATACCCGTATTGCCAGAGGTGGATTCTATAACGGTATCGCCGGGTTTTATTATACCTCTTTTTTCGGCGTCTTCAACCATGGCCACACCCACCCTGTCCTTAACACTTCCACCTGGATTCATTTTTTCAAGTTTCGCAATAACTCTGAATGGCTTATTCTTAAATATTTTGCCCAACTCAATCAATGGTGTATTGCCAACAAGTTCCAAAATATTCTTATGTATTATCTTATCTAGCATCAATATCGTTAGATAAAGAATTATTCATACATAAAAAGGTTTAGATATTATTTGATTTGAAATTGTGCAGATTTGTTGTAGAAACTTTAAAATATAAAAATATGTTGAATTAAGATCAGGTACATTGCTGGGATAGCCAAGTATGGTCAACGGCGGCAGACTCAAGATCTGCTCTTGTAGAAGTCCCCAGGTTCAAATCCTGGTCCCAGCATAACGGTGGATAGCATGAGGGTTTTTTTGGCTATTGAAATAGAACAGAATGATGCAATTGTGAAGATCATAAAAAAGATCTCTGCACTCACAATAAATCAGAGAATTGTTACACGGCAGAATTCCCATTTAACAGTTAAATTCTTCGGAGAGAAGAACCCTGACGAAGTGGAGCTTATAAATAACACCATAATGAAAGAAATAGATTCAATCAAACCATTCACAATAACATTGAGAGGCATCGGGTATTTTGGTGATAGAAGAAGTCCGCATGTTCTGTGGATAGGTATTGATCCATCCGATGAACTTAAAAAACTGTATGATATGGTTGCTCTGCTATTTGGCTCAGATAGAGAAGCAACCCCTCATTTAACTATAAGCAGAATAAAATATGGTAAGCTGCACGATATGACGCTACTCATGAATATAATAGAGCAGTATAAAGATGTTAAGTTCAATACTGTAACAGTGAATGAAATTGTGCTTAAAGAGAGCATACTGGAACGGCATGGTGCAATATACAGAACACTATATAATTATTCATTTTAAAGATTGATAGGGGTATGGTGGATGCCATAAATCTCCGTTCTTTAGAAAAGAGATACAGGGGCTTCCCCCATCTTTCTTAAAAATATTTTATATGTGAAATATGCATATATATGTATTATTATGATTAACACTTATAAATACAGATTATATCTCAATAAAAAATTTACTAAAATTTTGAATGACCAAATAGAACTATGCAGACAATTCAAACAGGGCCTGGATATCCTGAAAAATAGAGGGTCACCCTTCCTTAATATTGGTGACAGGTATAGCAGTAAGAAAAACAGCTTCTAATGATTCCTTCAAGGTTAGTTATAAAGCTTCAGCAAGACGGATGGATTCTAGGAAATTTTATTGCATGGTACAAACCAGATAATATGCCATCACCTCTTACAGATAGATTCGTCAATACGCGGGAGCCAGTGTTTTTCCTTGTCAAGGATACTGGAAATTATCTCACACCAGAATATTATTTTAGTCTTGATGAAATAAAAGAAAAACATAAAACGGAGGAGTATGACATACCTGAAGATTTACCTAAAACAGTATCTGGGGAGGAATACTAAAAATTGAATCCTGTATTGGAAAAATACAAAAAATACGAAGGAAAGTTCAGGGAGGAAGAGATCAATAGAGGCGCCTCTCCTGATGCCCGTTCATCGGTATTTGGCCACACGTATTCTGAGCAAAGAATTTTTAAACCAACAGCCAAAAAGGAGATTGAAATAATCTCGTATCGTAGACAATTCATAATGAAAAAAGGTATTGGTGTAGAGCAAATTGATAAGATCCTGGATCACAGGTATACTGCGGGCAACTGGTTTAGGCTTGACAGAGGGGGTAGATCATTGCCAGGCCCCACTGACTGGTTAAAACTTAAAGAAATATTGGAATTGGATAACAAATACGATGAAAAAATGACTAAAACAGATTATGCACTGCAAGCTGTTATGGACTACCCTCTTGGTAAAAATCCGGGAGACATGTGGTCTATCAAAACAGATAAGATTTCAGAAACCCATTTTGCTATATTTCCTGAGGATCTTGTAAAGCGTATTATAAAATCTTCCTGTCCACCTGATGGGGTTGTTCTTGATCCTTTCGCAGGTAGTGGAACTACCGGAAAGGTTACTATGGAACTTGGAAGAAAATCAATAATGATAGAAATTAATCCAGAGCACGTTAAAATTATGGAGAAACGTTTCAAGGCCGGTATCAGGAAACTTTCAAATAAATGGTAGCACGCAAGATAAAGAATAACTATTTGACCAACCAGTATAAAAAATGTGACGATAGTGAAGACAAATTTATGATTGATTTAAACTTGAAAGAGGTTGAGAAACCAGAATTCAAACATCTGAATTATACCAACACTGCATCAGAACAAAATATAGGCACAATTATTGATGGTATCAACTCTAGACTGCAAATCCTCAAAGACTGGAAGTCTCAGTTTCTGAAAACAGCCAGAAAGAGTTATTCGGCCACTGATCTGGATAAAGGTGCAGAACGTATCTTTCATCATGTTCTATCACCTAACTTTAAGTTCCCTAATTCCACCCCAATCGGTTCAGATCTTGTTTACATGGTCCATGATTCCATAATACACATAGATGTCAAAACGGTATCGTATTCTAATATTTCTGATTTTAAAGGAAAGATACAGATAGGAAAAAACCAGACCTCCTATAAAATGAATGAACACTTTCAACCAAATCTTCCCAGTAAATACAAAACAGTTAATCGTCTTTCCGTCACATATGCCATCTATATTTTGCATAAACAATTTGAAAATGTTATGGCAATGGAAGTGATATCTATTCCAAACGGTCTACTGCACGGTGTATACGGAAACGATATCATGCAATCCGGAAAGAGCGGATGGGAAAGGGGCAATGATGTGAGGTACAATTTCAACAGGGAACCCTTATTTAAACTTCTTTCCACAGATAACGAAAAGATATACAGGGTCAGGCTGATTGCTATGGAAACCACTGAACTTAACCCCAAGGAGATAATTTCCTCAAATTACGATTGTTCACCCACATTCATTCTAAAAAATGGTGAAATTAAATTGCCATAATATTATTATCGTCCTATAACTCCCTTAATAATATCTTTTTTGAATTGTCAGTCAGTGAATATTATAAGGTACTTCAAAAGTTTCAATTAGTTTATCAATAACATATCCATTTTTAGAGAATTGTCCGTATTCTGTTTCTAAACTAAATCCGGTAGAGGTTTTTTAGTATGGATAGCGGTGCAACAAAAATCAATTATACATTCACTGAATATACTCCCTGTCATGGAGTATGCGATCTTTTTAATAATCTTATTGCCTTTGCTACAGTGATACTTATGAGCTATAAATTGATAGGAGATCTAAAGGAAGGGGAACGATATTTCCTTCTGACTAATGAAGCTATCGCAAGAGCTGCCCTTGAATCATCGGTAGATGTTGCAACAACATACCCCGGTACACCATCGTCGGAGATTGGTGAAGTGCTGAATGTGGTTGCTGAAAAAACCGGACTATACTTTGAATATTCAGTCAATGAAAAGGTGGCTTTTGAAATTGCAATGTCAGCCGCTCTATCTAAACTCAGGGCTATAACCTTTATGAAGCATGTAGGTGTAAACGTAGCTATGGATTCACTTATGAGCTCCGCTTATATAGGTACAGACGGTGCACTTGTGATCATATCTGCAGATGATCCCTCCATGTATTCTTCTCAGAACGAACAGGATAACAGGGTTATTGCCAGATTTGCACATCTTCCCCTTTTTGAGCCTTCATCGCCACAGGAAGCCATGGATATGCTTAAAGAAGCGCTGAAACTGTCCGAGCAATTCCATATTCCTGTTATGATGAGAACTACAACACGTGTATCCCACCTGCGTGGTATGGTAAAACCGGATAAGATAGGGCGCGCCAATACCTCAGGCAGTTTTAAGAAAAGAAATATGCACAATATACCATTACCAGAATTTGCAAGAAAGATGAAGGTAGAACTTCTGGATAAGATGAAAAGGATAGAAAAGGAATATGATATTACAAAATGGAACAGAATTGAACATCTCAACAACGGCTCCTCTCATACCGGCATAATAACTTCTGGAAGTTCATATAATTATGTATATGATGTGGCGATGGAGTATAAAGTAGCGGCAGATGTTATGAAGATTGGCTTTTCCTATCCACTCAAAACAGACCTTATTTCCTCATTTCTAAAGGAGCATGATAATGTAATTGTAATAGAGGAGGTGGATCCTGTTATAGAGGATAATATTACGATAATTGCCCAGCGGAATAACATTGACAAAAAAATTCACGGTAAATGGGACGGATACATACCAATGATGTTTGAGAATGGACCTGATATAGTTAAGAATGCACTGTCCAAATTATTAAATCGTAGATTCGATGTATATGATGTGCCAGAGATGGATGAGTTTCCAGAACCGGTAAGACCTCCAGCTCTCTGCCCGGGCTGTCCGCACAGAGCATCATTTTATATAATGAAAAGTGGACTGAGGCAGGCAGGTCTGTATAATAAATCAATCGTTCCGACAGATATTGGGTGCTATACACTTGGTGTAGAACAGCCTTATGAATTTGGGGATGTACTTCTTTCCATGGGTTCCTCCATAGGAACTGCCAATGGTTTTTCTCAGTTTCAGGAGTATCCAGTAGTTCCTGTTGTAGGTGATTCAACCTTCTTTCATGCAGCATTGCCTGGAATAATAAATGCAATTCACAACAATCACGATCTTTTATATGTAATTCTGGATAACAGGACCACTGCCATGACAGGAGGGCAGTTAAGCCCTGTGAATGAGGTGGATGACGCAGGCAGGAAATACAGGGCAATTGATATATACTCAACATTGAAGGGTATAGGAATTGATCATGTATACAAAATAGATCCATTTGATATTAAAAATGGTATAAAACTGTTCAGGGAGGCAATATCTGAGAAAGGAGTCAGAGCAATTATATTTGAAAGGGAATGTGCTCTCATAACAGACAAGGTTGAACATGCCATGGGGAACTATCACCTATTTCAGGTGAACCAGAATAAATGCATACACTGCATGAACTGTGTAGAGCGATTCTCCTGCCCGGCAATATATAAGGAAGGGAAAATTGTTAATATAAACCCGTATCTGTGTGACGGGTGCGGTGCATGTGCAAAGCCTATCGTATGCCCTCCTGAAGCAATTGAAAAGGTGAGCTGAATGAGCACTATAAAGATACTATTCACGGGAGTAGGAGGTCAGGGCATAATAACTTCAGGTGTGGTACTGGGAGAAGCGGCAATACTGGAAAATAAAAATGCGGTTATGAGCGAAGTCCACGGGCTGGCTCAGAGAGGCGGAATGGTCAATGTAGAAATGAAGATCGGAGATGCAAAAAGCCCGCTTATTGAAGAGGGAGCGTCAGATATCGTTGTTGGAATGGAGCCATCAGAAACATATAGATTAAGAAAAAGATATAACAGAAACAGTTCAATCATAATAAACACAAATCCAATAGTACCATTCACAACCTCCATAGGACTGGGAAGTTATCCGGATGTCAACAACCTTCTGAACAGCTTTAAAAAAGTCTATAACAGGCTCTATCTGATAGACGCAGACCTTTTAGCAAGGAAAGCTGGAAACCCTGTAACAGCCAGCATAGTATTCGTGGGTGCCGTATCCGGTTTGAAGGAAATGGAGACAACGATTAGAAAAGAAGCTGTTATAAAAGCCATAGAAAATCATTTTCCATCAAAATTACTGGATATAAATCTAAAGGCATTTTACCTTGGTTATGAGATAACCAGAAATAGAGATAATAATGTTGTATAAGACATATGTATGCAACATGGTGTATATGTGTGTACAACAGCCCTCTATTTATCAGCAAAATTTGACAAATACAGGGCTTAAAATAAGATTAACTTCGGTTTAATGTGTTGTTTCTTAAGACGTAGATATGACAAGATATAAATAGTTGGATGACACATTTATAATATTGAAGGGATGGGATATGAAAGAAAAAAGCAAAATAAATGGAAGATGGCTTAGCCACATGGATAAGGGTACCAAGGAATGGGCAAAGGAAACCACGGTTGACGACCTCAAAAGAATGGTATGCGAAATGGAAGATCTTGGAGAAGATGTGATACGGTTGAAGAAGCTGGTTCAGACGATTGATGAAATGTACAGGGCAGTTTCGTTGCTTGAAGACAGCATAGAATCCGAATATTTAGGTATAGAGAAGTCTATTCACGGTGAAGTCTTTGCAGAAGCCTAACCTTTTATCAACCCTTTAAATTGTTTTCATATATCATTATTTATGCGTTTAGTATAATATATTATGTCTCTGTGTTCTGTAAACCCAGTTTTTTTGAATAACTGCATGGAGCTATTATTATAATCTTCTATCAGAGCTGCGTAGATTCCAAGGTGCTCTTTTTTAAATTTTTTAATGGATTGCTCTATCAATATGGTTCCTATGCCTCTTCGCCTGTATTCAGGATGTACTGAAAGCCTGTTTATCCATCCCTTTCTTCCATCAGAGGTAGCTATAACCACTCCCACTAGTCTATCCAGATCCCTTACGCCTATAAATGCATCCGGATCCTTTTTCATCTGATATGCTATAGATTCTTTACTGTCTCTTCCTTTGGCCTTTATTGGCAGGCCTGACTCCATCCACAGAGAACAGATCTCTTCGTAATCATCTATATTCAATCTGACAATTTCCATGAAAGTATATAATCCATTACAGCTCTATTAATTTTTCTAAAAATAACATTTGTCTTTTGAAAAATTATTGTAAATGACATAAACATTTACGCAGTGGATTGTTTATAAAAATGACGTATGAATAATCATCTAATTAAATAGATGTTAATCTCTTTGTTCGTATTATGATTCAAACCATGCAGTATGATACAGAGATAAAATTAACTTGTAAATCAATAAAATGCATCAACTTTTTATATTGATGTTAGTTTATCTGTATTAACATGACAGAAAATATAAAGGATCTTGATAAGCTTACGGAAGGTGAACTTAAAAAACTTCTTTTGGAAACGGTAAGGTCATTGTGGTCTGTTGATGGTCTCTATTTTCTGGGAATTGAGAAACGATTCGGTACGGAGAAGGCAACGGATATTGACGCAGAGGTATGGTCTATCATGGGAGTAATTGAGGCCAAACGTCTAAAAAAATTTTTTAATATAACGGGTAACGGAATAAAGGATTTGTACAGGGCATTAAGCTATTCATCCTGGTATCTTTACATGGATGAAAAAGATATGAATATTGTCGATAACAGATATGTTGAAATAAAAAATTATAGCTGTACCATACAGAAAACAAGAATAAAAAAAGGTCTGAATGTATTCCCATGTGAAAGAGTAAGAGAAGGATTTCTAAGGTCATTTGCAAAAGAGATAAATTCTGATTTTACAGTAAAGGTCGTTGCATGCCCCCCCTCCGGATACAGTGATGACCTGTGGTGCAGCTGGCAGATAATGGAAAATAAGACAGACGGAGATAATATTTCCGAAAAATAGAACTGTGTTGGCATTAAAATAGAATTGATGATCTGTATGGATAGATATGATGTTGTCGTGGTTGGAGCCGGCCCTGCTGGAAGCAACAGCGCACGGTTTGCTGCTTTGCACGGAGCCAAAACCGTTTTTATGGATCACAGAAAAGAGATCGGAGTTCCTGTCCAGTGTGGTGAGTTTCTGCCTGCAAAAGAGGAGATGCTCAGGATCTTTCCTGATGGTAAATATATAGATGAGGCATATGTTATTGCACCGGAGTCCATAGAGCACACCACGGATAGCATTGTTATGGTAACTCCCTATATGAAGAGATACAGGCTGGAGTTCAGGGGCATGTCCGTAAGCAGGAGGATATTTGATAAAACAGTTGCCAAAAGTGCTGAAAAAGCCGGTGCAGAGTTTTTGGAGCATACAGGATGTACTGGTATATCTGGAAATATAGTGCATACAACAGCTGGCGATATAGAGGCAAAAGTGATCATTGGTGCTGACGGCCCGCTTTCAATTGTGGCAAGAAGTAAGAATATAACGCTTGACAGAGTGCTTTACAGGATGGTAACTGCAAATGCCGTTGGAGATTTTGGCAATGATGTAACAATGTATTTCGGAGATTTTACGTATGGCGGGTACGGCTGGATCATTCCAAAAAAAGGATTTGCAAATATTGGGCTTGGAGTATCATCATTGCGTAAAGGAGAATCCCTACCAGTACTTCTCAATAAATTTTCAAAACTGGTCGGAATAGATGCGTACATAAACCGTGTTACCTGGTGGGTTCCAATAGGCCCTCCCGCAGGAACACTTACATATGGCAATGTTCTGCTTGTCGGGGACGCCGGTAATATGGTAATGGCTACTAATGGCGGTGGTATACCGACAGCACTGATTGGCGGTAGAGATGCCGGTATTGCGGCGGCAGAACATGTTGTAGAGAATAAACCCCTTTCGAGTTACGACGCTATGTGGAAGGAGCATCTGTGGAATGCCCTTTATACAGCCTATAAAGTAAAAAAACTCTCTGATAAAGTTGCATGGAGTAATACCATGCTGGATTTATCCATGAGAATAATGGGAAAACGCGGATTGGAAAGAACGATCAGGTGCATGAATCTTTTTTGAGGCTATTTTTATGAACGACGAATTGAAAGTTGGTAGCAGGGTAAAGATTGAAAAGAACGGTACAGTTTATGAAGGTGTTGTAATACCCTCTTCAATTTTTTCTGAAAAAAACATGGTAAACATAAAACTGGACAACGGTTATAATACCGGCATAAAAATTGATGAAAAATGTAATATAATATATCTATCAGAACCAGAACCTGATAAAACAGCTGAACGCGATGCATCACATAATGGGAACATTGAAAATATTCACGAACGTGGTAATGATAACGGCTCAATCACCATAATATCCACGGGAGGAACCATAGCCTCCTACGTTGATTACGTTACAGGCGCTGTTAAACCGGTTGTTGACGGTTCAGGGTTCATGTCAATAATACCTGAATTAAATGATATGGGCAAAATATCAATAAAACCGGTGCTCAATATACTGAGTGAAAATATATCTTTTGAAGACTGGACTCTACTTGCCAGGGAATGTTATAATAATATAAAAAAAGACACGGGCGTGGTTGTTCTGCATGGAACGGATACCATGGGTTATACCACCTCTTTATTGAGCTTCATGATACAGAATCCATCCGCACCACTGATTTTCGTTGGATCTCAAAGGTCCATTGACAGACCCTCCTCCGATGGATTTTTCAATATAATTTCAGCAGTCAATCTGATAAAGGCAGAGGTAATGAGCGAAGTGGCGGTCATGATGCACGCCTCTACCTCTGATGACGGTGTATCAATACACAGAGGTGTGAAGGTAAGAAAGATGCATTCGAGCAGAAGGGACGCATTCAGGACTATCAACGGTATGCCTCTTGGCTTCATAGGACCCTCTTTAACCGATGAGAAATTCCGTGATTTCATGGGGGAGTATAATTTCACACCGAAGTACGGCATTGAGTATAACCGCATACAGTTCAATAAACAGAATATATGGTTGAGAAAAGATGTAAAAAAAGGTGGAAATACCGAATTTTTCCCAAAAATAAACAGAAAGGTATCACTTGTATGGTTCTATCCAGATATGAAACGTGATGATTTTGAGTTTCTGAAAGGAAAAGAGGGTGTGGTCTTTGCTGGATCCGGACTGGGGCATATGAATAAAGATATGATTGAACTTGTTAAAGAGCTTGTGAAGAAGGGTATTGTCACAGCAATATCCACGCAATGCATAAACGGAACTGTAAATATGAACGTGTATGAAACAGGTAGGGAGCTTATAAAAGCAGGTGCTATCAGTGCATCCATCATGACTCCGGAAGTGGCTTTCACAAAACTATCATGGGCACTGGCAAATTCATCTGCTATTGACGATACTGTAAAGCTGTTTAAACAGAATATTGCAGGTGAACTGAGTTATTAGAGGTGTTCAAATGAAAATAGGTCTGGAAATTCATCAACAACTGAATACAAAAAAACTTTTTTGTGACGATGAATCAAAATTATACGATGATGACATATTTCCTACCATAGTCAGAAGACTGCACGCAGTTAAGGGTGAACTGGGTTTAACTGATGAAGCAGCAATGTCTCAGGAAAAAAAATCCCTGCAATACAGGTATGAAATAACACCAAATAGTTGCATGGTGGAATGGGATGAAGAACCACCACACAACGTAAACGGTGAGGCCTTACAGACAGCCATTACTGTTGCAAGACTGCTCAATACACACATTGTGGATACCTTTTTCGTGATGAGAAAGATTGTTATTGACGGATCAAACACCTCTGGCTTTCAAAGAACCATAATGGTTGCCAAAGATGGATACATTGTGCTGAATGGCAACAAATACAATATAGAAACGATCTGTTTAGAGGAGGATGCATGCAGAAAGATCAGAACTGAAAAAAATGAACTGATATACAGGCTGGACAGGCTGGGTATACCATTGATAGAGATAGCTACAGCTCCTGATATACACACACCGGAAGAGGCAAAAGAGGTTGCAGAGTATATAGGCATGGTGCTCAGGAGAACCGGTATGGTAAAAAGAGGTATAGGCACCATCAGGGAAGACCTCAACATATCAATAGAGGGTGGGAACAGGGTTGAAATTAAAGGTATACAGGATCTATCCATGATTCCAAAATACGTCAATGAGGAGGTGGAAAGAGAGAATAATCTTCTAAAGGTAAAGGAGATTCTGCATGAACGTGGATATGCTGACTTTCCATTCAAAATGGTTGATATGACTGACCTGGGAAAGAGGATCAATTCACATGTAATAAAGGAAAACCTTGAGGAGGGTTCATTGCTCTCTTTGATACTGCCAAACTTTAAAGGATTAATGGGCAAGGATATAGGTATTACAAGAAAAGTACTTGGCCCTGAATTTGCTGCAATATCACGGTATCACGGTGCTAAAGGAATCTTCCATTCAGATGAACTGCCTGGCTATGGTATTGATGCTGGCAATCTGAATGATATATATGCATACCTGGGAATTGATAGAGCAAAAGACGGGTTTGTTTTATTCGCAGGGGAGGTAGCTATTGGAAAGAGAATTCTGAAGGATATATACGAAAGAGCAAAATATGCATATACAGGCATACCTAAAGAGACCAGGGATCCGCTCCCCGACGGTACGAGCGCGTATTCACGTGTACTTTCCGGCATGCACAGAATGTACCCGGAAACTGATATTTTGCCAGTTACAAATAACTTTGATATGCAGTCAAAACTACCTGAAATGCCAGATAAAGTTGTGAATGATCTTGCAGAGAGCTTTCATCTTAATAAAAAAGTGGCATGGTTCATTATGAAGAAGGCCTACGACGACGATTTTAAAAAACTTGCCACAGTATGCATGGATTATTCATTGATACTGAAGATTATTGAGGAAGTGATTCCGTTACTTGAAAAAAACGGAATAGAGGTTATAGATCTCTACAACAGCTTTCTGGAGGTTGTTACGGCATATAATAAAGGATTATTCGCAAGAGAGGCGATGGTTGATATAGCATACACCACCAAACTTGAGAATATAAGCATAGATGAAGCCATGCTGAAACTGGGTATTAAATCAATCAGCAGGGAGGATGTGTACAAAATTGTGGATGAAATTATAAATAAAAAAAGAGATTTCATATACAGGACGGGATACGAACGGTCTCTGAAACCAATAATGGGTGAGGTCATGAAAGAAATCAGAGGTAGATATTCTGGCAAGGAGATCATGGAAATTGTAAGAGAAAAATTATCGTTATGCTTTTAAATGATTTTTATAAAAATGCAATAGAGGGTACGTACGTCATACCTCAATACTCTGGCTTATCCATAGCCAACATAGCATCTACCATACTGAAACATTATGGTATTGCTACAACGCCACTTCCACCACTTAACAATGAAATATTTTCCGATGTAATGTTGAATAAAAGCAATATAATATTCATTGTACTGGATGGCCTTGGTTATAATTTTTTCTCTGAATTTGTAAAAAAATATAAAAAATCATATGAAATGTTTCCTGTAACGTCTGTATTCCCCTCAACCACCGCCTCAGCCCTGCCTTCCATGTTTACTGGATGCTCACCTTCCATGCACGGTATGATCGGGTATACAATGCTGCTGCCATCTTCAGGAACTGCATACAACATGCTTACAATGACACCTGTCAATAGCGGAAGGGTTAATCAGCCCATCAATAAGCATAAATTAAATGGTTTTATAAATGTAAAAACAATCTTTCAGATGCTGTCAGAGCATGGCGTAAGATCTGTTACCTTCAACAGGGAGGGGCTTGTGGATACCTCACTTTCATCAATGCTCTACAGGGGCTCTCACCTGATCGGGTACAGTGCCCTATCAGATATGTTTCTGAATGCAAAAAAAATCATAGAGAATATGGAAAGTCATAGATGGTTCATTACAATCTATTACGACAGGATTGATGCAATTTTTCATCAGTATGGTGTTGACAACGATATGGCATCCAGAGAAGTTAAAAGCTTTCTTTCACAGTTTTATGATCTGCTTATATCCAAACTGAGCAGCATAATAAAGGATAATACGATGGTTATAATCACAGGGGATCATGGCCATGTGCCTTTTTTCCGGGATAAAATATTGATCTACAACAACACAGGCATGGACAACTACATGCGCATGCCACCTACCGGTGATCCAAGAGCATTATTCCTCCATACAACTGCAGAGAATGAACCCATAATCAGTGAATTGTTAAAAAGATACACACCGTTCAGGTACCTTATGATGGAAAAAAAGGATACTGTAACGCTATTCGGCCCGGAACCGTATCATAAAGAATTTTATTCACGGATAGGTGATTACCTACTTGTTCCCGATTTCGGTGGTTCCTACCATGTACAGGGCATAAGTCATGGAAACCATTACATGAAAGCAGGTCATGGCGGTATGGATATCAACGAAATGATTGTGCCGTTGGTCTACTCTTTTCTGAATGATTTCATCTAAAGATGAATGGGGCTTGACAGTCTGTAAAGGAACAGAATAATTTATCAAGATCATCAAAAATTCACGCTCAAAAACTGATTTTTTAGGATTAAAAAACATCATTTTAGCATTCTCTCACAACCTGTTGAGTGGCATATTTCCATCTATATTTTTTATTTGAAAATAGAGGCTGTCATGCCTGAATTACTGTTATAACAACAACCTACCTGACGACAGAATATTATGGACGCATTTTGTTAAAAACTAATTTTAGAAAACTTTAAGGCAATTCATCAATCTTCTTATCATGTTCGTTGGCATAATCTTTAATTCTAGTGCTTACCAGTATGTCACGATCAGAAGCCCTAAAAATTTTTGCGTCGGCATCGCAAAAAAAAGCTGCCAGCAGAATAACATCTCCACTATGAATCCTGTTATCATTACTCTGTATCTCCTTATAGTGACGTATAAATTCATTATTTTATCCAATTTTATTATTTTTATAGTACCCCTTATAGTCTCCACGCGGCTAACAAATTCAATATTATCTAAGCTTATTTTTTTATTGTTTTTTTCTGTCAATATATTACTGAATACTTCACCTAATGCGTATGTATATGCTCTGATATCTCTATCATTTTTATTTTTTTGAGTAAAGTATTTTTTAGCGTTATCAAATACATCTGAATTTTCGTTATCTGGACAGAGGTAATCAAGAATAACATTAGCATCGACATGTTCTATGCTAATGCTTTTGCTGTCATTGTCCATGCAACACCATCTAAAATGTAAATGTAAGCCTCTCTACAGCAAATTATTCGAACGTATTTCGTCAAGGACATCTTTAACATATTCAATATTTTTATCATATTGTTTGAGAACTTCTTCCTTCATTGAAAAAACATGTTTTATTGCTTTTTCGTCACTTATCCCTTTATTGTATTCAATGATAGAATCTAACGTAGCTGCGATTTCTAAAAAAATACGTGGCTTTTCTTTTAGACATTCAAGCTTTTTTATTTTATCTACATCTAGGGGAAAATTAGCACAATTATTCATGTCCTCTTTCGTGATGTTATAGTAATCATCGGCAAGGGCAGTTGAATAAGGTCCATGCAGGTACATATTATATGAATATGTGAACCTCATGCCTAGTTTTTTGGCAAAATATACCACTTTCTGAACAACAATTCTACGTTCTGTGTTATTAACATCTTTCAATTCATCTATATCGATATTTAAACGCTTTAAAAGGCTTATCAGCAGCGCTTTATCATTTACATTATTTTCCGTGATTCTCACCTTTACCTCTTGATGTACGTTATTGATAGGTTTATTTTCCATATTTTTCCATATATATATATTTTTATATTGTTTTGTTACTATTTTTGTTACTTATTTGTTTATTAATAAATTAACTTTAGAACTCAATAAGTGCAATGCGATTAAAACTTTTAAAAGGTTACACCAAAATGTAGAGGTTAGAATATGTTCATTATTTTTCAAAAAAAAATTTTATTGGAAGATCCATTAAATTTTTGACTTCACTATACTGTTATATAACAAAACGTAGTTTATAAAGTCACGATATTATTACTCTTTTTATATTGTTGTTTTCAACAGGTTTTTTCTTTAATAAATTTCTTTTGACGAATTCTAACATCTGTTCGACTGATGATGGAATATTAACTTCTCTAATGGTTTTTATAGATGAACTTTTGTTTATAATATACTGGTGTGCAAACGAACGACCAATAGAGGATACACCAGAGAAGTCCAGACTTATTTCTGTTTCGGAAATTTGTTCTAATTTCCTGAACAAATTGTCGCAACCATTTCTTGTAGCAAGATCTGGCCCAACAACTTCGGATATTTTTACTATCATAATAGTATACATAATATTACACATACATTTATATATTTTTATGGGTAGGGTTTTTAGCTTTTTGAGGGATTACATCTGATTCAATACTCAAGATATTCATATAAATTTGGTGATAAATCAGTTTTCACCCTAAATGCAACGTAACAACCGTCAAATCTTGTAGCTTCGCCTGAGTCGTTAGCATAACGGAATAATTCTATTGGTGGTTCCATCCCATCATTTATAAATTGCTTGCTCAATATGCCCCTGCCTGATATAAGAACACCTTTTCCATTCATTCCTTTTGTCAAAAGCTCAAACACTGAATGAAGTCCAAACCCTCTTTCACCATTTTTGTCTTTTGTGGATATACCGTTCAATGCCATGTTAAGACTATCACAGTCATTATCAAAACTGATCATGTATTTCCTAAAATTTCCTGGAATAGATATGC
Organism: Thermoplasmatota archaeon; assembly: GCA_023379385.1. GTDB lineage: Archaea > Thermoplasmatota > Thermoplasmata > Lutacidiplasmatales > JAMCUS01 > JAMCUS01. The sequence continues at coordinate 55,606 of JAMCUS010000021.1, forward strand.
CATCGTCCATTAATGAAAATTCAAGCTCATTCATTTTAGGGTAATTCTGTAGCATTATGAAAGAATTATGGTATTGTGAATGTTCAGTTATGTTTGCCAGTAATTCGTCAATACAGTATTTTAAGACCTGAAGTGAATCGTTGTTTAGGTTATTTCCTATCATTCCAGTAACCTTTGAAGCAATAGAGTCTGCATTGGAGTCTGTAATCCGGGAAAATGGTATGTACGTTTCACCCCCTACTACGTCAACACTATTCCTCTTTAATGTTATGTAATCTAGATATCCCTTTACTTTTTCATTTTTCGGCGGTTTATAACCTCCTTTTTTATTTGCTTCTGATATGACGTTTTTCAGCAGAAGTATATTTGACGGTGAAAGCCAGTTTTCGTCACTCAGGTCAAGAACCCCATTCAACTTATAACTGAAAATGAGGTTTACATATTTCACATAGTTTTCAACTAAATACGGATAACTTTTTGGTTTTTTCATTTAATAATTATAAGTCCATACTTATATTTAAATGGATTGTTGAAAGGCAAATTTTTATGGAGTTTCCATAATATAGTTCAAAATGTTATGCATGAAAATTACTTTTTTTACAGGTATTTCAACTAGTTTTTATTCTTAAATACGCACCAGTTTTTATTGATTTGCGTCCACTAATTTTAGATGGATTTATCCACTTGTGATGTCTTATACCTTCATGTATGACAAACATGCTATGCGTATAAATGAAAAGACATATACGCGTTATTTGATATAGGAGCCCAGTTATAAATGGATGACCAAACATCGTACTATCACAAACATTTCTAAATAGTTTACAAAAAAAAAATAAGTGTGATTAAATCAAGCTTGAAATACAGAGGATATCATAGCCACTAGAAAGAAAATAAATAATAAACGTAATATATAATAAATAGTATGG
>JAMCUS010000022.1 GCA_023379385.1 Thermoplasmatota archaeon
ATATTTAATCCTTATGCCAAATCTATTATAGAGCCATTTCAGCATATTTTCATATTTCATGGTTAATCAACTCTCAATGAAATTCTACACGTTTATAATAATTACTAATCTAATTAGGTATCGACAGACCGTAAGAAAATAGATTTTAGGAAGATATATCCAAAAAATTCACGCTCAAAAGATCTCTTTTTAACTAAAAATTGTCTATTTTTGGCATTCCATTACTGCCTGATAGTAGCACTCCAAACATCTAACTTGGATATGTTACTATTACACAACCCCTAAAATGATGTTTTTAGTCATAAAAAATCAGTTTTTGAGCATTCTCTTACACGCATGTAAAATCTCAGGTCAGCCCTTCACCGTTACATAGTTAACATCTCCATCCTTATGATCCTACCCTATGGACCAGGGCGAAACCTGCCTTTTCGCAAACACGCATAAGCATTCATAGATGCAATCTGACAATACAGCGAAGATAGATACTGGCACTCAGCACTAAGAGTTCAGATATCTGACTCATGTAATAGATAGCCATGCAGCAGGTTTCGTTGACCTGTTTATCCGGATTGGTTCATTCCTCCTCCAGCTTTGACAGCTTCTTCTCTGTCACTACAGGACTTTGATATTTCCACTCCTTTTTCCGTTTATACAATTAATCCACCTCCTATGCGGCTCTTAGTCAGTCATAAGAGCCGCAATGAAGGGCTGACCGCCCAGAGATTTTAATATTCAGTCAACCTGTCAAATGATAATTCTTCTGAAAGGAAGAATATATCACATAAGAATATAATAATATTTATAGACACATTGCATATATTTTATCAATTCACAAAAGAAACTTGTAAAATATCTAAATATAGCATATTATGAAAAAAGGTTAAAATTATTTTGCAATTATTGATTAATTGATTACACGATAGGGTGTTACATATTTATATATATGTTAAATGGCATTATTAAATATTTGTTAAAGAATTATATAGTGGATTTTGTAAGATGTGTGGTGGTAAATATGGTTTGTGAAATTTGTGGTAAAGACACAGAAGATCTTAAAAAAATTATGGTAGAGGGAACACTCCTTTTTGTATGTAGTACCTGCATAAAATTCGGAAAGCCAGTTATTGAACAAACTTCAAAAAGAACCACTATTAATGTTGGTGTACATTCAGATATCAAAAAAATTGATAGTTCTGCTAACTTTGGTGGACACAATATAGATGTTTTGGATGAAGCCGGAAAAATTGTTTTAACTGATAATTATGGTATGATTATAAAGAAAGCTAGAGAGAAAATGAATTTAAGTCAAGAACAGCTTGGACAGAAAATCAATGAAAAAAAATCTGTTATTGCCAATATAGAAAATAATGAACTCGAACCAGATACAAAGCTTATAAAAAAATTAGAAAAAATTTTAAATGTTAAACTCACAGAAAAATGAAAAAATAGGACAACCAACCTTTAACAAATTCATGATTTTAATATTTTTTCAATTTTATCATTAATTTCATTTTTTAATTTATCACCTATAAATGTGCCATTTGATGCATCAACTCTTAATGCAATAATTGCCTTGCATGCGAATATTCGTGAAATTTTTCCCCTTTTTTTAAGTTCTGATGTATGAATAGCTGGATGTAAAAAAATTAGTCCGTGTTTAGGTCCCTTTTTTCCGTCTCTTTTTTTAGCCTTAAAATATGCTTTTTCAGCACCCATGATCTGTACAGCTCCTGCTGATAATTTGGATATTCTATTGATACCTCCTGCATGAGCGATCAATTTGGCAGCGATCATAGGTCCAAGTACTGTTGAACTGTTGGGTGCAATCTTTGTTGCCTCATCTTTTATAAAATTTTCTAATTTATCTCTATAGATTGTTACCTCTTTAATAAAATCATCCAATGCCCGTAGTTCAGGTAATAATTCTTTGGGTTCATTAAAATTGTACAATCGTGTTTTCCAATTATAATGCCTTTCTGTAATTAGATTTAACATTTCATCAATTGTGTTAAGTGTTTTTACAGCCTCAATCATACTCACATCCTGTTCAGATTCATTTAAAAGATATTCACAGTATTTCATAAAAATTGTTTTTTTCATAGATCGCTTACATCCAAATGATTCAGATTTTAAATTTGGTATTTTTTCTGTATTCATAAAAGTGGAATATCTTTGCAATCGTCTTTCATAACAATATAGATCTCTGTATTTTTCTATGAATGAACGTTCCTCATTGAGGATTTCGCCATTCTTAATGCTTATCATTTTTTTTAATATTATAGATTCATCCTTTTTGAAAAGGATTTTATCAATAACATTATTGTTCTCTATAACAAATGTTCCAAACCAGGTAGTAAATAAAATTTTCATTATATAGACACCTATACCAGTATTTTTTCAGGTAATTACATTAAACCATAATAGGTATGTAAAGTAATCGCAAAATTATGATAATTATTGATTGCTATCAATAACAATTATTGCAATGTCTCAAATGACAATATTTCATTCACATTTTTTCTATATTCTTGAGATGGATTCTCATTTGGATAACCCAGAGATGCAACTGCTACAACCTTTATACTGGAAGGGATCTGAAGAATATTGGATAATTTTTCTTCATTGAAATCACCGATCCAACAAGTTCCAAGCCCTTTTTCTTCAGCGGCTAAAATAAGATATGTCATGGCAATAGCTACGTCCACAGGATAGCTTACCATATAGCCACCAACAAGATCCCTTGCATCATCAACAACGCCACATGCCACGACTATTACAGGTGCCTGAATAAGGAATTTCTGATTCTGACAGGCATTAGCTATCTTTTTTTTACGTTCTATATCCCGTACAGCTATAAACTTCCATGGTTGAAGGTTGCTTGACGAAGGTGCCATTCTAACAACCTGAAATATTAAATTCAGCATTTCGTCAGATATATCTGTTTCTTTATAATTTCTAATACTTTTTCTATTTTTTACCAGTTCTAAAAGATTCATTTACATCACAACCTATACTACAATCAAAAATATATAGTCATATAAAAAATTTTTTTTAACTAACATGTTACAAACCTTTATGAAAAACCCTATTAGTTCTAACACCTCTTACGACAAAAAAATAATTAGCCATACAACACTCCCCTTTTCTTAAAATTATGCAGATGTTTTTTATCTTTTGAATTCATATCCTTAAGCATTATTGTTCTTTTATATTTATATATTTTTCCATGCATTTTGTTACTTTTTATGTTCTCTTTTATAATATTAGTGACCTCCTCTCCTCAGCTAAAGCATCGGAGCTTCCTGCTTCATCGTTCCAGCCTGCATATCTTTACGATATGTTAGAGGTCAGAGCATCCGCAACCTTTTTTACAGAGTTCCACACTGTCCGTATGTACCTCTAAGTCCAAACTCAGGTCAGACAGTTCAGCAACCTGCTTATTATAGTTGATAGATACACCAGACATTTTATATGCTAACTGGTGTTGTTTCAAAGCGCATCAGTATAACTGCCTGCACAGTTCTAACTGATTATTTAATATTTGAGTAGTTTTATTATCAGGATACAGTCTGTATTCTTAAGTTTTGATCATAACAAAATACATATATACATACATACTATATAAAAACTTTGTTAAGAAAGATGGGGGAAGTCGATGTATCTCCTCCATGAAGGTAGGTATATTATAGCTTCCCCCATAACTCCTAACAATCTATAAATTAATAAGTCACGGTAGCATAAAGAATAATGTTGATATTTAAATGAACCATAATAATATCATACGTTGTGAAAAAATAGATACCGAAAATATTAATATTAATGATATTGAAAATACTACTGATAAAAATATAATAGAAAGATACCTGTCCGATGAATCTGCTATTTTTAAAGGAAATGCTTCAAAAATATATTTTCCAAAAAATGAACTAGAACTAATTGTTATACTGAAGGAGGCAAATAAATTAAAAATTCATGTTACTGTATCAGGTGCAGGTACAGGACTTAACGGTGCCAGGGTACCATTTGGAGGTATAATAATATCTACAGAAAATATGATTACTATAAAACATGAACTTAAAAACAAAGAACAGTTAATTGAATGGGAAGAAAATGGTAAAAATTATTCTATAATTATAGGAAGCAGTGATAACTCAGTGTATTATGCAATTGTTCCTCCAGGACTTCCGTTGTATATTCTAAATAAAATGATTGAACCTATGAATCTATTTTATCCTCCTCAACCGACTGAAAAGGGTTCATATATAGGTGGTAACGTAGCTACCAATGCTTCCGGTGCTAGGACATATTATTACGGAACTACCAGAGAATGGATTAATAGATTAAAAATAATCTTACCAAAAGGAGATTTAATAGATGTAAAAAGAGGCTGGTATAGATCATGGAATAATCAATTTAATATATTAACCAATAATGGAACTGAACTGATATTAAATCTTTTTTCACATGCAACACCAGATGTTAAAAAAAATGTGGCAGGCTTATATATAAAACCGGATATGGATTTTATAGATCTATTTATAGGATCAGAGGGTATACTTGGCATATTTACAGAAATAGAACTGAAATTAATAAAGCAGCCTGGATATACCTCATATATTATAGCTGATTTTATAAATCACATTGAGTCTATGAAAGCTATTGCAAATGTTAAAAAAATGGCTTTATCGAATGATGGCAGCAATATTACTGTTATTGAATTTTTTGATGAAAATTCAATAGATTTCATAAAAAAATTTTCTAACCCTGTAATCCCAAATATATCAGGTTCTGTGGTTATATTTGAAATTCAATCTGACGATGAAGATAAACTGTATGACAGATTAACTCATTTAAATACTATACTGAATAAATATGGCATTATAAATTCATATGTAGCTACTGAATATGGGCATAAAAAAAAGATTGAAGAATTAAGGCACTCATTACCTGATTCAATAAATAAATTTTTAAGAAGATATGGTACCAATAAAATAGCTACAGATATTGCAGTTCCAGATAAAAATTTATATAAAATGTACAGTTATTATGAGGAGGTTGGTAGTATGATAAACATACCGTATGTTATATATGGACATATTGGTGATAATCACCTCCATTTCAATTTTCTACCAAAAAACAGAGATGAAGTTGAAAAAGCTAGTAAGGCAATAGTTTTATTACTAAAAAAGGCTGTTTCATTTGGTGGAACTGTTACTGCAGAGCATGGAATAGGTAAAAAAAATCTGTTATCTTTTATGTACGATAAAAATACGATTGAAAAAATGAAAATTATTAAAAAAACTATAGATCCAGATTTCATTCTCAATAAAAATAATATTTTTGGTGATGAAAACGAGAAGCCTTATCTATAGGTTGTGGCAGTTCACTTAACAATATAATTTTAAAATCTGATTTATATAATTAATGTTACATTATATTATTATACAATAATCTGATATAATAAACTTATTATCCATTGCATTGTATACATGATATATATGCATAAAGATGAAATCAATTTCAAGCTGTATGATGAACAGAATGAAATAATACAAAAACTTATCAACATAGGGTTGACATACGAAGAATCTGTAATATATTTTTATCTATCCATTGCAGGACCATCCTCTGCTTCTGAAGTGGCTAAATATACTAAAAAGTCCAGATTAAGAACATACAGGTTATTGAAAAAACTGGAAAATAAAAGTATCATAGAAGCAACAATGGAAAGACCAATGCGATTCATTCCATTACCAATAAAGAATGTTATAGACATATTATCGGGTGAACTAGAAAAAAAAATTCAGATTATTGACAGCAATAAAAAAGAATTGTTAGACGTATGGTCTCATTTAGAAACAATTGAACATGATAAATACCAGAGAGAGGAAAGATTCAAGATAATCCAGGATAGAAATACCATCAACGCATTTATAGACGTTATGTTTAATGGCTCAAAAAAAGATATAGTTATAGTGGCAGATAAACAGTTTATTTACAGATTTAATGAATTTAGAGATCTTGTTGTAAAGGCAAAAAAACGGGGAATAACAATAAAATTAATGACCGAATTTAATGAAGCCAATAAATACTATATTGAAAATCTTATGGATGTATGCGATATATATCACTCCAATATTGAACTAAATACCACCTTTATAATAATAGACAAATCCGAATTACTTCTGTTTTTGATTACAGATACAACACTGCATCAATTGGGAAAAAATGAAACCGTTTTATGGACGAATTCACAGGCAATCATAAACATGGAGATGCAATTTTTTGATCTGTTAAATAAAATTTCAATTGATGCTGCAACAGAACTTATTTATATGGATATTGAAAAAAAGAAATCACTATCTATTGAACTTAAACTTAATAATAAAAAAAGTTACGACAGTCTATATGAATTAATTCAGTTTTCCATGTTAAATTTTGATATAAAAAGCTTGAAACTGAATATTTACGACATAGCGGATGTTATAACTAAAAATATTGCTTATAATTTAACTAAGGATTACAAAACAAAGAATGTAGAAGAACTCCTATCAACAATGTCTAATTTATGGACAAAAAATAAATTCGGAATCATAAAAATCGTTAATAAAAAACCACTTGAAATTGAAGTATCTCAGTGCAATTCATGTATACCAATAGAGGGCATAGGAGAAATTTTTTGTACAAGATTGTTATCCAATATAATAAATATTAAATTGGGAGTTACCTGCAATATAATATTGAAAAAACAGGAGGTAGGTAAAGCCTGTATATTCACTGAAAAAGGAATTAATGATTGATAAACATGATGGACACATACATCATTCTATGTTTTTATATATCTAAAAGATTATATCATAATAAATGCCAACAAAAAAAGCACCTAATAAAATTATCAGAGGTATAGTTGAGGAGGTTGTAATGGAGTATGGCAATATCAAATCTATTTTTAATCTTAATAATATTGTAAATAAACGATTAAAAAGAGACGGGTATAAATGCAGTTATTCTGTTCTTAAAAGAGAAGTATTTAAAATAAAAAATATTGAAACAAGAGTTTTATATAGAAAAGGAAAAATTTCCAACACAGATAAGGTATGTCCTGTATGCAACCACCAAATGATTGAAATAAAAAATAAAACACTTGATAAATCAGATAACATCATTCTATTTTTTAGATGTCAAACATGTGGTTTTAGGAAAGAACGATGGAGCACCGTACCCAGAATATATTTATTTAAGTATAAGCCCTAGTTCCTTACCACGCTCTTTACTATCCAGTGTATTATTACTTTCTACATATGTTTTTGAATTCCATTTTTTAATAACTTTTGATAGATTCTCAATACCCTCAACAATTTTGTTATTAGACGGATACGTAAAGTTCAATCTCATAGAGTGCATTCCACTTTTACCATCAATATAAAATGCAGTTCCCGTTACATACGCAATATTATTGGATATAGCATAAGGAAACATATCATTTACATTTATATTATTAGGTAAGGTTAGCCATATAAACATACCCCCTTTTGGATTTGTCCATGAAACATAGTCGGGCATAAATTTATTTAAGGCATTTATTATGATTTCAAGCTTCTCCTTATACATAGTCCGTATTTTTGGTATATGTTTTTCTGCATATCCTTTTGATATATAATAGTACGCAATATACTGCGTTAATGTATTTGAACATAAATCAATTGCCTGTTTGGCAATGGCAATTTTTCTTATGACCTCACTCATGCCTGTAATCCATCCTAATCTAAAACCTGGAGATAAAATTTTAGAAAAAGTACTCATGTATATTACATGTTCTGTTTTATCAAATGATTTTACAGACAACTCACTTTCTTTAAAGTAAGATAGTTCTCTGTACGGATCATCTTCAAGGATAAAGATCCCGTGGTCCCTTGCAATATCATACATTTTTTTCCTATTTTCAGTATTCATAGAGACTCCGGTGGGGTTATGATAGGTAGGATTTGTGTAAATTAATTTAATAAACTTACCTTCATTTTTTATCTTTTTTATCGTATGATCCATAATATCAAGATCAATTCCATCCTCTTTCATAGGGATCTGTATGATATCTGCACCGTATGATTTAAATACAGATAATGCACCTAAGTAAGACGGAGCACTAGCTATGACAACATCGTCAGGGTCCACTAGAACTTTACCAACCAGATCTAGACCCTGTTGACTTCCAGTAGTTATGAGAATATTTTCTACGTCAGTGATTATACCATTTTTTTTCATATAGGTGTTGAGAGTTTCTCTCAATTCAATAACCCCTTCTGTGGTGCCGTATTGTAATGCTGTTTCACCAATTGTGGTCAAAACATCCGAGGATATTTTATTTATAATCTCAACCGGGAAGGATGCTGGATTTGGTAAACCTCCTGCAAAAGATATAACCTCTGGATTCTGTGTAAGCTTTAATAACTCCCTTATTTCAGACGCCTTCATCCGTTCGGTCCTTTTAGCAAAAGCTGGTTTATTGGTATTATCTAGCATAGAACGTGATGGCATTGTTAATGTATAAAGTTAACGGTTAAAATAAAAAAATCTACCTGTTTTTATTTAAATATGAAACACCATTATGTAAATGCTGTTTGAATTTTTTCCAAAAATGGCGTTTCAAATTTTATCATCTCTTTATATACCCATATATTGGGCGGGCGATTATAATTAAGAATACATATTTTGTATCTGTTTAGCTCTGTGCCAGTGTCTTTTATTTCCCATTTATTATCAACTTTTGGAACTGTTTTTGCATAACTGGTCAATGGGTTGTCCATCCTCTTAAACGGTCCTATCAGTTTATTATCAATGTGTCCCTCTTTAAGGCATTCTTACAGTCTGGACTATAGGCTAAACAGATACCATATTTTTATACTTCAACAGCGATTTTCACCAACGTTTTAATTGACTTAACATATTGACTATTGATCCTTTTGCACAATACTTGCACTCACAGGATCTTGGCTTTTATTACGTCAATCATTTTGTTACTATATTTGTCATTTAAACTCCAATTTGTTTTTGAGTTTTAAGATGATATTGATGCATATATTACTTAGTAAACCATATTTAGAGGGAGTAAGTTCTATAAATGGAGAAGTTGAAATAATAGCAGCGATCAGGAGTCGAATATGACAATTAATTATCGGTGAAAATCGCTGTTTAATTTTGGAAGCAAATAACATAAACATTTACACATAAACTGACTGTGTAAAAGGAAGTATGAATGATAATCCCACTTAAATTGCAGTGCCTTAAAACGATAATATAAATTATTAAATAGGTTTATTAAAAGGTTTTATGCTTTTGTGTTTTATCATCACTGGCCAGGTGGTGTCGGTGGCTGTATAGGTGGTTGTGGCGGTAATTGTTGCTCTCCAATTCCACTCTGTGTCGCTGTATTTTGCGTTTCAGTGGTCTCTTTTTTACCCATACCACCGAAACCAATTGATTTGCCTTTCTTTTTCATCAGCACTATCACTGCAATAACAACCAATATTATTATCACTACCACAATAATGCCATACACATATCCTGATACCGAAGTTGGGGAAGTGGTCTTCTTTGCAGTGAAGGTTACTGATATAGATGCATTCTTGCCATTTACCGTTACATTACCGGATTGTGGCGTCACAGTATAGTTTGTTACACTGGCTACCGTATAACCGTATGTTCCGTTCACCTCTGTAAACGTTATTGCTGTTGTATTTATGCTGTGTGTTGTACCATTCAGCGTTACACTCCAGTTTGTCCCGCTTGGTAATCCACTCTCTGTAAATGTTACCGCATATTTGACAACTGTAACCGTTGGTTTTGATTTGAAGGTTACTGGTACAGATGCATTCTTGCCACTTACCGTTACACTACCGGATAACGGTGATACCGTATATCCAGATACATTAGATACCGTATAGCTGTACGTTCCGTTCACCTCTGTAAACGTTACTGTTCCTGTCGTTGAACTCTTTGCTGTACCGTTCAGCGTTACACTCCAGCTCGTTCCACTTGCCAATCCACTTTCCGTAAATGTTACTGCGTATTTGGACGGCGATACTACAGGTGTAAAGGTTACTGGTATAGATGCATTCTTGCCTTTTACCGTTACACTGCCTGACAATGGTTTTACTGTGTATCCAGTCACGTTTGTTATTGTATAGTTATATGTTCCATTCGGTATTAAGATACTGTTTGTTGAGGTCATTGATGTGTTCGTTATACTCCTTGTTGAATTATACACTGTCACATTCCATGTAGCGTTAGCTGGCAAACCTGTTTCTGTAAAATTCAAATAATATTCTGGCTCAAATACTAAATTGATCACCTGCTTGCCACCGTTAAGTGTAACGTTGCCCATTGCCGGATTTACAAGATAATACCCGACAGGTATGTTTACAATGTACGTAAGGTTACCGGTGGTTGATGCTACGTGAAATACTGTATAGTTTGTATTGGATAGTTTTAAATAATTATTGAACGAAACGCTCCATAACGTACCTGCTCTTAACCCTGTTTCATTGAAGATTATAGGTGCTCCTGCATGCACCAGTGGAAGGTAGTCATAACCGGGGTATATCGCATTGTAATCATTGAATTTGGGTGACCCTATTCCGTTCTTTACGTTCAATGTATTGTAATTGGACCAGTAGTTACCTCCTATTCTAGGACCTCCTATTATATTCGTCCCATTTCTCTCCGTTACATTCCATCTGTTAGGCTGGAGGATCGACAGAGCATCTAACATTGAGTTGATATTGTTGTTGTAAATAGTATTTCCAGTTGATCCTGCAAAGTTAAATCCAATCAGACTGTTTATTGTGTTGTTATACACCATTACCTCCGTTGTATTCGTAAATGTAATTCCATAGAACGAAAAGCCACCTATCGTATTGTTGTAAATGTTGTTCATGGTTGAGTAGGTCTCATTTACACCAATCATTTCAAAACTCAAATTGTTGTATGATACGACGTCGTGGGAGGTTCTGAACATGAATAATCCGTTAGAGATCACGCCTGTAAATAACCCTGCCACATTATCTGTAAATTTGTTGTGCGTTACTGCAGAGTAATTGGACAGATAGGCTATCAACTGTGATCCACCAATCGGTAATGATATATTGTTATTTTCAACGGTTATGTTATCCGACCTAAACAGGGTTATTGTACTGGTTCCATATGTATTTGAGATCATGAACGTTGCGTTGGTTGTAGGTTTCATGTCCTGTGTTATATTGCTCAGCGTTATATTGCTTGATCTGTACAGATAGTATAAGTTGTTCATATAATCGCCGAAGTTGAATACTCTGTATGATATGCCTGCTGTGTTGTTCGTTGTTACATTGTTTATTACAAGATGTGACGTCACACCTATTGTCTGCACTGCTACAAACATCGGGTACAGATAATCATTGTATGTTGTGAACAGTGGATTCATATGTATAGTTAGATTGTTTATTATATAAGGTGCCAAGCTGGTTCCTGATCCTGTAACTATTCCTGCCGTCTTCATGTCTGCAAGCTGTGCATTGCCTGTTATATATACAGGTGTGGTATAGTTATTAGGGTCTGTAGTCATTGTTATTGTCCCTAAGTTGTCAGTTTTGGTTGTATTTGCTGTATACAGCTTATATCCATTCGCAAGTGCATTGAGTTCATACACACCACCACTAGGCATAGAGAAATTGAAGTATCCTGATCCATTGATCGCCGTGGGCACCAGAGATGCATTGGCCACGCTCAGTACAGGACTTGCTGTTTTATTATACACCCCTGCGAACAGAAATGCATAGGATGGATCCAACCTGCCTGTTACCGTCATTGCCCCCTTCGGCTCACCCTTTGGCGCGTTCCAGAAGGGCATCAATAAGGATGGCCCTGCACCTAGATACTCTACAGGCGCCCCATTGCTTCCGTTGTTCCACCAGGATGATACTCCCACTATTGTCTCTCCTGTATCTGTTCCGTAGTTATATGCAGAACTTATTGTCTGATAGGTTCCTGCGCTGTTCTTGTACATTATTGTATCCTGTCCTGTCAGATTCGTCATTATGCCTGTCGCTCCTCCACCAGGACCTCCGAATATCAATTCTGCATCGTATAACAAAAATCCGTTGGGCGTTACCTGATTTCCATTCACTTCAAAGTGAGGCGTTACTATTTTTGCTGACGACGCCGCCCAGAACAGAACTCTATCATAGCTACCTGAGTATGTCTTGCCTCCGTAGCTCAATGTGTAATTGTAGTACAGTGCAGGCATGTTATCCTCAACTGTTACGTTGTTATACAGAGTTAGTTTGAATGGATAGGTTATGTTGAACATTGGTCCATATGCATAATAAAAGGTAGGCGCTATTACTGATCCGTTGTAGCTATATAATGTCGTGTTCGTCATGAGAAACTGATTTGATGAAAAGTTCCATATGTTGTCTATAAATTGCAATGTTGTGCCGTTGAAGTCTATTACATTCTGTGTCCAGAACACATCACTGCTGTTACCGTGCACTGTAACATTGGCAAGAACCGTATTTAGCTGTACTGATGACCATTTTGGTGATTCTTGAAACTGCCCGTTGCCTGTGTAAAATACATTATAACTTGATAAATTCAATGTGGCTTCAAAGCTTGAGGTATTGAATTCCTGTCCTCCTGCTGCCGTTAGCCCGTAATCGGCCAATCCCATTGGAGCGGGAGCACTTGCATATAACGGAGAAACCGTTCCTGCTCTAGGACTGTTAATCGCATTGAAGTTGGGTTCAAATACCGCTCTCTGCGGTACATGCTGACTTTTTATGGAACTGGCTACGTTCTTCTCAATCTTTGCAATATTGGATTTTGCAGCTGCCCTGTTAAAATGACCGCTAGAACCATTCGGTAATGGATTTTTTATTGATGTTACCCTAAGTCCGTTAATAGCTGGACTGGACGTAGAAACGCTCTTATTGCCTGCAGGCATGAAAAGGCTGCCTACAAACAGACCAGATAACAAAAATCCCACTACCATCGCTAACGCAAATAATTTTCTATATTGATGCATTCAAGTTCACCTATCAACGTATAATATTTAATGTTATATAAACCTTATTATTATTTGACAGTACATAAAACTCTATCTGCACAGGATAACCATCAATTTTTCATTATTTGTATTTTTGTATTTTGTGAACTACTCCATGCTAAAGCATCGGAGTATTATAGATTCCTCCATACCCCTAACAATCTATAAAGCTGATGTTTAAGCATCATTTATTAAAACATAATAGTAAAAACAGTATCATGATAATTTTAAAATTCATAATAGATGTCATATACTGGCCACTATTTTTTAATCCAAATATTATTTTATTCCCTGCTGGATGACCACCAATGGATGTGTCCAACCATCAGATCCACCATGGTTACTGAAAAAAGATAAAATAGTGTAATGCAATGTAGTCTATATGGGTTTGATTGCTTATCTTGTTAATATACCATTGACGTTGATAAAAGAGGGTGGATACCCGCTTATATTCATTCTCATTGCGATGGAAAGTTCATATATTCCAATCCCGAGTGAAATTATATTACCATTTTCCGGTTATCTTGTATACATTGGTATTTTTAACTTTTGGTTGGTATTTCTGGTTTCCGTTGCGGGGACTGTAGCAGGTGCTACAGCTGGTTATGTAATTGCATATCAATTTGGTGAGGATAGAACAGCTACAATTCTTAAATATTTTCTTATAACCAAAAAGGATTTAAATAAGGCAAAAATATTTTTCAATAAATATGGTTCTGCAACAATATTTATAAGCAGAATGCTGCCTGCCGTAAGGACGTATATTGCATTTCCTGCAGGCATATACGATATGGATATTAAGAAATATTTTATTTATACGGCGACGGGCACGGTTCCATGGTGCCTCTTTCTTATTTATGTGGGTATAATATTTGGACCACACTGGAATTATATAGACAGTTCTCCTGTCCATTATCTGCTCTATCTTTTTGCAATAATCTTTGTACTGTTTATCTTATACAAGGTAACTGTAAATCAGAGAGGTTGAAAAATGTGAAATTAGCTTCATTGATATCAGGTGGTAAAGATTCTGTATATGCAAGTTATTTCATGTCTTCACTGGGAAATTCTGTAAAGTATATTGTAACCGTGTACCCAATTAACCCTGACTCCTTTATGTTTCATTCCATAAATCTTTCTATAGTGCCGATTATTGCAGATGCCATGAGTGCCGAACATATAATCATATATAACAGAGACGAAAATAAGGAGATTGAAGAACTGCAGACAGCCCTTGCATCTCTCAACATAGATGGTTTTGTCTCCGGCGCAATACACTCAAATTATCAGTGGAGCAGGTTAAATATTATATCTGAAAATATATCAAAACCACTTTTCTCTCCTTTATGGAGAAAGAGTGAAGTGGATGTCCTCCGAGAAGAGATTGAATCAGGTATGTCTATATATTTTTCGTCGGTTAGTGCAGATGGTTTAAATCCGGAATTGGCAGGAAAAAAGCTGGACATGGCTATGTATGAAAATTTAATAAAACTGAATCAGAAATACGGTATAAATATATGCGGGGAAGGTGGTGAATACGAATCAGTTGTTCTTGACGCACCGTTCTTTTCCAATAAAATAGAAGTTATTAAGAGCAGGAAAGTTATAGAACCTTCAAGAGGTTTCTGGATAATTGATAAAATTGAATATAAAAATAAGGTGAAAATATGAGCATATATATAAGAGGATCTGGCGCACATCCCTTTGGCAAGAGTAAAAAAGACGTTATTACGATGGCTGCTGAAGCAGCTACCTATGCTATTGAAAATGGAAATAGAAAACCAGAGTTTTTGTTTGTAGGTTCTATGCTGGATAATAACCTTCACGGTGTAGCAAATATTGTTCCAAAAATAGCCGATGCAATAGGCCTCAACGGAATATATGGTATGAAGATAGATACCGCATCTTCGACAGGAGCAGCACTATTTCAAATAGCAGCGCAATACCTGGCTGCAAGCAACTGTACTACAGGGCTTGTTATTGCATCTGAAAGAATGACTGGATATGATGGATCAAAAATAACCTCCATGCTGGCACAGGTTCTGAGTTATGATGAGCAGTTGCATGGTGCTACCATGCCTGGCCTTGCTGCGCTTATTGCAAAAGATTATATGAAACGGTATAACGCACCTTATGATGCTTTTTCAGCGGTTGCCATTAAGAATCACAGGAATGGCCTTCTCAACCCAATTGCCCATTTCAAAAAGGAGATAACCATGAAAGATATCATGGAAAGTAGAGTTGTTGCTGATCCATTGCGTGTGTATGACTGTGCACCTGTATCTGATGGTGCTGTTGCCGTGATGATCTCTAAAGAAAAAACCGATGTGGAACTTGCAGGTTTTGGTGGTGCAACAGATACGGTTAATCTTGTAGACAGAGATAATCTGGATGGTTTTAGGGCGACACAGATAGCGGCAAAAAGGGCATACGATATGGCAAAAATTAACAGTCATAAAATATCAATTGCAGAAATTCACGACGCTTTCACCCCTTTTGAATTAATTGGAATGGAGGATTTAAACATAGCAGAAAGGGGAAATGCGTGGAAGATGGTTTTAAAGGATGAAACAGCACTGAATGGTAGAATTCCAGTTAATGGTTCAGGTGGTCTGAAGGCAAGAGGGCATCCAGTTTCCGTGTCTGGACTGGCCCAGATAATGGAGATCTCATTACAACTTTCTGGCATGGCTGAAAAAAGACAGGTAGATAACCTTTCATACGGTATTGCCCAGAGTACAGGAGGACTGGCATCAAATAACTTTGTTACGATACTGAGGAGAAGTGATTAAAATGATTCAGTTCTACTGCACAAAGTGTGATTTTAAAAGCATTGTTGAGCATTTTCATTGCCCGTACTGTGGATCACCAATAATAGGCAAGGAGGTAGATTATACGGGTAGAATATCAAATATTACAACAATTTACACAGTTCCGGAGGGTTTCAAAGCGCCTGTAAGGATTGCTATTGCAGTTACATCAAATAATCTGCGTGTACTTGGTAATGTACCGGACGACGATAGCGTTAAAGAAAATGATGAAGTATACATCACCAAAAAAGAGGGTAGATTTTACTTCACACCCGTGCATACAAAATATTAAATAAAATTCATTTGTGATAGGTGGTGTAATAACTGGAAAATGTAAAAAATACCACTATGGATGCAAATATTACAAGTACATTGCCACCACCTTTGAGCCATTCATATGGTATCAGTATAAGTGGTGTCAGGATGGCAATTAACAGTACGATTGTTTTACCCCATTCCATGTAAATCACCTTTAGATATAGGTATTGCTATATCTATCTTTTCCTCTGTTATTTACTTTACCTTTGAAAGGCAATATTTTTGCAATTGATCTATCTGCGTAATTATCTATCTCTATGACGCCTCTTACCTCCAGCTTCTTAAGCAATCTTTTCACCTCAGGTTCAGACAATTTCATCTCTTTTTTAATCTCCTCGGCGCTCATGCTATACCTATCTTTAAGAATGTCAAGTAGAATATCCTCTTTACTTTTTGATTTATCTCTTTTCATGCACAGGTCTCCCATACGTTATACAAACTGCAGTTCAGGTTCTGTATTTATCAATTTTTTTTCATACGCCATGTGAAAAACCTTTTTTATAGCATTTTTACCGGTCTCGCCCAGCTCCATCGTATAATCATTCACATACATATTTACGAATTTTGACAGGTTATGATCCCTTATTCCCCTTCCAAATGATTCTGCGTATGCAAGGGCGTCTGCCATATGATCCTTGCTGTACTGCAAGGTTTCTTTAAACATATCGGATAAAATATCAATATCACTTCCAAGTTTCATCTTTATAACATCCAGGCCCAGGGGTAGTGGCAATCCAGTTTCTTTTTTCCAGAGAGCACCCAGGTCTCCAATGGATTCAAATCCATTATCTGAGTATGTAACCTGCCCTTCGTGTATGATAACCCCGGCATCAACTTCGCCGGTTCTGACAGCATTCATGATATTATCAAAATTTGTATATACAGGTTGAAAATCATCTACCAGTATGGAAAAGGTAAGCGCTGCTGCAGTGTACTTCCCTGGTAAAGCAATCTTTTTTCCATTCAATTTATCAAGGGATAAATTTTTACCTGTATCTGTAATCACTACAGGTCCGTAACCATCACCCATGCTTGTTCCGTAAGGTAAAATACCATAATCCATACATATGTAAGGCATTGCACCCATGGAAACAGCTGTCAGCTCCAGTTTACCATCCATTGCGAGTAAATTAAGCGATTCAATATCTTTTACCACCTGCTCGATGATAAATCCCTCCCTTATGACTTTTCCAGTGGCAATTCCGTAAAGCATAAAGGCGTCATCAGCATCAGGGCTATGCCCCCATAAAATTTTTTTGTTCATATATACCAAATCGTAATGCAATATAATCAATAAAGCTTTAATCAGAAGTATTCAATAAATGCATAAATAAATTTACGCAATATTTATACTGTTCAGTTCAGTATGTCTAACAAGTATCTCTCTTGCAATTTTTAAATTTTTACCCTCCTTTCCAATTGCCCTCGCCTTCAGTTGCGGATCAACCGTTACCGTAACATGTTTTATATTATTTTTATCTGAAAATTCGATTTTTGTTGGCTTATAGAGATAAAACAGATTCCTCACAAACTGTTCTATGTTGGGATTAAACTCCACCACCTGAATTTTTTTGTTTAACATCTTTTCCATATCTATTATTTTTTCGCCGTTTTTACCTACCGCAAGCATAACCTGCTGTGGATCCACAATAAATATGACTTTGCCTTCGTATTCAAAACAATCCTTTACTTTGGATCCTGTATAACGCTCAAAAGTCTGCATATACCTTAAAGCCTCAGTGGTCATAACAATCTCTTTTTCCTTTCGCATATTATTGTTCACCTTTATTCTCCAAGTGCAAGAATTCCTGAATTGCCCGGGTCAATAATGGAGACTATAGAGACGTTAAATGGTTTTCCACATGCAATTCCAAGTTCATGTCCGTTACCTTCAAATTTATATAAAGGCACCTTATAATTCATAACAGATTCCATTTCAGGACATGTGGTTGAAACCACAATCAGCTTCACTTCTTTTTTATTTACATATTTTTCAGTCTCCTTCACTCCAAATCTCACTTTTCCAGATTCAATAGCTACCTTAAGTGCTTTTGCAATATCCATATCATACACCCCTGTTCACTTTTTTAAATTTTCTTTTTGTTCACTCCTCTTTTTATCGGTTTTATATACAAGATGCACAGCGCCGGTACCATGGGTTATCGGCTGACCAACGATAATGTTTTCGGCAACGCCATTAAGATTATCGACCTCTCCTGTAACTCCAGCCTTCAATAAATGATTGCCTGTAATTTCAAAAGCAGCTCTTGCAAGTATACTGGTTTTCTTTCCAGATATCCCGTGTCTACCTATAGCCCGTACATCACCATTATTGGTCATTATATCTGCCACAAGCATAATGTGCCGTATATCTACAGCAAGTGCCTGTTCATCCAGTGTTTTCTTTATCTCATTTACTATGGATTCTCTTGCCGCCTCAATACCGAATATTTCGTAAATCTCCATAATGTTATTGGTATAGGTTCTGCTTGTATCCACACCCTCCACACCAAGCACACCTTTTAAATTAGATCCTTCAGTGTATATAACATATTCGCCAGATACTTCCTTAATAATGGCTCTCTTTACCCCCTCCAGACCCTTAACACTCAAGTTTGTTATTGTATCAAGCAGATTCTTAAGCGAAGCATAGGGGGATTCAGTTATGACATTACCCTCCTTTCCTTCAATGGACAGAAAAGAGATATATAGATAATTTTCATCGCTGTTGTATTTTAAATGCTTCATTATGGGTCCGCCATTATCCATCATGGTTTTTTTCAGGTCCATTACATCCAGATCCAGTGATTTCATAAGTTCCATTTGCGGAATGATCCTTATTTCAATCTGTTCCAAATCTGTGTAAATATTTGTTACATCTGATAATAGAGTAGTCTCTATATTTTTTGCAACCTTCTTGACCTTATTTATATCACTGGATACCTCTTTCTTTAAATATATCGTCATCATAGGGGTACTGGGCGTTCTTCTTGCATCCACAATTTCTATCAATCTGGGTAAACCCAGTGTAACGTTCATTTCTGCTACACCTGCGTAGTGGAAGGTTCTCATGGTCATCTGCGTACCTGGCTCCCCTATAGACTGGGCCGCTACAATACCTACGGATTCATAAGGGTCTACTCTGTGGATTTCATACCTCTCCTTAACCTTTTTTACAATGTTTATAATTTCGCTTTTATTGATATTTATTGATTTCAACTTTTTTGCCAGATCCTTCTTTATTGAATAGGGTAAAGACTCGGCATAATCTGATATTATTTCATCTATATTGACAGAAACCTCTTTTTCTTCAATAACTTTTGTTTTTGCTTTGTTCTTTTTCACGTTTGCCATTATCAAGCACCACCATAATCATCACTTTCATCAAAGCCACCGGGTCCCTCCGATTCTGTATCGAGCTCCTCTTCATCATCAGTAGTTTCAACTACGCCTTCATCCAGTTCCCTTTCCCCGTATCCTTTAATCTTTTCCATGTTCTGTTTTTCTTCCATTTCCACAAATGCATGATGTTCTTCACCAAGAATTTCTTTTATAACGGCGTTGATATCTACAGCATCACCCTGGACACTTTTAGCTGGGTCAATATCATCTTCACCGTATAAAAATTGTATTATGGTATCTGCAGTATTTTTTACAGTTTTATCTTCATCAACCTTTAGATCTTCAAGTGCATTTATCAATCGTCTCTGCATATATCCTGAACGTGAGGTTCTTGCTGCAGTATCTACCAGACCCTCCCTTCCACCCATACAGTGAAAGAAAAATTCAGTGGGTGTTAATCCAGATTTATAACTGGTGGTAACAAAGCCATGTGCCTCTGCTCCCATATCTCCTTTCTTGAAATGGGGAAGTGTCCTGTCTGTATAACCTCTGTGCAACCGTTCACCTCTGACAGATTGCTGACCTATTGAACCAGCCATCTGTGAAAGATTAAGCATATTACCTCTAGCACCACTCTTAGCCATCATAACAGCTGGATTTTCCATACCCAGATATTTACTCGCAATATCTCCTGCGGCGTCTCTTGCTTTGCTCAGCACACCCATAATCATAACCTCTAAGGTATCAATTAAAGATCTGCCTGGCATTTCCTGTAATCTGCCCTCTTTGTAATCTTCAACAAGTAAATCCACATCATTCTTGGCTTTTTTCATAACATCAGATATCTCTTTAACCGCATCATCAGGTATATCTTCATCCTCAATTCCCGTGGTAAAACCTCTTATTGTTATAAATGAGACAGCAATTTTTGTAATATCGTCCAGAAAATTCTTTGCACTTTCGCTTCCATAATCTCTTGCAATTCTATCCAAAATTAAACCTTTTATAGATCCTACTGCTTTTGCGTCTATTGTGCCCATAAGGAGTCTTCCATTTCTTATCTTCACCCATGACTCATAATCACATTTTTCTTTCATACATGGATTACATTTAATGCATATGGATGATTTAAAATCCATATTGAGGTTCTCCGGAAGTACTGTTGAGAAAATATCCCTTCCATACCAGTATGAGCCATTTTCATCAATACCTGATGGTTTTGGTATGTTTTTGGCTATTCTGGAGTATATGTATATAATTTCACCAATCCTTATCTTTGGATTTTTATAAGTCATTAAAAAGAGAGAGGTGATATGGTCATGGATGGCGCCTATTATGGGCATTCCAAACCTGGGAGATAGTATGTTCTCCTGTACTCTCATGATCACCTTTGCTTCTGCTCTTGCCTCTTCACTTTGCAGTACATGAAGATTCATTTCATCACCATCAAAATCTGCATTGTAGGGAGGGCAATCTGACAAATTCATTCTGAACGTCATACCAGGCATGACTTTAACCATATGGCACATCATGGACATTCTATGCAGAGAGGGCTGCCTGTTGAATAGCACAAGATCACCATCCATCAGCTGCCTCTCTATTATGGCACCTGGCTCTACATATTTATCGGCAATCATTGGGGAAAGATTATCAGTTATTTTTACTCTTTTGCCATCTGCTCTTATAAGATAGTTTACACCAGCAATGTATTTGTTATCTCTGGATGGTGGTGTAGGCCCTATTCTAACCACGTTCTTTGCATATTCTATATTGAAAGGTGTAACGTATAAAGGTACGGTAAGTTCCCTGGCCATATGTTCAGGTACACCCACCTCATTGATGGATAGGAGAGGATCAGGAGAGATTACAGTTCTCGCTGAAAAATTAACTCTTTTACCGGACAGATTGGACCTGAATCTGCCTTCTTTTCCTTTTAGACGCTGTATAAGTGTTTTAAGAGGTCTACCAGAACGATGTCTTGCCGGGGGTATTCCAGAGGTCTGATTATCAAAATAGGTTGTTACGTGGTACTGCAGTAGCTCCCATAGATCTTCAACGATCAACTGTGGCGCACCAAGATCACGGTTTTCTCTAAGACGCTGATTTATTCTTAATACATCAACAAGCTTATGTGTGAGATCATCTTCAGACCTGTCACCGGATTCAAGAGTTATTGATGGCCTTATATTTATCGGCGGAACTGGAAGAACCGTAAGTATTAGCCATTCAGGTCTCATCGATTTTTCGTCGTACCCCAGTTTAGGCAGATCTTCGTCAGGTATTAATGAAAGGTGCTCTCTCAATTCCTTTGGTGTTATCTTTTCATTATCAATCCTAAATGTAGTTGGCTTATCAAGTGCAACCTTTTTACGCATGGCATTGCAGTATTGACATTTAGCTGAATCATCAGATACAGGTTCACCAATATACCTGTTGCATTCATAACATATTCTCTGTAGGATATCCCTGATCTCCTTTGCATATCCTACATGTATTATGGGCATTGCAAGTTCAATATGCCCGAAATGGCCTGGACACTCTTCTGTTCTTCCACCGCATGTTTTGCATCGTATTGATGGATCCAGTACACCCAGTTTAGGATCCATCAGTCCCTTTTCTATAGGATAGCCATCCTCGTCATAAGTATCATCTGTTATAACTCTTGTGGCGCTCATCTTTCTTATCTCATCTGGAGATAAAAGAGAAAATTTTATGTCTGTTATTTTTTTAAATATTCCAGATTTTATAACCATTTTACATCATCTCCGATTCCCGATATGCAATCTCATAACCACCCCTAGAGATGCCAGTTCCGCTATTAGTACATTGAAGGAGTAGGACATTTCAATGGGATACACTTTTGTATTTCCACACACGTGACATTTAAGAACACGGTGAATTCTATCAAAGTACGCAATATGTCCACATGCAGGATTACTGCATACATATTCAATCGTTCCATCAGATTCATCAAGCAATCTATCCTTGATAACCATTGAAGCACCATGCCCTATAAGACAGTCTCTTTCCATTTCCCCGAATCTTAAGCCACCCTGCCTGCTTCTTCCTTCTGTTGGCTGTCTTGTAAGAATCTGCACAGGCCCTCTCGAACGCATATGGATTTTTCCAGCAACCATATGATGTAGCTTCTGATAATATATTACTCCTGTAAATATATTAACCTCTATTCTCTTTCCTGTAATACCGTCATACATCATTTCGGTTCCATTATCTGCAAATCCAGCATTTTTAAGGCTTTCTCTTAATAAGTTCTCATTTTCACCGCTGAATGGTGTACCATCTACAAATCGCCCTTCCATGGATGCGACCTTTCCACCAATCATCTCTAAAACATGGGCAACAGTCATACGTGATGGTATTGCATGCGGATTTATTATAAGGTCAGGTATAATGCCCTCCTTTGTAAATGGAAGGTCCTCCTGGGGTACAATAAGTCCTACAACCCCTTTCTGTCCATGCCTGGAAGCAAATTTATCACCTATCTGGGGAATTCTTTCATCTCTTACCTTGACCTTGACCAGTCTTGATACATTCTCACTTGTAGTTAGAATAACATAATCAACCCAGCCACCCTCTCCTGCCTTAACTGTAATGGAGGTTTCCTGCCTCTTTTTTGGAGCGAGGATGTCTGATTGGCTCTCTTCTAAAAATCTTGGAGGAGAGGTCTTACCTATTAAAACACCACCTTCCTTAACAGGGGTTTCAGGGCTCGTCAACCCATCATCATCCAACATTGAATAAAATTCTGATGATCTCACGCCATCGGTGTTTGTATCAGGTATCTCAAATTTATCCTCCTGACCTCCTGGATATTTTCTTTCTTCGGCTCTGTAGGTTCTGAAGAAGGTAGATCTCCCCAGGGCTCTTTCTATAGAGGATTTATTCATTATAAGTGCGTCTTCCATATTGAATCCCTGATAAGAGGTAACAGCCACAACGAAATTCTGTCCTGCAGGTCTTTTATTATATTCAATATATTTTGCAATTTCTGTAGTAATAAGTGGCTTTTGAGGATAATGCAATATATGCCCTCTTGTATCTGGTCTTATTCTGAAATTAGATGCAGAAAAACCTAAAGATTGTTTAGCCATAGCAGAACCCATAGTATTTCTGGGAGATGCACTGTGCTCAGAATACGGTATAAGACCGGCTGTTATACCCAGTATTGTGAATGATTCTATTTCCAGATGTGTGTGCAATTCAGTAAGCAATTTATCAACACTGAACTCTTTTAAACATTTCTTACATTGAAGAACGACATTGTTTTCGTGTTTACCCATATTAATCCATATAACATCGTTTCTGGTAAGTATGGAATTACATTTCGGGCATTTTGATGGAACATTATATGGGTATACAGAAATGAAGGTATCATCTTCCTCATCTGCGTCAAGCCATTCTATAAGCCCTTCTTCTACAAGATCTTTGAATTTTATTTCACCTTTTATAAGCATTTGAAGTTTTTCATATGTAATTTTTACATCTCCATCCTCTACAATAAAGAGTGGTCGCCTCAATCGCCCTTCATCACAGTTGACATACACCTCATTCATATTCTCCGAATAATGAACGTTTATATTCATTAACTCTCTGACAGATAGTTTTCTTGATAAAGTTCTTGCACGTCTTCCTTTCTTTATTTCATGTATTAACAGTTTTGGATTATCACTAAATCCCACAAAATTACCGTTGATGTATATTCTTGCCAGTCCAACTTTAGTATCTATTATTTCATTGGGTCTAAATTCCTTTATGCCCAGATCCTTAAGTATGAGCAACACCTCCTCCTCATCTGTTTCTATAGATATATCAACCATTACAGTGGTGTTCTTTACCAGACCACAATTTTGTCCTTCCGGTGTCTCATTCGGGCATAATCTACCCCATTGCGTTGGATGAAGATCTCTTGCTTCAAAATGGGGTTGACTTCTGGTAAGTGGTGAAGAGATCCTCCTCAAGTGGCTCAATGTACTTACATTGGAAATTCTATCCAGTAACTGTGATACCCCGGCTCTACCACCTACCCAGTTTCCGGTGGCCATTGCGTGTAAAATTCTTTGACTGAATAAATCAGATCTGACTACAGAATTTACATTAAGATCACGTTTTTTCTCAAAATTTTTTTCAAGCTGATATTTGATGTCTTTCAGTAAAACAGTGATGGCGACTCTAAATAGATCTTCCATTAGGTCTCCTGCCAATTTGAGTCTTTTATTTGAATAGTGATCCTTATCATCGGTAGTTCTCAAATTAAATGCAAGTTCAAGTACGGATCTCGCCATTCTACCCAGATAATATGCTTTTTTGAGCCTATCTGTTGATTTATCACCCAGATGTGGAAGTAATGATCTGTTAAGAAGTGAGTATACCTTTTTGGTTCTATCTTCTTTAGTCTGTCCAGTAGCTGCTTTTTTTTCTAAATAAAGCATCGCTGCTTCTGTAGAGGTTATACCGGAGGGAGGATATGACTTGCTATTATTACAGCTTTCAATGTTTGCATTAACTATATGCTTTATTTTGACAATAATGGGGTCATTACTGTTAACCAGTTCATTTAAAATTGCTTCGTATATCTCTTTATCAGTTGATAAACCAAGTGCCTTCATTAAAATGATTAATGGTGTGGTACCCGATAGACCAGGTATAGATGCATGAAGAATATTATCTTTCTTCTTTTCCACAACTGTTAAGGCTCTATATCCCTCTCTCTGAGAAAATACTTTTGCTGTCTCTATGTTATTGCCGTAGCTATCGTTTATCTCAGTAAATACCTTGTTTGGTGCCAGATCTTCTGTAGTAATAAGAACGCGTTCTACACCATTTATTATAAAATAACCACCGGTATCAAGTGGATCCTCACCCATATTTATTAATCTTTTTCTGTATTCTTCATCAGAAATATCATTTTCTCCTTCCATATTGTCTCTGTGAAGAAGACATGCTTTTGATCTTGCCATGATAGGCATATACCCGATGTGAACATTTGGAAAATGTCTTGGATTTTTTCCGTTTTCAGATATGGTAAAATCAAGATAAATAGGAGCCTGATAAGTGAGATTTCTCAATCGTGCTTCCATTACAGTTGGACTTCTTTTTGATCCTTCAGCCTCTTTTACTATCGGTTTACCAATATGTATAGTTGGAGATGCTAATGGATCAATATCAAATGTCTTCAGATTTCGTCTTCCTACTATCACCCTGATATCTTCAGCTGTATTAAGCTTAATAACACCACCTGGATCTGTTTCGGTTATCTGGAGATTATCGATTACTTTTTGCATTGTTGAATTAAAATTTCTATCCGTAGCAATAAAATTGTTAAAAGATTCTATATGATGCCCCACAATAGAATGTTCCTTAAGATATGTTTCTACAATTTCTCTCATAATTTCTCACCGTTATTTACTCCTCTCCACAATAACACGATAAAATATATGATGACCAGCTGTTCTACTATTTCTTTCTATTTTTACAATTCTATTTAAATACTCTGTTGATTCCTTTAAAAAATAAAGAGCTGGATCATCAATAAATATTTTGGGTAATTTTTCTCGTTCTGTATTATATTTTTTCAAAAGTTGTAATTCCTCCTCTACATCCATTAACGTATGGACAGGTACAAGCTCATTTTTTATATAATTAAAATTATTATCAGTTTTTTCATTTTTTCCTATCTTTTTTTTATTAACCTTTTTTTTGCTATTACTGGATTTTTTCATAATCAATACCTCCCTATAAATCAAATGTAAACGGGCCCGCGGGGAATTTCGTTATATGATTATACATACAATTCGAACCCCGGACCACCTGGTTAAAAGCCAGATGCTCTTTATAGAGGAACAGATAAATATCCTTACCTATCTGAGCTACGGACCCCCAATCAGCGAAACCATTGTACACGCAATATAACATACCACTATATAACAGTTTTTTCATTTGTTTATAAATTCAATCTGGCTAATTATATTCCACACAGCAGTTCTTCCATGTATTGGTATATTGGAATCATTTGCTAGTTCATCAAGAATCATTGTTATAGTAGCAATTCGCACATCTAATGGCTTATTTGCATCATTCAGTGTATCTTTAGCTACCTGGGCTCCTTTTCTTATATTTTTGGGTATTGTAGAATCGTTGGATAATTGATCCAGAGAATCTAGAATTTGTTTTATTTTACCTTCCTTATTCGTCATATATAACCACCTTTTATCATATTTTTGATTAATTCATATAATTACGGTGTCTTTTTTACACCATTTTCCTTATACGCACTTACAACAACTAGTGTTTTACTTTCTCTGATCCCGGTTACCGTTGGTAATTGATGAGTAACAAATTCCTTAAGATGCTGGTAATTGTTAAGTTTTACCTTGATAATCATATCTGAATCGCCTGTAACAAGAAATACATCTATAACTTCTTCAAATTTAGCTGTTTCAATGGCTGCTTTCTCAACCTCTTTAGAATCAATTTTTAGAGATATGATAGCTGTAACCTGTTCATCACCATAAAATGTAGATGCCACTTCATCCATATCATTGATACGTTCATTCATAATAATACACCTTGGCAGGTTAATTAGAGAGACTCAAACTCTTCTTCCAGTTCGGTTATTACCTGTTCAAGGACATCGTTTATTGATGTTGCATGATATTCTCTGAATCCTCCCGCACCACTTTGGATCCTTGCTAAATACTCCTTTTCGTTTTTTAAAAATTCAACACTGCAAATCGTTTCCTCCACAAAATACACCCCTTAACTATCAATTTAAGCCATAAGAGAGAAGAGTATATAAACATTTGTATTAATACATACTGAATAGGAATTGTCCATTAATTCATTTTATTTTTTATCGCAAGAAGACCCCGTCCTTAAGGGAAGGGATGGCTTACGATGTATTCAGTATATGTGTATATCGTGACTTTACATTCATTTATTTTTCGTTGCTAGTAGAGTAACCCTTTTCCGGTCTCTTTTTCACTTCCATTTGTGGATGCACTAATCTCTTATCATACTTTCAGGTTTCAGGCCTTTCGTTATCACCTCTGATGTTCTTGACTTACATTCCAATTTCTTTGTTATTCTCTTCCCCTTTGCTGCATATATGAGATTTATATCATTCAGGCATCCTATTGTGCTTATTAGTATTGGTGATACGCTCTCATACCGCTTCTCTATCTCCTTGTATATCAGTGCTAAAAACATATATGCTATAAATGAAAAGATCATGTGTACTCCTATCTTCTCTACAGTCCAGTGGTATACAGGAAACGCCATCTCCATTTTGTTGAACTTTGGTTTTCACTATAAAAATAACCGTAAAGATTATAATGATATACATTGTAGGGAAGATTGATCACATGACTAACAATTTAGAATCAATTATTGATGATCTGTTTAGTATCGGAGTTACGATAAGAAATCTTATACCAGAATACACGGATGGTTCTGTAGGTACGAACGTATATGGTGATAGCCAAAAAAAACTGGATATAATGTCCAATGAGCTTTTCATTGAAAAATTCACAAACCATAGATATGTAGGAAAGCTGGCATCTGAAGAGATGGATAATATCATTGAAAAGGGATCGGGTAGTTATATGCTTACCTTTGATCCCCTTGATGGGTCCTCCAATATAGATACAAATAATCTTTTTGGAACCATTGTAGCTATTTTTAACGGAAATTATAAAAATATTAAAAATTTGGAGGCTTCAATGTATTTGCTATATGGTCCCTCCCTCACATCGGTTGTTGCATATAACAATAATGTTGATGAATACATATATAATCCAAATAAAAAAGAATGGCATATAAGGAAAAGTGGATTAAAATTACAGAAAAAAAATTGGGTATATGGCATAGGTGGTATAAAAAAGGAATGGCCAGACTGGTTAAAAAGTTTTGAACATGAACATCTTGAAGGTTTTAAACAGAGATACGGAGGTGCTCTTGTTGGTGACTTTAATCAGCTTCTTCATTACGGTGGATTTTTTGCATATCCAGAACTAAATGGAAAACCCAACGGGAAATATAGGGCTTATTTTGAATCAATACCCATAGCTCTTATAACTGAATATGCTGATGGGTTTGCTGTAGATGGTATAAACCATCTCTTAAAGAGGGAATATAGTAGCATAATGGATGTTATACCCAGTTATTTTGGTAATTTAGAACTGCTGGACACCATGATGAAATACAGAAACGGATGAATTGTTGTTTTTAAGCAATGATCTCCTTATTTTTGTGGTATGATCATTACGGGAATGCCATCTTCAATTGGATATTTTAATCCACAATTTTTGCATGTGAGATATCCTGAAATAATCTCATCGTTCTCTTCTTTCTCTATTTCCAATTTTAGTTCACCTTTACAGGATGAGCAGCACAGTATTTTTAGCAGATCTCTATACATAACAGGATATATCCAAGGATCTCTATTATATAAAATTTAGTAATGAAAATTCAGTGCATAAAAATTATTTAATAATATTGTTGAATGAAAAATGTTTTATTATAATAAGAGATAGGCTACAATACAAGTGATGTACAATGAAAATAGTTGTTATAGGTGGTGATGCAGCCGGTATGAGTGCTGCCTCTAAAGCTAAAAGAATAAATAAGAGTGCGGAGGTTATTGTTTTTGAAAAAGGCAATTATGTGTCTTTTGCTGCCTGTGGAATGCCATATTATATAAGTGGTGTTGTTTCAGATGTTCAGTCGCTCGTACATTACCCTGTTGAAAAATTTGTGATTGAAAGGGGCATAGATGTTAGATTGGGTTCTGAAATAATATCCATAAACCCTGCGCTTAAATCTGTCTCCGTTAAAAAACGTGACGGAACAATAGTTAATGAAATTTATGATAAATTAATTATAGCATCAGGCGCTTCACCAAAAATACCATCCTTTTTCAAAAATTATAAAAATAAATATGTTCTTAGATGGCTGGAGGATGCCATAAAAATAAAATCTGAAACAAAAAATGCAAAGGAGGTTGTTATTATTGGTGCTGGTTTTGTTGGTATAGAGATGGCTGAGGCTTTTAAAATCAGTGGAAAAAATGTAATAATGGTTGAATTCCTGTCCCGTGTATTAAGAGGTTATGATGAAGAATTTGGTGTGGAGATTATAAAAACACTTACCAAGAATGGTATTAACGTAAGGCTCAATGAAGAAGTTACATCTGTAGTTGCAGATGGAACCACGATCAAGAGCATTAAAACAAAATCGGGTAATGAATACCATGGAGATGTTTTTTTCATCTCAGTAGGCATTACACCCAATGTATCATTTTCACAAAATACAGGTATAAGCCTGTATGATGATCACGGTGGTAAAAGCGACGGTGCCATATCGGTAAACGATAGAATGGAGACTTCAATTCCTGATATATATGCAGTTGGTGATTGTGCAACTACATTTGACTTGATAACTGAAAAGAATATATACTATCCTTCTGCAACTACCGCCAATAAACAGGGAAGAGTTGCTGGTGAAAATGCAGCAGGTGGTCATGCAGTATTTAAAGGTGTTGTTCGAACAGATGTTATAAAAATATTTGATATAGAGGTAGGTCGTGTTGGCCTTACTGTAGAGGAAGCCTCATATGAAGGATTCCAGCCAGTAACAAAATCCATAAAGGCCGGTACAAAAGCAAATTATTATCCTGGAAAAAAAGATATAATGGTTAAGTTTATAGCAGATAAAAAAAGCCATCGGTTGCTTGGTGCTAGTCTCCTTGGAGGCGAGGGTGTAGCCAAAAGAATAGATATTATATCTGAAGCCTTGATGAAGAAGTCGACACTTGAAGATATGCTTAATATAGACTATAGTTATTCACCACCATTTGCACCTGTATGGGAACCATTATATATAGCAGCAGAGGTATTACTTTCTAAAATCATGAATGGTGAATAAAAACATGATAGAAATAAGATACTGGGATGGAATGACAGAAACGATAACAAATCCTGAAACAGTATATGATATTTTGCATCATAAACTAGGAAATAAAATTGATACCGTACTTGTAGCAAAAGTTAACGATGTGTTAAAGGACCTGAGTTACATTGTTTCTGAAAATTCAAAAATAGCTCCTGTCTATTTTAGTGATTATGAAGGAAAACAGGTTTTCTGGCATTCGTCTGCGCATATACTGGCAAAGGCTGTAACTGCATTCATAAAAGATGCCAAGCCAACAATAGGACCCCCCGTGGAAGATGGTTTTTATTATGATTTTGACATGAATAATCTCACTAAGGAAGATAGAGAAGAGATAGAGAAGAGGGTCAAAAAGATCATTCAAAGTAAAGAGGCTTTTGAAAGAAAGGAGATAACAAAGGAGGAGGCGTATAAACTATTTGAAAATAACAGATACAAAATAGAGATTCTGAACGGGATACAGGATAAAGTGGTTTCCATATACAAACTGGGTGATTTTATAGACCTCTGCCATGGTCCACATATACCATATGCTAATTATGTAAAATCATTTAAAATTACTACTATTGCCGCTGCACATTTTAAAGGCCTGAAGGAGAATCCTCAGATGCAGCGTATATATGGCATATCGTTTCCTACAGAAAAGGAGATGAATGATTATATAAGGTTGCAGGAAGAGATTAAAAAATACGATCATAGAGAACTGGGAAAAAACCTTGATCTATTCTCATTTCATGATGAGGGCCCTGGCTTTGTATTTATGCATAATAATGGCAATGTTATTAAAAATGAGCTTATGAAGTACTGGAGGGAGATTCACCAGAAAGAGAAATACCAGGAAATAAGTACGCCAGCAATACTTTCAAAAGAATTATGGTTAAAATCAGGTCACTGGGAACATTACAAAGATAACATGTATTTTACTTCAGTTGATGAAAAAGATTTTGCAATAAAACCCATGAACTGTCCAGGTGCCATATTGGTATATAAAAATGGATTTCACAGTTATAAAGAATTTCCTTTGAGATTAGGTGAGATAGGTGTTGTCAGAAGGAATGAACTTGGTGGTGTATTGCATGGATTATTCAGGCTAAGAGAGTTCACACAGGATGACGCACATATATTTATATCAGAAGATCTGATAGAGGAGGAGATCACCAGAATTATAAATATTGTGGATACCGTTTACAAACAATTTGGTCTTGAATACCATGTAGAACTTTCTACTAGACCATCAAACAGCATGGGAACTGATGAACAATGGAATAACGCAGAATCGGCACTCAACATAATACTGGAAAAAAGAGGTGAGGCATATCATATCAATCCGGGAGATGGTGCATTTTATGGCCCCAAAATAGATTTTCACATAACAGATGTGTTTGGTAGAAGATGGCAGTGTGCCACAATACAGCTTGATTTTCAGTTGCCAATTAGATTTGATGTCAAATATGAAGGTAAGGATGGCAAAATGCATACACCTGTTGTTATTCACAGAGTGGTATATGGAGCAATAGAACGGTTTATTGGCATACTTTTAGAACATTTCAAAGGTTGGCTGCCTTTATGGCTATCACCGGTACATATGGCGATACTACCTGTTGGTGAAAAACATATATCATACGCTGAAAATATATATAAAACATGTTCTGATAACAATATAAGAACCAGATTACTTGTTGATGATACATTGCAAAAGCGTATAAGATTCTCAGAACTTAATAAAATACCCTTTATAGTTATAGTGGGAGATCGCGAAATAACAGAAAACAGGGTGATGCTGCGTATCCATGGAATTAAGGAACAAAAAAGTATGGAAATGGAGGATTTAATAAAAAGGATTAAGAATGGAATAAACAGTAGAACACTGCAACTTGAAAATATTATTTCATAGAAATAGGTTCAGCTGGGTTAGATTTTCAGTTAACAGTATTAACATTGAACCTCACTGGTCGCTACATTACTACGCTTGAACTTGATGGGTATTACACCATACATCCTGGCCTGTTTAGCAAATGGCTCATGGAATGCATTTATCAACAAGACACGAATGGTATGGATTTTAGACGTGTAGGCAACCCCATATCCATGCCAGTCATGTACGTACATAACCTCTTTTTGTTCATCTTTATAAAGCACTCCCTACCACAGGTCCTTTCAGATATTGGCTTCTTTTACTTGAGTTTGGACATTAATCAAAAAATACTTCGTACTGGCATAGATGATAATTTGTAGTATTAATTAAAATTAATTCGGAACTAAAGCATCTATCTTAAGTATTTTAACTATCTCCTTTTCTTCCACCCCCATTCTCTCCAGTTTGAATCTAACATCGCTATCATTTTCTATTAATCCTCCCAGTCTTATCCGTTTCAGTATTGATACCATCCTGTCCATTGGCATGCTCTCTCCTATAGCCTCCTCTATCTTCCACTGTATGTATCTGTAAAACAGCAACCCCATCACACACATGAACGTGTGGGCTCTGATCCGTTTATCAAGCCTGTGGTATATTGGCATTACCGGAAAGAGAAGTACATCTTTCAGTATGTGGTAATCCTCTTCCATTCCACTCCTCGCAAAATAGGTCTTAACTATCCTTTCGTTACTCCAATCTTTCCTGTCTGTGAATATTACTGTCTTCCCAAATCCACTCCTCTTCTCTTTCTCTGCCTTCTCGTCTATCCAGTATGTTAGTTTCATTCCATTATCTCCGGCAGCACTGCCCTCTATCGTGTTCCCTACACGATACCGGAATACGCTCCTCCACTTCTCCGGTATCAGTGCTATCACCCTTCTGTTAATACTCTCTATTGATGATGACCTGCCTCTATGCTTTGCATTCATTGATCTTGCTATCTCCTCACATCCCTCTATAAATCGTCTCTTTGCATTCTCGTAATCAATGATCTGCTTCTTCTCCCCTGACACGTTGTACGCAACTACTGCTACTCCATTCACTCCCATTACTATTTTATCCTCTCGTATTGTGTATATCTCCTCTTCATTCTTTGTTCTGTATGTCTCTCTGTATTCGGAAAGCTTCTTATCCAGTAGCTTTACTGCCTGATTCCTCTTCAACGAACTTATAAAATGAACTTCCGAGGAGGTCATTGCCTTCATGCCATCTTTTGAATTCATTCCTCTATCAAATACAAAACAGAGCTCATCACATTTCATACCAAGTTTCGTAAGCGTATTCACCATTGACGACACAGAATGCTGAAAATACTTTGCATCATTCTCTTTGCCTGCGTACACTTCATGTATGATAGGTATGTACCTGTCTGTTGTTGCAGTTGCAAGACCAACCAGCTTTGCCTGTCTGTTACCATCCTTGGCGTTACCTGCAGATGGAAGTATTCTATCCAACTCCCCGTGAGGTTGCTGTTCTGTGCTGAAGTTGGTTGTATCAAAAAATATAATGGATGGTTTATGTCCCATCTCAATGAGCCTCTCTGCTATCCTGAAGGATATCTGTTCAATATCTTCAGGAGTCAATTTATCCATGTGCCGTATGTAGCTTCTGGTGGATAGTGACGGTATATCATACATCAGCAGTGGAAGTGCAGAGCGTTCAGACCACCTGTCCATTCCATTTTTTGATAAAGGCTCTTCAGAACGTCCGTAGATGTATGCCAGTAATGCATTTGCTGTTTTACTGCTACCTGTTACCTCTTCTACAATCCTGGTGAATCCGATCTCTTCATTCACCATTGAAATAGCTGCAACAGTACCGAATTGGAACGAGACAAGATCAACGTTCTCAGGAATCTTTCTATTCGCATTAATAATATCAAGTATTTTATCAGCAGTACCTAAATAAATATTCATAACAACTTTAGGCTTGCCATTGATGCGTTCAGTTTTTCTGAGGTAGTAGTGAACAGTACCATTTGGTTTTTTCAATCCCCAAATAAAGGTCATGAATAAGTAATGATAATACTACTATAAATAATTTATTATGAAGTAATGCATAGTGAAAATAATTATCAAAAAGGTAATACTACAAATGCTCACGCTCAATTCATGAGGGATTTATTTTACGATGTCCAAACTCGGGTTTTAGTTACGCTTTATAACCTGCACCATCAATTAGTATTTAGTTATACACATATAAATATTTTTGTAATAGGTAAAAGATACCATATATGTTAGTAAAATGTTATTATTATCGTTATTTCTGTCTATATCTTTATTCCTCCGCCTATTTCAAGTATTTCAATAATTCTGATAACCATTATAATGAAGAATGTTAGCAAAGAAAGAAAAGGAATAGTCAAAATATAATATTTTATTTTTATTAATTTAAGTTGTATAAAATTCTGAAACATTATAAGCATAATAAAAAATATTATAAGCAGATCGTATACACTACCAAAGCTCTTACTTTCATAACCTATAACACTGAGCAAAATTATTAAAACAATACCGGAAATAGAAACTATGAATGTAAATTTATAGAGATTCTTAAATGAACTGTATTGCAGAACAAAAATAAAAAATACTAACAATCCCACAATTGTAAATACAAGCATTATTATAAGAATTAAATAAATATATTGATTGGAGAAAGGTGGAAGAAAGGTATTCATAAAATATCCAGGATCTATTGCTATAAGAGATATGAGCCATACCATAAAGAAGGATAATATTTCTAAATTTTTAGGTAAAATATAGAGATCACAATCAGGATCACAGACCTCTCCTTTCTTTTTAATATCATATAATGGGCATTTTATACACAATTCCTTTTCTATGCCATAAAATGTATCGGTGTAGAGATCCATGGATAGAAGCCGTACAAACAATGCAATATCTGTAGCAATGAAAAAGGAGACAAACCACTTGAAAAGATTACTCCAATTAACAATTATCATTAACGGCTAATTATATAATTTCTAACTAAAATAGTTTACTATCTTTACTCATAGTGCCAACAGATGATTGTATTTCTTATAGTACCCTGTCACATTCAGCATTATTGCCTCTTATCTTTTTCCAGAAAAAAGATATTTATCAATAAGCTTATACTCTTTATCAAAATTCTCTGTTTCTTTGTCAGATCCATAATTCATGGCTTTATATGTAGCAATTAAAGCAGAAATATTGGTTATCATAGCAATATTATCTCTTTCGATCATAAATTTTTTGTATTGAATTGTAGCAATCTCTCCGTTTATTTTTGTAAATTTTCTCATTATGGTGACAAGTTGTTTATTGGTGGATTGATATTCATCCAATTTATCTTTTATATCATCTATGCTGTATTGCTCCTCACATGGTTCCTGTAATTTACTGTCTTTTATGTCTCCGATTATACCAGCTTTATGGCATTTTAAAACAAGCTCGCTTATTACAGAACCTTTTTTTGACATATCTTACACATCATTTTTCATTGATCTTTTTTTGAAGTTCATCCATTCTTGCCTTCATATAGGCATTGTCCGCTAAGATCTCATCCAATTCTTTTTTAGATCTTTCTAGTTCTCTTAGCTGGTTTGAGTACCTGATCTCAAATTCCCTTATTTTATGTTTGACGATATTGGTTTTTGTGACAATAATTTTTTTTAAGTTACAAAGAACAATGTCGTCATTCTTATTCATGTAAATAAGAGATAACATCATACTAATTATTTTTTCCCCTAATTCTACATGATAACTGAGGAAATCGGATCTGTTCAGTTTCCCAATCTAGCGGTTATTGTAAATTGCCCGTACGATTGGGCTGCATATATCAGTATGTAATACAGTCCATATGTAAATATATAGAATGATAAGTATGCATCTGGGCCATTTGCCATATTGAAATAGTAAGAACTACTGGGCCAAAAACCAAATCCTTCATATAAATTGGATATGAAACTGGAATTGCTTGTATTCTCATTCTTTTCATAAATTTTCAAAAGATCATAATTTTTAATTTCAGATGCTGTAACATTTACAATATAGTACGCACCATCACCAGTATAATCTAACGTTCCGTTGATAACAGTTCCATTCAATGGTAGAGGAGTACTATTTTTAACAATTACAGTAAAAGGTCCATTTGATATCGTAACATTATTATTTGTTGTACTGTATAATATTAAATAATATGTTGTTCCTGGAATGGCACCACCAATTGTAACTTCATGCAGTGTACCGTTCACAAAATCAACGCCATTAAAATTTCCATAATTGTAACTTTCTGATGAAGCTCCTACACTCACCGACGAATTTGCTGCTATATTTGTGTTCCATTTAACAAAAATGTCGTAGGAGGTGGTATTTATGATTATATTTTTCATTTTGAAATTGGAGTACATTTTGCGATTTACAGTTAGATTTATCCGTGCATAGGATATGTTACCAGCACCATCCTCTACAACAAATGTCGCTGTATAGTTTCCAGGTATAAGGTAGGTAAACGCAGTGTTTGTATAATTGCTGATATATCCATTTCCAAAATACCAGTCATACGAATATGGACCTATGCCACCGGATATATTGGCTGTAAAATTAACTTTTAATGGTGCTGTTCCAGTTATAACTGATGCATGGGTGGATACACTTAATGGCATAACTGGTACGCTATTGACCAGAATTGTGATAGGTTGATGGACCACAGATCCGCTACCATCTGTCACGACGACATATGCATTGTATTTACCCGGTTTTTGATAAAGATAGTACGGATTTTGATTATATGAAATATTCCCATTTCCAAAATACCACTTATAGTGAAACGGAGCATTGCCACCAGCGATTATCATGCTGAAATTAACCAGAAGTGGTGCTGCACCATACGCTGGTGTTGCCTTGACATACAGTTTCATAGATGAATTATGCCCATTGTTAGCAGGGTATATACCTTTAAGATTGAGTAACAGTTCACTGGTTACGTTCTGATCCTGAAAGTAGCTTACACCACACAGTGTCAAATAATCTATAGATGTTACATGAAGATCTGGAAATATGTAAAGATAGGAATAACCAAAATATTCTGCAGAATAATCTGATACAACTCCGTCATTATTCCCTGTGAATATTATGTACCCCCACCATGGATCATAATTTCCAGCATAGACTGATACAGTAGCTTCAGGATAATATTTTTTTACAGTATTATATCCCTTTTTAAGATCATTCAGAAAACTGGAATGTGGTATCATCTCATTTGATTCATAGCTTGTATCCACATTAAAAAAGGATGACAGAGATGATAATGGAGTACCATCAAATGGTGTCGCAATGAAAATTAAATTTTTTATGTAAATGTTTGTAAAATCCCAGTGTTCAAGCATATACACCGTTACAAGGCCGCCCATACTATAAGATACAATATCGGCAGATATATTCATATCACGGAAGGTATACTGAATGGCAGATCCAAACTCCATTCCTATTTCTTGAATAGGTGTGTTTACTGTATTATAGTTACTATCATTTTTATATATGTAGCCATTGCTGAACTTTATTGTAAAATTACCATAATACAGTACCAGACCTACAATATAACCACTTCTTACCAATTGCTGATAAATATTATTGTTACCTGCGGTCCATGGTACATAATTAGATGTACCATTTGTAGTTCCATTATACCCATACACAAGCAGCACATAGGTAGGACCATGTGTATAATCCTCTTTCTTGAATGCCAGTTTACTATTTTCATTCGTATTGATAAATGGGTTATATCTTAATCCAATTTTATAAATATTTTCAGTACCATACACCACAAAAATGGAGGTAGATAAAAGTACAAATACCACCATAATGGATACGATGCCTGTACCGTATTTTAAATATATTTTACGAATTTCATCTTTTAGATGCATCACATATAGTCATGACTTTTTTGTTAAAATAGTTTACCTACATAATATATATAGTAATTATAGTTATGAATAGCATATAGAACATTAAACAACATTTAATTTGATGCTATACTTCAGTGAAAAAACATAAAAAGAGTTATTTATAACAAATCTATTCATAATTACTTGAGAGATGGTAAATATGACATTTAAAAACGAAAATACCTTTGTAGAATTATATAAAAAGGGAGAGGTTGACAAATATCATGCACAATATGAGGATGCCTTGAAATTAATAAAGCTAGGTGAAGAGTATCCAAATATAATAGATGGTAATGATATATTTGAAGATAAAAAATTTAATGATCTATCACCTATAGATGGTAAAACTGTAATCGGAATATTCCAGTTGGCTTCGCCAGAATCTATTGATAGAGCTATAAACAGATCAAAAGAGAACTATAAGAAATGGTTTGATCTAGGGTATGCGAAGAGATCTAAAATATTTTTGAAAGCAGCAGATATTTTATCGTCCAGAAAATTTTATTATGCAGCTTTATTAGCTTATGAAAACGGTAAAAATAGAGATGAAGCAATAGGTGATGTTGATGAAGCGATAGACTTCATGAGATATTATGCACTTGATCTCAAGAAGAATAAGGGATACATACACGCTACAGGTAAAGCATATGATAACGAAGAAAGTAAGAGTATTATGAAACCATATGGTTTATTTGCAGTTCTTCCTCCATTTAACTTTTTTTCTATAACTGTAGGTATGTTTACTGGTGCGTTGATAACAGGAAATGCTGCTATCTTGAAACCCTCAAGTGATATACCGTTATCGTCTTATCTATTTACAAGGTTATTACTCGAGGCAGGCGTGCCATCAAACGTTATCCATTATGTATCTGGTTCAGGTTCTGTTGTGGGCAGAATCCTAGTAGAGGATCCTAGAATAGATGGTGTTGTTTTCACAGGTTCTAGAGATGTAGGACTATATATATATAATGCAAGTGCACGTATAAAGATTAGGCCAGTTATAACAGAGATGGGTGGTAAAAATTGTATAATAGTAAGTGATAAAGCAGACTTAGAAAAGGCTGCAGAGGGTGTCGCAAAGGCTGCCTTTGGATACGATGGTCAGAAATGTAGTGCATGTTCAAAGCTACTTGTTAATAAAAATATAAAAGAGGAATTTATAAAAAAACTTGTAAATTATGTAGAAAATAAAATTACCATAGGAGACCCCAGAGAAAAGGGAATATTTATGGGGCCTTTGATAAATAAAGAGGCATTTGAAAAATATAAAAAGTATATAGATGTTTTGAAGGCGGATGGGAAGGTACTGACAGGATGTGATATACTGCCCAGAGATGGATATTATGTAAAGCCTACCGTCGTTGATGGTTTACAGGAAAATCATGAAATTATGAAAACTGAATTATTTCTGCCAATAATGGCTGTGGAAGAGTACAGTACACTTGACGAAGCTATAAAGATAATAAACAGTTCGGATTATGGATTGACAGGTGGAATATTTACTGAAAGTACGGAGGAGATAAATCAATATTTTCATAACGCGGATGTGGGAGTAATTTATGCCAATAGAAGAAGGGGTGGATCAACGGGTGCTATGGTGGGCTCCCAGCCCTTTGTGGGATGGAAGATGAGTGGAAGTACAGGAAAGGGTACTGGTAGCTTCTATTATCTTCAGCAGTTTCTCAGAGAACAATCACAGACAATTGTCAGAGAGTAATGCAATGCCGTGTTTTACAGCAATTTATCGATTGTTAACGGTGAGAAGGAAGCTGTAAAACCTCTATGGTTTAACGAGGAGAGGATTTCACGAAAGATATAGTCATTACAGAACATATAGAAAAATTTTCTTTTTCTAGTTTTTTATATAAAAAGATCGGTCCGATATTTTTTGAAAAAAAGGATCGTTACAGGATTTCTGTCTCGGATATTGTTAACCCGATCTACGGATTTTATAATCATGTTATTGGAGATGCTATTAATAATAAAAATTCTGATGATATAAAATCAGGAATCTACATACATAAAATGGCGGAAAGTAGATTGCCTTTAAAAGAGGTTGTTGTCATTAAAGAGGGCATTAAGGGAATTATGGACGGTTTTGAAGAATGCCCTGTTGAATTTAAAACCACAAATAGTAACATATCAGATCTTAGAAAAGAAAGAATGGAATACCTGGAACAGTTGGCTATATACTCATCCATAACAGATTCTGCATCAGGAAAACTTGTAATATTCAATAGAAAAACAGGAACCAGTAATGCATATCTTATAAAATTCAGAGATCTTGCTGGAATATGGAAAGAGGTTTTGGATCGTAAATCAGCACTTTTACATGCGCTGGAATATAACGATCCCACTGCCCTGCCAATATGCAGATTTCAGGGGAAAGGGTTCTGTAGCTACCGTGATATATGCAATTGCAATAAAGGAGGTAAAGAACTTGGCAGCATGGATGCCTTTGTTGAATCTATTGAACCTATTGAGTGGTATGATAAGAAAGAGCCAATTATAACCGTTTCTTCATATGGAATTCTTTTTCCTCTTAAATGGTTCTATGATCAAAGGGCAATCATAGACGCAAAAAATAAAATAGGTGACATGCAGAATATTGTGCATAACGACATAAATACAGCGAACTCGCCTGAGTATTCCATTAAAAATGATATATCTTATAGTGATATTGGTGGTTTTAGACAGATAAATAATCACAATATAAATCTATCCATACATACCATTTTTGATAATCCAGTAGAAGTCAAAATGGTGGATGACATCAACAATATATATAATATAATGAATAAATCACTTTATAAAATATTGCTTTTAATTATCAAAGCAGCATATTCAGGAAAGAATAGTGGGTATCTTATAGCTGCCAAAGGCAATGATAACAGTATATCAAATTATGCAGTGATAGAACTGAATTTTAAAAATATGAATGTATTTAAAGAGAATATAGAGTGCTATGTAAATGACCTTGTAAAAGGTGTTATGGATAACAACCCTGATAACTTTTCACTGTGTCCAACGTGGCTGTGCAAGGAATGCGTTTATAAAAAGATG
The DNA here is from genome assembly GCA_023379385.1 of Thermoplasmatota archaeon. Taxonomy (GTDB): domain Archaea; phylum Thermoplasmatota; class Thermoplasmata; order Lutacidiplasmatales; family JAMCUS01; genus JAMCUS01. Next base: position 41,421 of record JAMCUS010000022.1, read on the forward strand.
TGTAAAGCCCACATTAATAAAAGATAATTTATAACAAAATTTTTTATAATAAAAAATCATTGAAGGGTTGATGAAGGTAGTGGAGGTCGTAGTTTCCTGGAGTGGTGGAAAGGATAGTGCTTTGGCGCTTTATAATATTAAGCAATCTTCAGAGTATAAGGTTATTTCGCTTCTTACTACGGTTACTTTTGAGTTTCATAGAGTGACTATGCATGGTGTGGAAATTTCGCTTTTAAATAAGCAGGTAGAGAGCATAGGTATACCATTGAATATTGTTTATATTCCTCAAAAATGTAGTATGAAGATGTATGAAAATATCATGGCTAAAGAGATGGATTTATACAGGCAGGATGGTATAGAATATGTAGTTTTTGGCGATATTTTTCTTGAAGATGTTAGAAATTACAGAGATAAAAACCTTAAAAATATCAATATGAATGGAATCTATCCCTTATGGCATAAAAATAGTCATGATCTTGCATTAGCCTTTATAAAAAGCGGTTTTAAGGCAATAGTGGTAACAGTAGATAGTAAAAAATTGAATAAATCATATGCGGGTAAAGAATACGACGAAGATTTTATAAAAAATCTGCCTGAAAATGTGGACCCCTGCGGTGAAAATGGTGAATTTCATACTTTTGTATATGACGGTCCAATTTTTGAACATCCTGTTATTTTTATAAAGAAAAACACACTGTTTAGAGATGGTTTTTATTATACAAATATAACCTGTACCAACCTTGTATAAAAAATAAATATTAAAATACTCTGTTGAATAAATGCCAGATTTGATTAACAGAGCCTTATACAAATTATAAATATTTATCCAGTATAAACGGGTAAGATTTGAATAAAATTAAAAGGTATTATGCCATATTTATTCAACACAGCACTATTAATATTACAATAGTTTTGCATATATATGTAAAAATAAAAATGCCATTTCTATTTATTTATTAATAACCAGATATTGATTTTAAATATTATAAAATATTAAAGATTATTTAATATTTAATATTCTGTAATTCTATGCTATCCATTGAATCCAGAGGTCAATAAATATTTTTATACAATTAAATGAATGCAAAACTATTGAATATTATTTATTTTACAACAAAAAACTATATTAATCAGATTAGACAACTATATAATGGAGATGGGATGGATGAAAAGTTCATGGAGTTTGAAAGATATTGTAAAAGAGGTAACGGGTAATTCTATAGATTTTTATCAGTTAAGTGATAAAGAAGATAAGGATAGTGCAGCATATAGCGATTCAACTAACATTAATCATTCAGAAAATACAGAGATAACGAAAATGGTTACTGAACAGGACATAACAATGCATCTACAATATTTAATAGATCATCTTGATTTATTGAATAATAATACGCTGTTATGCCTTGAAGGGATAATAAAAAGAGAGCTGAAGGAGAGAACAGATGCATAAATATAGTTTTATAAATTTTTAACCATTAAATATATGTACAAAGAAAAAATATATTATCTTAAAGATTCATACTATTCATAATGTCAAATAAAAAAAATGCAGAAATTGCTATAGACAAAAATGAATTCGTGATAGCTGATACAGGATCTTTCAGGCCCTCCATGGCTTCACTGGAACTTTCTTATTTTCTTCTCATATTATCAATAATTATTATGATCTTTATGGCAACTACAACATTCTATAGTGTATTCAGTTTCATACCCAAGCTATATGTACCATATATTATGTTTATCTTCATTGCAATTTTATCCTATACTGCATATTTTCTTTCTATAGAAAGTTTTTATGCACATAAAAACATCGGAATATTTATCTCAATATGGGCATCCATTTTCGGTGTTCTTCAGGCATTATTTATATTTATATTTGTATATGCACCTATTAAAAGCATGTTTCCAGTGCCGTGGTGGGCAGCTGTTCTTCCATACTACCACATACCGGTTACTGTAGAAGAACTGGCTTTCTCTTTTGTATTGATTGTATTAAGCAGTGTTGTATATAGATTTATATTTATTGTTACACCCTCAAGTAGAATTCCCATTACTGCAACTTCAATCGTATTGTTATTTTTATCACTATTTATAGTACTACCAGGAGGCATAAATTTAATATTAAGTATAACAAAATATTTTTTTATGTTATTTATGCTGGGAACGATTATTTATGTTATTACACTTTTCTACTTTTTATGGTTAAATGAGGAAGACAGAATAATTGTAACGAATAAAAGGATTATACACATAATAAGCTCAACTATTTTCAAAATAAATCATATACCTTATGATCTTATTTTGAATGCCTCCATAAAAGCGGATCTTGTTCAGGGCAATAAAGGATATGGAAACGTATCTCTTTTGATTACCGTTATAAAGCAAAATTCTACAGAGAGGAATATTATAAAAAACTCAGTTAAACTCATTGGAGTTCCAGATCCATTCACATTTGCTGATACGGTATTATATTTTTCTAGACGTAAACCAGAGATTGGTAATGTAAAGTGAACTGTGCATGACAAAAAATAATTTTTTTTTAATAATAGAGGGAATTGATGGAGCAGGGAAGAGCACTGTTGCTAAATATATTTATAAAGAGCTATCCAGTAAAATTAAAATAAATATAACCGCAGAACCAACCAGTGGAGATGTTGGAAAGTTAGTGGAAGATATTTCATACGAAAGAAATAATAACGGAATGTTACTTACCTTGTTGTACACCGCTGATAGAATCATTCATTCCAAAGATATAAATGATCTTATTGAACGTGGTGAATCAGTTATCTGTGACAGGTATATGTACTCTACAGTGGCATATCAGGCAGTTCAACTTTATGACATGAAAATTTTTGATAGAACAGATAATGCGTTGCAATGGCTATTGAATCTCCAGAAAATGTCTGTAAGCTATATTCCTGATATAAAGATATATATAGATATAACACCAGAAATAGCCATTTCCAGAATAAGTTCCAAAAGCAAAATACATCCATTTGAGAAAAAGCAATTTTTAGATAGGGTAAGAAATAATTATTTATCTATTATGGATATAGAAAAAAACTGGATTGTTGTCAATGGTTCTGAACCATATGACAAAACAGGCAATTACATAATTAATACTCTGAAAAATAAAAATTTTATAACATAACTACAAACAATTTTATTGTTTACTTGCCATAACCTTAAGTGTAATCCTTTTGCTATTTCTATCATATGCTATCCAGCTATTTTCATTATAGGGATATGCAATTATTATATGGCAATATCCAAAATTACTGAATAAAGAGGAATCTGCATCTGATGGTATAGGGTAGGGAGATGGATGGCTATGCACTGTGCCTACTACATTTCTGTCTGCATGAAGCATGTAAAATCTGAATTCCGCATGTCTGTTACCAGATATTGTGCCTGGAAGCATAAGAAGTTCATCAATAACACCATCCCTGTTTTTTCTTAATACAGCTCCAAATTCATTTGGATACGTGGATTTACTGGCCTTTATTATAGAATCAAGTAATCGCTCACTGATTCCTAATGCACCTTTAACGTGCTCTTTTTTTTTTAAGGGCATTGGTCTGAACATTCCCATTACATGATCACCGAATATAACAATAACTTTTCAGACACAGCTCTGAAAAATTGAGTATGAATTCTTATGAATTTTGCTGTTTTTTCTGATCTTTTGGCTTTTACAACGGACAGAGGCTCTATATTTACGGAAATCTGCCCGTCTAACACAAGATCTGATCGTTTTATATTATCAATAATTTCAATATCAACTACATTATCACTGTTTATAACAAGTGGATGAGATGGTGTCCTGAATGGATTCAGAGGTACAATTACCATTGTGTTCAAAGTAGGATCAACTATAGGACCACCTGCACTCATAGAATAACATGTGGACCCTGTGGAGGTGGATATTATTATACCATCCCCTTTTACCATTGCAACAGGTTCATTATTTATTTTAATTTTATATTTCCTTATTTTGGCAACATCAGAGGTATGTACAACCAGTTCATTCACCACATTTCCTACAAATTTATTATTTAGATACACGTCGATCTTCATTCTTTCATCAATTATATAATTACCCTCCAATATAATATTCAAAATTTTATATATATCTATTTCGTTGGATGATACCTCAGAAAGAAATCCAACATCTCCTGCGTTGATTGCAAATACAGGTAGTTCAGAAAGCATCAATGTTCGTAGTATGGTTCCATCACCACCTATAGAAATAATGAAGTCAACGTCCATTTTATCTAAATCTGCGTATGGAATGTCAAAATGTTCTCTTTTATTGGTTTCAATAAATAGCTCACATTTGTTTTTTAAGAACTCAATAACCCAGGAAGCTATTTTTCTAGAAATAAGATTTTCTGGATTATATGTTATGCCAACCTTCATAGTCCAAACACCTCATGAAGTGCTTTGGTATCTCCAACAGCAATAATTGGTTTTCTTATGTCAAGAGAAAATGGCATGTTGAGAATATTACCTTCGACATCAAACAACATACCTCCTGCCTCTCTTAATATAAGAGAGGCTGCTGCAATATCAATAACTCTTATATTTGTTTTTTGATTGACATTATTCATATAGAATAGATCACCATAACCAGCCGCTAAAGAACATATCTCTAAAGCGGATGAACCCAGGGCCCTTACCTTACCTCCATTCTGTATTGCTTTCAGTACAGATGGAGATTGATACTTTCCCGCATATATGTATATCAAATAATTTTCTCTATTAAATTTTCTGGTAAATATCTGATTGCCATTATAGAAGGCACCTTCTCCTTTGACAGAATAAAAATCTCAAGCAAGGATATGGTTTCTAACAACCCCTTTTTCAATACCCAGTAAATCATCTTTACCTACGGCTATGGAGGTTGAATAAAATGGTATATCTGATAAAGCATTTGTAGTACCATCTATTGGGTCTATAATCACATAATAATCATCTTTACCTTCAATGGTACCTGCTTCTTCACTCAGTATAGTTGGACTTTCAGATAATCTTTCAAGCTCTTTCAATATTACCTTCTCTGCGATGCTATCAACCAGATGGGTAGGCGTGCCGCTAGCACCCATACCTGTAACACTATTAATATCAATTTTATTGTCTCGCATGACTTTTTTTATTTTCGTGGAAACCTTTGTAGATATGTCTAGAATGTCACTTAATTTTAACATATCTGATAAAACCAGATACACCTATTTAAACTTGAGTTTTGCAAAAATTAAAATATAAAAATGTAATTATTGTTCTTACAATGCCATAGGGATTGTGTAGTAATAACACATCTAGATCAGATGTTCAAAGTGTTACTGTCAGGCGGTATTACATACTTCCATTTTGGATGTAATGAGTATGGTTTCAGACGTAACTTTAATCATATCCTTGCTTGAGATTTTTATTCTAGCAGGATATTCATTACTATCCTTACGTACAGCCACTTTAAGTCCATTCTCTGTTTTAGTGAAACCTATAAGCTTAATGACTGTCTCATAACTGACGAGCGGTTTTCCATTTCAGTTCATGCTGATGAAGGAAAACATACGATGCTCTATGATCTGCCCTTGCCCTAACCAGATGCCAAAAATGGTGTATTTTAGTCCTAAAAAACATTTTTTGGGCGTGATTTTTTGAAGATTTTGTTAAATTATCCTGTTCTTCTTGCAGCCTGTCAGACAAATATTTAAACAATCCTTATTTCATATTTAATAACATTTCTACAAACGATACATATTTGGTATTAATTGAATAATAGGTGTATTTCCATACCTCCCGTTTCTTAAGTATGCCTGCGTAATATAATTTATGCAGGTGACTTGTTATGGTTGGTTGTGCATATTTTAATGCGGTTTCCAGTTCACAAGTACATAGTTCACCATGCTTGAGTAACAGATACAGTATAGCTAATCTGACATTATTAGATAGAGAACATAGAATTAACTCTATATTCTCAAATACAGTGGGTTCTATTTTATCCAGTTTTTTTATAATACATACTTCTTCTTTCATTAACATCACATTTACAATTACATATTTATTTATTTTTCTGATTTATTTTTATTTTTTTTCTGCGATGTAGCTGAACATAGATAAGCAGGATCATCAACGGAATTTCCAGTAAAGGACCTATTGCAGTAACAATAGGTATGAACTGGTACATGGAAAAGGCAGATATAGCCACAGCAATACTCAGTTCAAAATTTCTTGCTGCAACTGTATAACCTATAGCTGTTGAATTTTCATAACTGTATTTCAATTTCCTGCTGACATAATACCCTATATGAAAAAGAAGGAAATAAAAGGTTAACATGATCAAACCTACAATGAGTATGAGATCTGGATACGATACGATTCCATATCCTTCAGTCCAGAACATTACAACTATTGTAAATAATAGAGATATTATCTGTATATCATTAAGTTTATTGACAAGTTTTGAAAAATATCTTTTTCTATGAAAAAATTTTCTGGTTAAGACCCCAGCTAAGAGTGGTAGTGCTAGATATAAAATCACACTTTCTGCTATAAGAAGTGGAGAGATTACAACAGAGGTTCTCGCTAAAACGTATACAAAAATAGGCATAGTTATTATCTGTAGTATGGATGTCCATGCAACAAAAGATACACCCATAGCAACATTTCCCTTTGATAATGCAATCCATACTATAACCATTGCTATACAGGGAGCTACTCCAAGAAGAACAATGCCCACAAAAACCTCTTTAGCAACAGTATAACTGAGAAATCCAGATGGGTAAAATATATAGAATATATAAAAATACCCGATACCAGCTACAAGAAATGGATCTATAACAAAATTCAGAAATAACATCAAAGAGACCGTTTTTATATCTTTTAAATCACGTGCTAGGTCCTCTATTTTAATTTTTGTCATAGGTGGATATATCATAAAAAATAATCCTATCGGGATTCCATAATAACCTATAATTGTTCCATACGACCTGAAATCTATCCCTAGTTCTAATCCAACAATTATGGATATAAATACAAGAACTGGAAAGATTAATGTCCTAACACCAAGTTTTATACCTGAATCATCACTCATCCAAACCACATAAGATAACATTACATAATCATATTTAAATTTAACTATTTGATGTAATCACTTAAAATATATAAAAATATTTATTAAAAGTATAATATTGCCAAATATTGTAAAAACAGGTTTTATGCCGACATACAGTTTATCAATTTCAATCACTTCTGCAAAGTTTTAAAAATTCAGGCATAAACTCTGCCAACTGAAAATGTGTTTTTGCAGATGTTATAAATTCAGAACTTTTTACTACGGAAGAGTCCTCAAAAATGGCGCCTTCCATCTCTATTTCATTCTTTATTGATGGATGGCCCGTTACATGCTTTCCTTTTAGTAATCCTGCCTTTGATAACAATAACGGTGAATGACATATTGTAACCATATGTGTCTTATTTTTGGACAGATCATGTATTATGTCTATCGTAGCCTCTTTTTTTAGCAGGTTGATAGGCGATTTAGCACCTGGAAAATAAATTAAACCATAGTCAGAAACATCCTGTGAAAGGAGACGTGTTGGAGTAATTGAATCAATTCCAAACTGTCCCTTATATTCTCTGTTATTCCATGCTAAAATATCAAAATCTATATTTTCCTCTTTTAGCCTGTAGTATGGTATCCATAGCTCTAAATCATGAAAACCATCATCAAGCATTATTCCTATTTTCTTCATGAATAGTAATACAAATAGACGTATTTAAATTTAACTATATGAAGAATTGCGTAAAATAAATGCAACGGTATCACACAATTTCATTTAAAATTTATTTATTCTGGATGAACAGAAACAGATCACATCATATTCATGCATTCAATGGCTATTTACTCAAAATATTTACGTGTAGGCCTACCACGCTCGATTGTTTAAATACCAGTTTACTGTATTGGCAATGCCTTTATCAAAGGCAGTCCATTTTTTATTCCAGCCAAGTTCTTTCAGTTTTTTTGTCTCCATTGCATATCTAAAATCGTGACCCTTTCTATCTTCTACGTACTCAATTTGAGTATTGTCCTTGTTTAATATTTTTAAAATAGTCTGTACAACCTGCAAATTTGTCAAACTTTTATTTGTGGATACGTTATATATTTCACCAAATTTACCTTTATTCATTAAGAACTTAACTGCTTCAACAAAATCATTAACATAAATCCACTCTCTCATATTGATACCATTGCCGTAAATAGGAATAGAAACATTATTGATTCCATTGAGTATGGTTTTGGGTATTAATTTCTCGGGATGTTGATATTCCCCATAATTGTTGCATGATCTTATAATTATTGTCTTCAACCCATATGTCTTATGATATCCATTTATAAGCATATCGGCAGATGCTTTACTTGCTGAGTAGGGGCTGCTTGGATTTAAAATCATATCTTCATTGGCATATCCTTCTTTTAAACTACCATATACCTCATCTGTAGATATCTGTAAAATTTTGATATCCTTTTTCATAGCAAATTTTAATAATTCATGGGTTCCAACAATATTGCTTGCTATAAATGGATCAGGATCCAGTATACTGTTATCTACATGACTCTCTGCAGCAAAATTTATTATCCAATCTACATTGTCCAGTTCATCTCTCAATGTTTCTATAAACCGTATATCTATAGCAAAAAAATGATAATTGTCAAGTTCTTCAACCTCTTTTACATTGTTTTTGTTAGCCGCATAACTCATTTTATCAATATTTATTAAATTTATGCTATTATCACTTTTCAACACATTACGTATAAAGGCAGAACCCATAAATCCTAGACCACCTGTTACAACAATTTTCATATACATCACAATAATATACTATTGAACTTTGAAATGAAATTAAATGCCCACTGTATCAATAACATAGGCAAGCAAGTATTTATATTATGTGACACGCCCTAGGGGGTCCAACAATAATAACTTGTACAGTTATGCAACGTTTATAGGCATAATTTCATAGTTCCATCCACTATGAAAACTTTTCGTTTTGATACTAATTGATTTGAACACTTTGTCAGATGCCTTTATGTATATGTCATATTTTTTTTATCATCTATTCCAGTTTTTATTCTAAGGCCTTCTGCAGTTTTGGTATTCCTTATGAAATTGATCACTGCCTCCCTGCTTATCAACGATCATTCTCTCCAGTTAATCGTTATACCATTTAAACAGTAACTCTGTTATATATCAACTATGCAGATTATATATAATTATATGAATAATAATTTCTTGTATTATTTTATGTTGAACCCACTAAGCACCTAAAAGTTTATATTTGTATTACCCACATGGACGTTATGAAATGATACTTTATGACCGTTATTGTAAGAAAACAAGACTGTATCTGGGACTACATCATCTAAAAATTTATTCTAGTAACGGTATATAATCGGCATAGTATATCAAGAAAAAGTTATATATTGAATATTCATTGTTCACTTGGAATACTTATAGGTGAATAAAATATATGATAAGACTATCCATAAATGGTAACTATAAGAATTTTACAGTGGAAGAGAGATCCCCTATTGAGTCAGAATATCCATTAGCTGGATCTAATTCTATCCACGAGTCTCATAAATTTGAAAAATACAAAATGAAGGGGGACATGGTTTACTTTTATACAAAAGAATCAGAAGAACCAAAATACGTGATAAAATTTGATTTTCTGATTGTAGATTGACTTTAGGGTTATGATGTCTGTTGATCATGTTAACATCTACCTTTGGAAGTTATCATCTTTCAAGAAGAGCTTAAACTCAACTCTATACCCTTTGTTCTGTTCCCATTGCCTTTCAGTAATAGTTCAGAGATTGCTTTTTATCAGCATGACACACAGTTATGGTTTGATAACTAACCCATGCGTTAGATACCCAAATGTGTGAACTCAATAATAAAGAAAAAGATGTCTACCAAGATAAGGAAGAAACTTCCACACGGTAAGAAAAGTGAGGAAACGCTAAAAATGAATGTGCATAATCCAAGGAAATATAGTTATCTGAAATGCACAGAGCCCGAGATCATAAAGGATTACTGATTCAGAAATAATTTTATTCCTGTACCATATTATTAATTTCACATATTAACATTTTATTTTTTTTCGGATTTTCGCATATTAGCAATTATTTCTGAGGCTCTTTCAATTCGTATCTTTTTTTCACTTACAAGCTGTTTTGCTACTATATCTATCTCATTTCCTACAGCACCTGCAGATATTGCAATATTTCTTGCATGGAGACTCATATGCCCTCTCTGTATTCCTTCTGTGGTTAATGCGTACAGAGCTGCAAAATTCTGGGCAAGCCCTACTGAGGCTATAATCTCCTGCAACTCAGATACATGTTTTACACCAGCTATCTTTACATTTATCTTGGCTATAGGATGTACAGAGGTTGCGCCTCCTATCAATCCTACAGCCATAGGAATCTCTATTGAACCAACTAAATCTCCATTTTCATTTTTTTCATATGTTGTAAGTGGCCTGTAACCCGTAGTATACGATGCATATGCATGCGCTCCAGCCTCTATAGCTCTGAAATCATTGCCCGTTGCTATGACAACAGCACTTATACCGTTCATAATGCCTTTATTATGTGTAGCACATCTGAACGGATCATGCAACGCAAATTTATATGCTTCAATTATTCTATCTACGACTTCTTCACCAGAGAATCCAGCTCTGGCAAGATTCTCTTTTGGAAATGTGGCATACGCTCTAACAATTCTGTATATGGCAAGATTTGATATTATTCTCAGGTTAACTGTGCCTTTTGTTATATCTTCAATATACGTACCTAATGTTTCCACCATTGTATTTACTGCATTCGCACCCATTGCATCCATTGTGTTGACAAGAAGATGCACTACCATCATTGGCTTTACACTATCTCCAATTATTTTTACATTAATGTCTATAGGCCCACCACCTACCTTGATAAGCATAGGGTCCTTTTCTGCAGCTATTTTTAGAAGCATATCCCTGTTTTCATATATTCTGATTCTAGCAGCGTTGATATCTGGAATATTTGATACCTCAATCTGTCCAATCATTATTTGGGGTGTTGTAACTGCCTTAAACCCACCAGTATGTCTTGCAATTTTGGCGGCATGTGACGCGGCAGCTATAACAGAGGTTTCTTCTACAGCCATGGGTATAAGTCTATCAACCCCATTTATAACAAAATTGGTTGCTATGCCTAATGGTAACGACATTACACCAATTGCATTCTCTACCATATGATCAATTATATTGAAATCCACACCGCCTGTATTTTCCAAAATTTTTATTTCATCATTGGTTAGATTCACCTGCTCTTTCAGTATTTTCAATCTTGATGTCCTATCCAATTCATAAAATCCTGGTAAATTGCTTATAACCATATATGATACCTCATTTTTCAATTACGTGAAATGCAATATTGATATATATCAATATCTTTTGCTATGCTCTTCACCATATTTTGCAATGGATATACTTATAAATAAGAATAGATATCCTGATAATATATGATAGGCAAGGATAATGACAACATAAAAAAAATAATTTCTAATGGCAACTATAAAGTGGATAACGAAGAATGGTACTACTTTGTTACTAAGGATAATAAAAAAGGATTAATTGCTGTAATTGATAAAAAAGAAAAAATAGATGATTTAAGGGCATTACTAACTACTGACGATGTAAAAAAATGTAATTTTATACATCTTATGTGGGATGTTGATTACGATTTTGAGAGGTTTAAAAGTGAAATACCGAAGGATATCAGTGATATGTTATCCAATATAAAAATATTAAATAAAGAGTTTATGGTTAAGCCATTGCTGGATGAAGAGAAGGTAAAAGAGGCATACCTGGATATGATTATAACAGATGCACATATTATACATGCACAAAAATTATGGTATAGATACGATATAAAAAAAAGCGATGGTTCTGTTGATAAAGGAAATGTCTTGATAGATATAAGAACAGGTTTTGTAGAATTTCCAGAATACCCATTAAAAATAGTAGAACTTCTGGAAAGCCAGTATACATCTGATAACAAACCTGTTATTGATCTTAATGCCGCAGCTATGCGTGTAAAAAAAGCTATAAAGGAGCATAATGACGGCGGTGTTACAATACCATCAGATGTAAATGCTGTAAATGATGTGCTGGATATAATTGTAGAATACATGGGAATACTTCACATGCCTATATGGAATATAATAGGTGAAAAATCAGAAATCATGGTGGATGCTCTTAGTGGCACATTACTGAGCAAAAAAAAATTTGAATAAAACCTAATTGGTTTATTTAAATAATGCTTTTTTCCATATTTTAGAACGGTTATCTGCAAGTTTTAATGGTAGAATGTTATTGCCATCCACAAATTTCTTTATTATTTTTACAGATTTTTCTATAGATATTCTATTGCCAGGAGATACATAATAAATTTTATTCACTAGTTTAATTATCCTGCCAACTTCTACACTAAACATGTATATTCTATCATCCTTTACAGTTCCAGATAAAAAGCTTTTAGCTACACCTATTGCGGGAACATCAGCAAGGATTGATAACATTGTTGCAAGTCCGGTATACCTCGGATGCAAAATGCCATTGCCATCAACAAGAAGAACTGTATTTTCAGGTACAACTGATAGAAGAGATAACATTCCTGGCAATTCTCTGAATGCAAGATATGTCTTTATATATGGAAATTTCACTTCAACTACAGATATTGATGTGGATAAAACTTTTTTTTCATTGAGATCCATGAATACAGAGGCAGTTATTTGATACTCTACATTTTTATCAATTTGATACGATGAATCCAACGCCATTACATATTTGGTTTTGTCATCACCATCGTTAAGAGCTATCTTTTTCTTAAAATTTTTTTGAAAATTTGCTAGCTTTTTTAATATGCCATCATATGGAATTTCTTTAAATATTTTATCCTTATTAATTTTATTAATTTCAGATTTTGATTTAACTTTTTTTTTGAAATTATTATTGTTATTGACGTAATTTGCAACAGCCATGGTAGCTACACTATCACCTAAGGCTGAGGCAATTGAACCATAGGATGTTACCATGCCATCAGGAATTAGATTTATTAGATTTTCAATTTTACTATAAAGATCAATTACAGGATACCTGTTCATTGTATTATCATCTGTTAATATATGAAATGTAACTATCACATAATATTAAAAAGTTAATGAAATGCTTATGGAGGGACATGAATAGATGTATTCTTTATATGTTTGTAACACAGCAACCCTGACAGATTTAATATCAATTTAATATCATATTAAAGAGTTTTTGCTTTTGGATCTTTTGTCTCAATTTCTATTTTTCCAGGTCCGGTAACCTCTATCGCTTCAAAAGACATCGCGTGCCCCAGTAATCCTCCACCGTACGGTATATTGTATGTTTTAATTGTTACGCTGGATTCTTTTGAAAGGATGGCTCCGTAATCTATACTCATACTTTCTCCCTCTGCTAAATTAAACGATAAGATTGTTCCATGTCCGTGATATGCAACTTTACCTGGACCTGTTAACTTATCCATAAAAAATCCAATCATTCTACCAACTCTTGTGGTTCCATGAACATAGAAATAGTCATATTTTACGCTTGATTCTGCACATATAATGGAATTCTCTGCAATATCTAAAGTCTCCCCCTCTTTTAACTCTGCAATTCTAACTTCTCCAACAGTTGATCTGGAAAATGCACAACTACCAGGCCCACTATACGTTAAAAGGTAAAATGGTATCTTGGCTAAAGTGGACCTTACTATTGCACCTGTCACACTTCCAGTTACCTTTGATAAAGTAGTATAACTTGTGTGCACAGATACATCTTTGTAAACCAGTAAGCCACCTTCTGAAAATACATGCTCGTTCATATCCATGGTTACAAGAACCGATGGAACCAAATTCCCTGCTACTTTAAAATCCATTAATATCACCTTCCACTATGAACCAGAACTCTACCTGGCCCATAAACTCTTGCACAGACAGACATTGATTCAGGACTATTCGGTTTTAATACACACACCTCATTTTGCCTGGCAGCCGCATTTCCCTGTGCATATATCTGATATGGAAACAGAAACAATATATCAGAAATACCTACGGTTGCATCAAATAGCAAAAGATTATTAACCGGTACATCAAGTACCTCGCCTGGATTTAAATTGAATTGAAAGGCATTTCCAAATGCCTGTACATAGATCGTTCCAGGACCTCTAAATTCTTCAAGTGGCAATATAAAATTAGTCATAAATTTAGAATAGTTTCTCATATTAGGTTGATACCCTACGCTATCCTGGGCAAATAGCAGGCTTTGCCATCTAACATATACTACTGAATTTTGATCCAGCGTTATTGCTCTGCATTCACCAGGTTTATCATGGGATATAGCCACATGGCCTTCCCCTTCAAATACAGCGAAATATCGTTCACTTTGGATGCCCTCTGCATGAGTTATTATTCTATTAGTAAGGCTGGTTGTTATTTTTCTATTCACCTTAACTGCAGGATCCTTATACAACATCAGATCATTATCAAGATAAATTTTTTCATCACCTTCCAGTTTTACAAGCACTACAGGTGCCGTGTCTCCAATAAAATCTGTTTTCATATTCATAACCTCCTATTCAACCCATTAAATGTCAAGATCTATATCAATGCTGAATACAGTTCCGCAATATTCACATTTTGCAAATCCCTGCTTGATATGCTCAGGCTTAACCGTTGCACCACAATTCCTGCATTTTAATTCTTTAAGGGCAACTTTTTTTATAGTGATCTCTTCTCTTTTTTTAACAAATTCATCCGGAACAGGCATATTTTATCACCTCTTATATCGTTTCATTATGGGGGTCAATACTCTGTAACATGATAGACCCGGGTCCTGTAAGTTCTAAAACCTCAAATGACTCTACATGACCCATTAAGCCGTGCCCAAGTGGCTGATTAAAGGTTCGTTCTCTTACAGTAGAGTGCTTCATAAGCAGGGCACCGTAATCTACAACAATACTCTCTCCATTATCGAGATTAAATGAAATTATGTTCCCATATCCGTGTATAACAGCTGTACCAGGTCCTGTAAGTCTGTCCATCCACCTACCAACCATTCTGCCCAGCCTCATTGTCCCCTTAATATAATACATATCATATTTAATAGAATCAGTTGCACATAATAGCGACCCTTCTGCTACATCCATCGTTACTCCTGCAGGTATCTCTATATCCCGTATCTCGCCTTTTCCGTCTCTAGAAAAGGCGACAGAACCTGGCCCTTTAAACTCTGCAACAATGAATGGAATATCACCCAGCCCCTTTCTTTCCATTTTTTCAAGAAAGTTACCTCCGATGGATCTTCTTCCTACCGTTACTGATTGATCCTTATAAAGCATAATTCCATGTTCAGCAAAGACAGATTCACCCTCATTTAGAGTTACAAGCACAGCCGGTACATATCCATTCAACGTTTCAAACTTCATTTTACAACCTCCCATGAAAGCCCATTTCATCCGTATGAGTTATTGACAGGCTTGGTTAACAACAAACCTCTTTATATCAATACCAATATTTAATACTATTTAACCTGATACCTGAGCGTTTAATAGTAAGGATAATCCATTGACCAGTTATGCAAAAATGGTTTCAAAAGTCAATAATAATTGGATAATAGAAAACGACAATAATATATTTTAAATAAAAAAATACTGACACACAGTTAACAAATACTAAGAATGTACTCCAATATGGATATTCCAGATCACTTTTTTGTGGTGGAGTATATCATCACATGGCAGTATGTAAGATAAGACAAAAAATGATCTGTTTTAGTTCTAAAAAAACATTTTTTGAATGTGAATTTTTAAGAATCTGTCAGCTTATCATGTTTTTTACTGACTGTAGAAATCAAGAATAGTTTACCTTTTAACGATAAAACAAAAAGAGCATATTAAGTAAAAGATTGAGACTGACTTAAAATCCCCATCTAATATATGCGTTACATTGAGGACATCTATTAGCAGTCTCATCTATAATTGTGCTACATTCAGGACATTGATATACTGCAGGGGCAGTAGTTATATTCTCAGTATCTTCAGCATAGTTATCCTCTGTATTAAACCTGTTTTTGCTATCAACAGCATTACCCCCTGCTGTAGATGGAGATGGCTTTGCAAATTTGGTTGTAACAGCGCTCATAAACACAGCTATATCTATTAGCAAAGATATGAATGCATAAATATACCCCATTCCAGGATACCACAATAATTGGTAATTTATAAGTGTTCCGTTATTGCTATACCCGGTACTGTTACCGTCAATTGAACCAGATGGTGTTCTTAGATTCTTTATAACTATTCCATCTGCAGTAGGTGCTGAAGGAGCTTTCAATGTAAAGCCTATAAAAGCATAGGCTAAAAGTAGCATTGCAATCATGGCAAATAGAGCTGTATACTTGGGGTCTATTGGTATAATTACAAATATAAAAAAGATCATAACAGACAATATTGAAAAATAGGATGCATATGTTACAAATTGTGCCGTCTGGTACATCAACGATACAAAATCAGGTGCTTTTTCTATGACAGTAACTGCAGATACAGTACCTGCTGCATAGCTCATCTGGCTTGAGGTGGTTGTTCCATTTCTATAATACGTAATGATGTTTTCATTTTTAAGCATGAATACATCATTTATATGATTTATGCCTGTATTGGATGAACTGTATTGCCATACCCACCATCCATTATTCATAGACATATTTAAAAAGATAATAGATACAATCATCATGATACCTAAAATTATTAGTCTCGTTCTAGGTATTTTTTTATTTTTTTGATCCATGTTGTTGTATATTTTTATATATTAATAAATCTACCGTTTTATAATTTTGTTGAGAGTTTGAGGGATGCAGTAAAACTCCAATGCTTTAGCATGGAGATACACGAACTTCCCTCTACAGGCTATAAAAGAATACCAAAAATGGTCTATTTTAGTCTTAAAAACATTTTTGGGCGTTAATTTTTGAATATTTTGATGAATTATCCCTTTCTATTACAACCTGTCAACCAGCCAATCGTTGCGGTTCAATTAATCCATGCCTACAGGTATGGTGGAGACCAGCAACAAGATACAACCCTTTCAGGGTGTAGTAATTGACTAATCAACAACTTTAGGTTATGTATAAATAGATTCAAAGAATTGCATTAATCATGACGAAATTGGTCAAAATTGGAGATGTAAATGACAAAATTGATGGTAATGAGGTTACAATAAGAGGTTTTCTTCAGGATACCAGAGCTTTGGCCAAGGTATCTTTTCTTATTATCAGAGATTTTACTGGAATAATTCAGGCAGTTATTAAAAAGGATAATACAGAACATGATAAATTTAAAGAATGGAGTTCTATTCCAAGAGAATCAGTCATAGAGATATCGGGTACAGTTAAGGTAAGTAGTGAAGCAAAATCCGGTGTTGAAATAATTACAAAAAATGTTTCTGTTTTAAGTAAAGCAGAGATTCCATTACCTATCGGAATTGTTGATAAAGTTGATGTTGAATTTGATACAAGACTGAATAATAGGTTTCTGGATGTAAGAAAGGAACGAAATAAAGATATATTCGTAACAAGATCATACGTATACAAATATATCAGAGAGTTTTTGTTGGATAATGGTTTTATTGAGATCGATACGCCCAAACTTGTATCACAGGGTGCAGAGGGTGGAGCAACCCTTTTTTCTGTAGATTATTTTGGAAAAAAAGCATATTTAGCGCAAAGCCCACAACTGTATAAACAAATGGCCATGGCAGCAGGACTGGAAAAAGTGTTTGAACTTGCTCATGCATTCAGGGCGGAACCTTCGGATACCGTTAGACATGTAACAGAGTTCACCTCTTTGGATGTTGAAATGAGCTATATTAACAGTTCTGAAGAGGTAATGAACCTGCTTGAGAAAATGACGTTGTACGTTATTAATAACTTGAGGAACAAAAATCCCAATCTATGTGAAAAATTATCAATAAATGTAGACCTACCTCAAAAAGAATATCCAAAAATAACATACAGTGAATGTCTTAAAATTCTTTCCAATGAAGGTTTTAATTTTAATGAAATAGATACAGAAGCAGAAAAAAAATTGGGAGATATTATAAGCAAAAAATATAGGTCAGATTTTTTCTTCATCACAGAATTCCCTGTGAGAGTAAAAAAAGGCACATTCTATGCAATGAGGCTGGAGAATAATAAGGATTTAACCGGATACTTTGATCTTGAATTCAGAGGCATGGAGATAACCTCAGGTGGGCAGAGAGAACATAGAATAGATAAACTGTTATTGCAGATAGAGGAAGCTGGTTTATCAAAAGATTCATTTAAAGATTATCTGAATTCCTTTAGATATGGAATGCCATCTCACGGTGGATTTGGATTTGGTGTGGATAGATTTGTTCAACAACTTGTAAATGCTTCCAACGTTAGAGAGGTTGTAATGTTTCCAAGAGATAGATATAGATTAATTCCATGAATCAATATTAGATTGAAAAATCACCAAAAAATTTAAATCAGATATAAATATGTACAATTGATAAAGGATTGTTGTGATTTTATGTATTTAATGGATACTGAAGAAGAAGTTGTGAGAATACCACCGGATCATTTAACAGATGATTATTTATCTGCAGTTAATAAAATTGCTAAAGAGCAATATGAAGGGCATATTAACAGTAAAGGTGATGTGAGAATATTGATAAAAGACGTAATACCAGTTGGTGACGGAGATATTGTACACGGAGATGGTGGTGTATATCAGAATGTAAGATTTGAATCTCTTAACTTTCATATAGATGCAAACGAGGTTATGGAAGGAACTGTTGTGTCTGTAGAAAGTTATGGCGCTTTTGTATCAATAGGACCTTTACTTGCACTTTTACATATAAGTCAGATAATGGATGATCAACTGGAGGTTGATATAGATAACAAGAGAATAGTAGGAAAAACTACAAAAAAAGATATAAAAGAGGGTATGAAAGTTACAGTAAGAGCGGTCATGATATCTATGAATAATCAGAATATTCATGAAAGTAAAATTGGACTTACAATGAGGCAACCAGGATTGGGTAGAAAGGAATGGATGGAGATGGAACATAAAAAGATAAAGCCTGCAGCATAAAGGTGATATTTCAATGGTCAAAAGATCTGTTAGTACAGTATTAAAAGCATGCAAGAAATGTAAATATATAACTACAGAGCACAGGTGTCCAATATGCGATTCGGATCAGTTGTCGAGAGAATGGAATGGATATCTGGTAATAATAGATTATGAAAAATCAGAGATCGCAAAGCAACTGCATATAACAAGGAATGGAAAATACGCCGTAAAGGTAAAATAACTATTTAAATAAATTATTAAATTATAAATTAAGGGATAACTGTTAAAATGTATGTTCTTACTGACGATATAAGAGAGATTATCAAAAAGCCACTTGGAACACTGATTTCAGCTGATAAAATATCATTATATCTGACCATGGATGACCTTATTGCTACCTGTGGAGATATAACAACGAAAACAGTTTATGATCTTGGATATAGAATGAAAATCGCAATTATAGATAATAAAACAAAACGTGAAAAGGTGGTCAATACAATAAACATGGATGGTTACGATATAAAAAAGGTTATATCAAACCCAGGAACTGTATCAGATGATCTATTTCTTGCCGTAAAGGAGGCAGTTATATCAAATCACAACATTTTGATAAAGGTAATTGGAGAAGAGGATCTTGGAACATTACCACTTATAAATTATATGCCATGCAATAGTAAGATATTATATGGACAGCCTGATGAAGGTATTGTGGTAGTATATGTGAATGAAAAGATTAAAGAATATGTAAAGAATATGTTACTAAAGATGGTGAGGATATAATGGAAGTTTTCGTATTAAATAAAAAAGAAGATAAAATTTTGGACAGGACGATTATTGAATTCAAGATAGATAATAATGGTAAGCCGACTCCTGCTAGAAAGGAGATTGTAGACGCAATAAGTGCATCCATTAAATCACCAAAGGATTTGATAGTTATTGAATCTACCAGAACTACATACGGTAAAAATGAGATAAAAGGAACAGTACATGTATATAATGATAAAAAAGTAATGACCAAGTTAGAAAGGTCGCATGTACTGATAAAGAATGGCATTATAGAAAAAACAGAGAAAACCAAGGAATCCGGTAAAAAGGAAGTAACTAAAAAAGCATAAAGTGATCTTTATATTGAGCGAATATCATGGGGGAATATTTTATGAGTAATAAAAGAGAGATTTATAAAATAGAAAATGGCAAAGTGAGTAGAGAGAGAAAAAATTGCCCTAAATGTGGTATGGGAATTTTCCTGGCAGAACACAAGAATAGATATTCTTGTGGTAAATGCGGATATACCGAATTCAAGAGTAAAAAATAAAAAGGGTCCGTAGTGTAGATTCCTGAGATAGGCTAAAAAGGATATCACAGAGGCCTCCGGTATTGTTGGAGATAGCCTCTGACCCGGGTTCAAAAGTTTTTCTGAAATTCCCGGCGGACCCGTATCAACAAAGGTGTGGTTATTATTTACGAAAGCCTGATCAGGAAGGCTCCTATCTTTAACTGTAGAGTAGCTCACTCAAATTCTATATGATACCGATTCATCAGTATTGATGCACCTATTGGGGATATGAGTGTGGTTATTATACCTACACCAACAATGATTGTAAAAATTGTTTCATTGATTATACCCATTGAAAAAGCTATTGACGCAATAACCAGTTCGATCATGCCTCTACCATTCATTATGAAACCTATAAATACAGATTTTATTTTATTCACTCCGTTTATTCTCGCGCCTATAAATCCACCAAAAATTTTTCCAACTATTGCGATTATAAGAAACAGACCAAACAATAGAATATTAAAGTAAAGATCTTTTATTATTAACTCCAATCCTATTATTGCAAAAAAAAGAGGCACAAAGAAACCATAGGTTATAGGAGATAACGTACTTGTGATCTTTTCATAAGTTTCATCACCTGCTGAATCCTTGTTGACAAGCAATCCTGAAAAAAAGGTTCCTGTAACAAAGGCAAGCCCCATATACATTCCAAAGAACGAAATGGCCAGTGCAACAACAAGTAAAAGGGCAAAGTCAATCTCCTTTGTCTTCAACCTGTTTAATATTTTGGATACAATATACGAAAATGTACTAAAAGACGATATAACCATATACGCAGTTATAATGGTAGATAAGAATAAGGCTATTTTTAAAACAGATATTATGAATATTATAAAGGTCAGTGTACCACTGCTATAAAGTATGAGTAAAAGGGAGAATACAAACATGGCTAAAATATCATTTATCACACAGGCGGTCATTATATCATAGCCTATCTTTTTATTAATAACACCTATTTCAGATAGTATAATAGCTGATACAGGTAACGCCGTGATAGATATGCATAAAGCGAGAAAAAGAGTGATGATTAAACTATAGTGGTATAAAATGCCTGGTATTAATCCAATTACAAATGGTATAAAAAAAGAGGTGATGGATACAACTACTGCATTTTTGCTTGATTTTATCAGGCTACGTGGATCAAGCTCTATACCCGCAATGAGCATTATGAAAAATACAGAAATATCAGAAACAGGCAAAAGGGCGGGAATAGCATTAGCGGTGATTATGTTAAGTATGGAGGGACCTATAAGAATACCGATAAATACCTGCCCAACAAGACTTACCTGCTTATATCTTGTTAGTATCTCACCAGCAAATATTGCTAAAGCAAGCAATAAAAAAAGGTCTATATAAAAAGTATTAGAATTCATGTCAAATATCACATATATATCAAATATAAATATTTCTCTATATTTTATGCATTGGGATAAAATTAAATGATCTCTTCCTGCTTCATCGTTCCAGCTTGGATACCTTTACGATATGTAGAGGTCAGAGCATCCACAGGCTTTTTTACAGAATTCCACACATGCCGTATGTACTTCTCTCTTATGTTCAGAGCAGCGTTAAGATCCCGATCCATTACTAATCCGCAGTTATTACACATGTGGATTCTTATAGATAGATCCTTCTTGACGATAGCTCCGCAACGTGAGCATAACTGACTTGTGTTTCTTGGATTTACAAACTCTATGTATTTACCAGCATTTTCGGCTTTGTAAACACACATGTCTACCAGTTTGCCCCAGAAACCGTCTGATATACTCTTTGCTAGATTGTGATTTTGAACCATTCCCTGAACATTTAAATCCTCAAAGACTATTATATTTCCACTCTCCACTATTTGATTAGATGCTTTATGCAGATTATCTTTTCGTGCATTCGCTAACTTACGCTGTTTTTTAGCGACTTTCTTTCTTATTTTATTCCTGTTATAAGAGCGTTTCTTTGTTCTGGATAGTTGTTTCTGTAGTGTTTTAATACCTTTTTCATACTTCGCTATTAACTTTGGATTCTCTATCTCTTTAACTTCTATACCATCAGTTAACACGGCTAATTTGTTTATGCCGACATCAACACCAATAATATCCTGTTCTTTAATCTGTTCTATCGGTATCTTAGATGAATAAGAGGAAAGGTTTTGAGGGAATAAACAGGGAATCCGTCCGGCTGATCCTAAAAAAAACGACACTAAACCCTGGAAGAGAAGAATGTGGTGCATCCGGGCCATAGACGGGGAATACATGAAAAGGATGTACGATGTCATTGATCTTTACACAAAGAAAAACATGCGGCTTCACGTGATTGCAATCGACGAGAAACCCAAGCAGATCGTCTCAGACAAGAGAAAACCTATACCGATGAAACCCGGATCGCCTGAAAGATACGATTACGAATATGTAAGACATGGAACGGCAAACATATTTGTTGCCGTTGAATTCAAGGCAGGAAAGAGGATGACAAGGGTCACGAAGAGAAGAACAAAGAAAGATTTTGCCATGTTTGTGAAAGAGGTTCTTGACGGATACCCTCGGATAAGGAAACTGCACATAGTTCTTGACAATCTTAACACCCATTTTGCGGGATCATTTGAAGAGACCTTTGGAGAAGAACAGGCCAAATCCATTCTGCGAAGGATCGACAGGCTGTAAGGAAATACCAAAAACGGTATGTTTTTGTTCTAAAAAAACATTTTTTGAGTGTGAATTTTTGAAAATTTTGTTGAATTATCCAGTTCTATTACAACATGTCGAGTTCCATTATACGCCAAAGCATGCAAGCTGGCTCAACGTTGCAGAGATAGAGATCAATGTCATAGACATGGAATACACTGGCAGAAGATTCGAAGACTTCAGGAGCCTGGAAGATGAGGTCAGTGCATGGACGGGAAAACGTAATCGTGACAGGAAGAAGATAAAATGGAAATTTGACAGGGCAAAGGCAGATAAGAAATTATCAAAATATTATACCGAATAATGCAATTGTCATGACACTAGTAACAATTCTGACTTCAAGTCACTGAACTCTTACGGAAATGGAATAAATTCATGCAATACAATTGCGTGCCAATATTCTTATTTTTCTACTTTTTCTCTATATATCGTGCAATATAACCTTCCCTGCATGTATTGCAACAGAAAAATCTTGTTCCATTAACGGTTTTTAACTTGAAAACATTGCCAGTAATATTATTATCACAATAAGAACATTTTATACTCATCCTACCTGCAGTTATAGATTTAACATTTGTATTATGTGATATTACAGGATATATATCTATAACTATAAATTTTATCTTATTTAGTTCTTCTATCAAGTCACCAAGTTCTTCTTTATTATTGATCTTTACAGAAATAATGGTATCTCCTTTTCCTGTAACAGTATATTTTTCATCTATGACCTTAATCTTTTCTAACTTCACTCCATTCTTCCGGCCATCAATCCATTTTCCAATTATTAGGAACTCCAACAGATCAGATTCATCGCCCACTATAACGGTATACCCTTTTATAATTCCATTTATTTCCATTCGTTTTATCCTTTCACCGACAGTAGGTACAGATATACCGGTCATAGATGCAATTTTCCTGTTAGATATTCTAGCCTTTCCTTTTAATATGTTCAATATTTTAATATCTATTTCGTCAAGTTTTATACTCATAATCATTATAATTGTAATCTAATATATCAATATATCTTACAAATATAAATATAACATTTTATATGGTTATATTCATTACAACCTATGGTGATAAATAATGGCAAAAGATGTCGTGTGCAAAATGGATGTGAAAGAAGAGAAAGCAAAATATACCTCAGATTACAAAGGGAAAAAATATTACTTCTGTGGAGAACATTGTAAAAAAAGTTTTGATAAAGAGCCTGCAAAATATCTATAAATTGATATAACAGAAGCATAGACGTTAACTCTATGGGATTGCTATGGCAAAGGACCCTGTATGTGGAATGTATGTAGATGAATCTGATGCAGCTATATACAGTAAAAAAAACGATATCACATACTATTTTTGCAGTACGGACTGTAAAAAAACCTTTGATGCCCCTGAAAAGTCTTTAAGATTAAATAAAATATTCACAGCCATAGCATGGCTTTTTGGTATACCCATTTTAGTAGGAACCTATTTTATACACCTGCCGTATGACTACTACACTCTTTTTGTAATGGCTGTCATTGTTCAATTCATACCAGGTGCAAAATTTTATAAAGGATTATATGATGGTCTGAAGAATTTTTCTACAAATATGGATAGCCTTATAGCAATAGGCACTTCTACCGCATTTTTTTACAGTGCATTTATTGTGCTTACCTCTACTGGTGGAACCAAACTTAATGTTTATTTTGATACATCGGCATTGATAATAGCACTTATACGTACCGGCAGCCTTATGGAAGAACTTACTAAAGAAAAGGCTACCGATACCATCAGAAAACTTATGGATCTGAGACCTTCAACGGCAAGACTGATCAAAGAGGGTAGGGAAACCTTGATACCTGTTGAAGAGGTTAAAAGTGGAGATGTTATTGTAATTAAACCTGGAGAGAAGGTACCTGTTGACGGTGTTGTGATTGACGGTTCAAGCGAGATAGATCAATCCATGATAACAGGTGAAAGTGTACCTGTTGCAGTATCCGTTGGATCTAAAGTTGCAGGCGGAACAATCAATACTATAGGTACCTTTAAAGAAAAGGCAACCACAGTTGGTTCTGACAGTGTATTATCTAAAATTGCAGATATGATTGAATCTGCCAGGGAAGGAAGAGCACCTATTCAGAGAATCGCTGATAAAGTATCTTCATATTTTGTTCCTGTTGTTGTTTCTATTGCATTAATATCTGCCATCCTATGGTATGTCTATTTTCAAGCATTTTTTGGAATTGATGGTTTTACAATACCAATTCTGGTGTTTGTATCTGTTGTTGTTATAGCCTGCCCATGTGCTCTTGGAATCGCTACACCTGCTGCCTTTATGGTAGGCGCTGGTAAAGGTGCTGAAAATGGTATTTTAATAAAAAGCGGTGATGCACTTGAGTCGTCGAATAGAGTCAACACCATTGTGTTTGACAAAACCGGAACGATAACAACAGGGCATCCTGTATTGACAAGAATAAAACTACTTTCGTCTATAAGTATGATTGATTTTATATCATTTTTTTATGCCATTGAAAAAAATTCGGAGCACCCTATCGCTAAAGCTACTGTAGAATATGCAAAACGAACTAAACTGAATAATAAGGAGGTAAAAGATTTTATAATAACTCCAGGCATGGGACTGAGGGGGACTATAGATCAAGTTGAATATATAGCTGGAAATATAAAAATGATGAAAGAAAATGAATGTAAGGCAAAAGAGGTAAATTTTGAAAAAATCGTTAGAGAGATGGAAAATAATGGTAGTACTGTTATACTGTTCTCAAAAGGAACAGAGATTCTGGGCATTGTTGAATTTCAGGATGGTTTAAAGGCTGATGCTAGGGAAACTATGCAAATATTGAAAAAAATGAATATGAAAACCGTAATGCTTACGGGCGATAATAAACATGTTGCTAATATTGTTGCTAAAGAAGTTGGCATAGATTATGTATACTCTGAACTTATGCCAGATAATAAAGTTGAAATAATTAAAAAATTGAAAAGAGAGGGTGATATTGTTGCTATGGTTGGAGATGGAATAAATGATGCACCCTCTCTAGCATCTGCAGATCTGGGTATTGCCATAGGCACAGGCACCGATATAGCAAAAGCGTCTGGAGGGCTGATACTTATGGGTAAAGATCTAAAAGATGTGGTAATAGCAATTAAACTGGGAAGAAAAACCATAAAAAAAGTTAAACAGAACATATTCTGGGCTTTTGCGTACAATTCAGTTCTTATTCCTGTTGCTGCCGGTGCCTTTGTACCTCTTTTCGGAATATCAATTTATAATATTTTACCGATATTTGCAGGATTGGCAATGGCCTTTAGCAGTACAACAGTGGTACTGAATTCTATGTTTCTAAAATTATATGATCCAAAAAGGGAGATATTGTGATGGCCTCCGACATAAATTTTTCTATAAAATTATCATATAAAATTAAAAAATATATGGTAAAGAAATATGGTAAGCTGGTTCCAATACAGATAACAGTTACGTATACAAAAGGACCATGCAGAGAT
The DNA here is from genome assembly GCA_023379385.1 of Thermoplasmatota archaeon. Lineage (GTDB taxonomy): Archaea > Thermoplasmatota > Thermoplasmata > Lutacidiplasmatales > JAMCUS01 > JAMCUS01. The sequence continues at coordinate 68,176 of JAMCUS010000022.1, forward strand.
GACTGGTGTCCGCTTATAAGAAAAATCATAACCAAAATAGTAGATAAAGATGAAAATTTTGATGAAAAAATATACGTACCAATTATTATAGACGAAATAAAAATATATATGCATAAAGAATTATATGAATATGCATCAAAACATATGAATAAAATTGAATTGGATATTGGAATAGGTGGTTTGATAAAACATAAAGGAATAGAGTAGATTACTGACAGGCTGTAATAGAGGTAGGGTAATTCAACAAAATCTTAACTTTAAAGGTTAATGATTATTCTATTGAATATTAGCTTGTATAAGGGGTGTTATTTTTTTAGCCTTATCTATATCCCCGTTTAATCAATGGGAGTACTGGGATTTGAACCCAGATCGGCAGGTATCTTCTTTATGGATCACCGCTCCAGTTAATCATCATTAATATTTCAGAATACCTACTGCAGATCATCTCCATAACTGGAGCCTGCTAGGATGCCATTACCCTATACTCCCGTATACATTTCAGCATCTAATGCAAGCAACTTAAATTAAATCTTTTCCCTATATTTAAATATATAGCATCAAAATTTTGAATACTGTATATAGTAACACCTCGTTTATTGTATATATAAAGAAAGAATAGAAAAATTCATACACGTTAGGTATGGGAAGAAGTTGCAGACTAGGACACCCACACGCTCTTTACGTTAGTAAATTCAACCATGCCATATTTGGACAGTTCTCTACCTATACCACTTTTTTTTATACCACCAAATGGCAGCCTTGGATCTGATGTAACAATCTTATTGATGAAAACCATTCCAGCATCAATCCATGGTACAATTTTTTCAGCATTATCCCTGTTGCCCCAAATAGATGCTCCCAATCCATAAGGTGTTTCATTTGCCATATCAATAGCTTCTTCAGCCTTTCTATATTTTTTTAATATGGCTACAGGACCAAAAAGCTCTTCATTGTATAGATGATCTGTCCTAACAATGGTTGGTGTAACGATATTTCCATTGTCTTCACCAAATCTCTCTACCTTACCTATAGAGACCAGGTATCTTAGCTGTTTTTTTAATATTTTGGTCTGTTCATTACCCGAAAGAGGCCCTAAAACGGTATCCTTACTGGCGGGGTCACCCATCTTTACCTTCATAAACTGCTCTCTAATAGCTGTATAAAATTCTTCATAAACCGATTCATGCACAATGAATCTTTTTGATGCAATACAGCTTTGTCCATTATTCTGCAACCTTCCCAGTACAGCATTTTTTACAGTTATTTCAAAATTACTATCATCAATAACTATGAATGGATCAGAACCACCAAGTTCCATAACGACTTTTTTAAGGTTCTTTGCTGCTTCTTGATAAATTATTGTTCCGGCAGACGTTGAGCCTGTAAATGACAATCCATCAAAGTATTTTATAAAATTGTTTATTGCAGCTCCTTTTAATATAACAGATTTAAAAACCTCTGTTTCAAATAGTCTTTCAAGCATACTGGAGGTTCCGGAAACAATTGAGGCATGTTTGAGAATGATACCATTACCGGCTGCAATAGCTGGAATGGCGGCTCTCATAACCTGCCATACAGGAAAATTCCATGGCATTATAATGAGAATCACACCTAGTGGATCGTATCTAACATAACTTCTTTTAGCTTCAGTAGAGATTAATTCAGGTGATAAAAATTGCTCTGCATGCTCAATGGTGTAATCTATGAGATTAATTGATTTTTTGATTTCATTATAGCTCTGCGTTATAGGTTTTCCCATCTCGTTCGTTACGAGATTGCTTAATTCATCTATGTTTTTTTCAAAATTATATTTTATTTTTTTCAAAAGCTCTATTCTTTCCTTAATATCTTTTTTCAGTGTTAATTGATTTTTCTTTACTATTGATATTTTTTTTATTATGCTATTACGACTGTCCTCTTCATATTTACCAACTACATTGCCTGTATATGGATTTATAACCCTTATAATCGCCATGATTGTATACATATATAATTTTATATATATAATTTTAGTACGGGTTTAGATTTCAATCCATTTTTTTAGATATAAATAATCCTGTAATGTATGGAACCACCGCCCATATAATTGCAATGATGGATACAGAAAGGTAGGTTATTCCGTATTGTGATGGAGTTCCTGTAGCACCACTTATAGATGATAACGTTCCTGCTTTAACCGCCAACATTAAAGTATATAACGATGATGGAGATATGGAGCTAAGATATATAGCTGTCTGTGTATAAGCAATACTGCCTGTACCATTACCCATGGCAAGATTTACTAAATCAATGATAACGCCCCAAAACAGTGCAAAAACCAGGAATATAACAATGCTGGAACCTAACAATGCGGAAACTGATTTGATTAAATGTGATAAAATGTAGATTATGCCCAGGTATGCAGCAGCCATTGCCGTGAAGGTTGCTATAATCAGTACAGCGGAAGTTAGGGACATATAAAAACCCAAATAATAATTGGCAAAGAGGTCTATTACTGCTGTTCCAATGGTTATTGCTATGAATATAGCAATAATATTTGAAAAAAATCGTGAAGTAAACAGACCCTCTCTCGTTATAGGCTTTGATAAAACAGAATCCAATGTACCGGAGGCTTTATCCTTTCCATATGTGAAATACCCTACCATTATGGCCATAAGAGGTATAAAAAAGTCAAATAATCCATTTAAGCCTTCGTATGCAAAATACTTTATTTTACCTGCAGAAATTGTTGTATATGAAAATTCTAATAATGCAGGCATATTTGAATTAACTGGTAAGATGGATGCATTTGTATTGAAAAAAGCAATGTATATTACATGGCCATCTGCAGATGATGGTAAATTTAGAGGAATATTTGCTGTATAAAACTTATTTATTGATGTTAGATATACCATATTACTTTCACTGGCATTGCCTGTGGAGGCTGTGCCACCTCCAGATACACCGGGTTGAAGTTTTTTGCCTATTTTATAATAGACATCTACCTTTCCAGATTGAGTGCCGTTATGACCATAATAAAATATATTCAAAGAATAGGCGCCAGTGTTGGCAGGATTAATAACCTCTGTCACTTGATATATTCCCTGCATGGTATCTATACTGTTTGCATAAATAGCTATATTCCTTGAGATTGTATTACCATCATAACTGTAATTTATTGTAGGAATGCTATATTTACCGGTAATAACAGGTAAGGTAAGATTGGCATATCCTGCCTTATTTGAAGTAGCTGTGTATGTACTGTTATTATAACTTATAGATACAGATACATCGTGTACAGGTTCCCCGTATCCATTGGAAGAATATGTAACGAGATTATAATTGCTTCCTTTAATACTATATGCATAATCAAGATTTACCACATTTGCTGCATTAGGATTTGCTGAACTCAGTGTACCTTTCAGGGCATATCCAAGAACCAGAGAAAATAGTACAATGAGTAAAAGTATAATAATAACAGTTTTGGATGTAAGGGTTCTTTTAATTTCATAAATAATTGGCTTCATTTTTTGTTATCACCACCTATAAGTTTGAAAAAATAGTCTTCCAGAGATTCACCTTCAACGCTAAATCCTGTGACTATGTAATTGTTTTTTACAAGCAGAGTATTCAGATCTGAAAAATCTTTCTGTATATCTGTTAATACGATCTCACCACCCTCCACTTTTGCCTTCCCGTAAGGTTGAAGTATATTCATAATTTTATCATCAATGTTTTTAATTTTTATAGTTATGGTGGATTTTGTAACATTCTCCAGTTCATCTGGCTTTATTATTGTTACCAATTTACCATTATTTATTATAGCTACCTTATCTGCAAGATTCTGAAGTTCGCTCAATATATGTGTTGATAGGAATACTGCTTTATTTTTCTTCTTCAATTCCTTCATATAGTTACGCATGAACTGAATTCCTTCCGGATCAAGTCCATTTAATATTTCATCAAAAAGGAAATTTTGTGGCTCTATAATCATGCAGGATGCTAAAGAAAACCTTTTTTTCATACCCTGAGAATAGTTTATTAATTTCATTTTCCTTGCATCATATATATTAACTTCCTTTAAAATTTCAATGGCCCTGTTTTTTGCAGTTTTATAATCTATTCCGTAAAAACCAGCATAATAGATCATAAGTGAAATTGATTTCGCCTGCGGTTCAAAGTTGGGTAATTCCGGAACCCACCCAATAGATTTTGATGCTTTTACCTTATCATGCACAATATCTGCGCCATCAACTGTAACGGTTCCAGAGCTTGGTAATGTTACTCCCGCAATCATTCTTATAGTAGTGGTCTTGCCAGCACCATTCAATCCTGCAAATCCAGTAATTTCCCCATCATTTATAGTAAGATCTAAAGAAGATACAGCTGCCTTACCATTTTTTTTAAAATATTTTGTTAAATTTTTTATTTTAATCATTCTACACACCAAATATAAATATTGACTCGGTTCCAAACATTATGATATTTGTTATACTTTACATATAACAATAAAGTATAAATAGATTTAGTAACTCACAATAGTTTTGTATATATATGTAAAAATTAAAATGCCATTTCTATTTATTTATTAATAACCAGATGTTGATTTTAAATATTATAAATATTAAAGATTATTTAATATTCTGTAATTTTATGTTATTCATTGAGTCCGGAGGTCAGTAAATATTTTAATATAATGAAATGAATGCAAAATTATTGTAATAAAATATAAATTCATTGTTTGCATATAGTGATATTTAATACGTTAATGAGTTGATATGCATGAATAAATATGAAAATACTGTTACAGAATCAGATAAAAATGTAGATACATTTAAAATAGCCTCAAAGATCAGGGATCTAGCAATATCACATAATAAGCTATTTGAAGAGTCAATACCACTCATAGCATCTGAAAATCTGTTATCTCCGTTAGCTAAAGAAATGCTGATAACAGATTTTCATTCAAGATACGCTGAAGGATTACCTAAAGAGAGATATTATGAAGGAAACAGATTTGTTGATGAAGTGGAACTGGAGGCAATTGAACTTGCAAAAAAACTTTTCAATGTAGATTTTGCGGATGTTAGACCCACATCCGGTACCGTTGCTAATCTTGCTGTTTTAAAAGCATTTGCCAAACACGGTGATAAAATTGCAACAGTATCACTGGATGATGGTGCACATATAAGTACTGCAGAATTCGGTGCTTTTGGTGTACGTGGTGTGAATCCTGTTTTTATGCCATTCAATAGAGATGAAATGAATATAGATATTGACAACACAAAAAAGGTAATTCTAAATGAAAAGCCCAATATAGTTCTTTTTGGTTTATCCCTGTTTCTCTTTCCACCACCTATTAAGGAACTTGCAGATACCATAAAAGAGGTAGGCGCAATGGGATGGTACGACGGCGCCCATGTGCTGGGATTAATTGCAGGTGGTAAATTTCAGGATCCTTTGCACGAAGGTTGTAATGTTTTATCAGCTAGTACACATAAAACATTTCCTGGTCCTCAACATGGTATATTACTGGCATCTGGCATGGAAGAAAATCAATATAAAAAATTGAGAAGCGGTGCCTTTCCTGGTGTGACCAGCAATCATCATCTTCACGCTATGGCGTCACTGGCTATAACGCTTGTAGAGGAAATTGAATTTGGAAAAAAGTATGCCGAAGCCATGATAAATAATGCAAAAGCGCTTGGAGAGTCTCTATATAATAAAAATTTCAAGGTGTTATGTCCAGATAAAGAATTTACTGAATCACACACCATTGCAATAAATGTTCATGACCTTGGTGGCGGTGAAATATGTGCAAAAAAACTTGAAGAGTCAGGAATTATTGTTAATAAAAACATGCTACCAGGAGATAAAAGTGCTAAACACCCAGATGGTATAAGAATAGGAACCCCGGAAATAACCAGGCTTGGTATGAATAAATCAGATATGAATATTATCGCTGAGTTCATAAAGAGAATTCTTATAGATGGAATTGCCCCATCAATTATAAAAAAAGAGATAACTGATTTTAAAAGATCTCATAATAAAATATCATACTGTTTTTACGAAGGCGAGAATCCATATAAATACTACAGGTTGGTATAGATGATAAAAATTACGATGCACATAAACGGAGATTTAATAAAAAAAATAGATCTGGAGAACGTCATAACAGTTTCCGATCTTCTAAGGAAGGTTGATCTGTCCGTAGATAGCAACATCGTTCTTTATAAAGGAACGCCTTTACCTGATACCTATCTCATAGATAAAGATATTGATATACATGTTATTACTGTATTTTCTGGTGGCTAACTAAACATATACATCTGTTTCTGCCTATCAGATTTGGTTGTGTGCTTCATAACTTTATCAAGACCATTAAGAAAATCCTTCATTGTAACAGTATCACGTTCTTCACGAATGGTAAACATACCTGCTTCAGTTATTATTGCCTTTATTTCAGCACCTGTTGCATTTTCAGATTTATCAGCAAGAATGGATAAATCCACATCCTTAGCTAGACTCATATTCTTGGTATGTATCTTGAATATTTTTTTTCTGCCATTAAGATCAGGTTTTGGTATCTCAATTATTCTATCAAATCTGCCTGGCCTCAGCAGTGCATCATCCAGAATATCAGGTCTATTCGTAGCACCAATTATTTTTACATTACCAAGAGGTTCGAATCCATCAAGTTCTGCTAGAAGTTGCATCAACGTTCTCTGAACCTCTCTATCCCCAGATGTAGATACATCTGTTCTTTTTGAGCCTATAGAATCCAGTTCATCCAGGAATATGATAGAGGGTGCTTTTTCATTTGCCAGTTCAAACAGTTCTCTAACTAACCTTGCACCTTCGCCTATATATTTCTGCACTAGCTCCGAACCTACAAATCGAATAAAGCATGCATTGGTATGATGTGCTATCGCCTTAGCTATCATGGTTTTTCCAGTCCCCGGTGGTCCAATTATAAGAACCCCCTTGGGTGGTTCAACACCTACTTTTTTATATACATTTGGATATAATAAGGGATATTCTACAGATTCTCGTACCTCTCTCAGCTGCGCATCCAGGCCACCAATATCATCATATGTAGTAGAGGGTTTATCTATAACCTCAGCTCCAGCTACAATAGAATCAATTGATGATGGTAAAAGTTCCATAACCGCAAGGGTCTGTTTATTCAACGAAACCCTCATTCCGTTTTTTAAATTTTTTTTATCAATTTCACCGGAATATGTAACTATAAAATCAGGGCCTGTACTGCTCTTGACAACAACTCTATAATCATCTATTACATCCTTTATATTTCCTACAATAAGCGGGGTAGACTTTAACCGTTCAAGTTCCATTTTTGCTTTTTTTAGATCCCTTATAGCTTGCTCATACTGTTCATTTAACGTTTCATATTCATTATTCTTAATAACAAGTATGTTCTCAAGTTCCTTTATACGCATCTCCAAAATATGTATTCTTTCGTCTATATGCCTTTCATCAATGGGTATTGCTTGATTATCCATAAGACACCATCCTGTTACATTGCAGATCTCTTATGCCATTTATAGTATCTGGTGGTGTAGCCTGCAATTCTATTTATTGTTTTTTTATATTTAAGAACAACACCGGTAGATGTTACAGATGCTAGATCTGTAAGTTCAATAACCTTTTCACGATTATAATAAAAGTCATCTGTAAACTCTTCCGGATAATTATTAACTAATTCAATAGCTATTCTTTTTATAAATTTATGTCTAATTTTTCCCAATCAACATCACCATCAAGCAACTAATGTATCTGTGATATATAAAACTTTATAAAATTTATGATAAAGTTATCATAAAAAAGTTCTTTATGATTCTTAAGTTATACATTATACATACGTCCAGTGTAGAACTCTTTAAAAAAGCCTGCGGATGAATCAACCATTCCATACCTCAAATGGGAAGGGGATATACAAGCTGGAACGATAAATCAGGAGACTCCGATGCCTTAACTGAGGAGAGTAGGTAACATTCGCTACAGTTTTCTATATTCCACCTTTAATCTCAACTTCTCAATCTATCGATCAACACACTAGCTTCTTTGTTTGTGAGCTCTTCTAAAATCTTCTTATTCAGATCTATCAGATACTTCCTTGCAAGTTCCATTTTTTTGTCTGTGTTTTGAAGATTCTTTATGAACTGGATCTGCATATTCGTTGCAGGCTTCTCTGTTTTAGCTGTAAGTAGTTAGGAGTTTCGTATACCAGATGGTATCAGCAGCAGTTTATCAATTACTTCAGAAGCTTCAGCTGTACTCAATTCCTCCACTACGCCCATCTCTTTTGACTTTAAAAACTCATTGAGTACATTCTTGCCTGCTTCATCTCTTGTTAGAGAGGATTTGTATTTTAGCTGTTTTTTTGTTATATTCTTTACTGTTTGATTTGTATTGCTCATATTGCCACCTTATTTTATTTGTCAGTTTACTCTGAATGTTTCATTATTCATTCAAACTTGAGTTTCGCAAAAATTAAAATGTGAAAATATCTTTTATTCTATACTAGGTACACGAAAATTTTGTTTTTCGCTCTATTTTTTTTGGTACGGTTTACAGGAGGTTTTTTGGTGCGGGCACTCCCAACCTATTCATTATCTCTTTTGCCTCCTCGGACATTGATGCTATTGTTATTACTTTATCTTCTGTTTTTATCGGTATTGCCTTTACACCCAGCAATATTTCTGATATCCTTTCTACTGTCATCTCTTCTCCCATCTTCTTTTCCATTATTCTACCTATCAGCAACGATAATACAGATACCATCACATGCGCTTTGATTCTATCCTCTCTCCAGTGATAT
>JAMCUS010000023.1 GCA_023379385.1 Thermoplasmatota archaeon
ATCGTTTGTATGCCCTTCAAGGCACGGATATCCTCCTTCATGTCTTCCGAGATGAGCAAGCCAAAGGGATATAGATACAACATTGAATTCAAAGTATTTTCTGGTGCGAGAGATGACGGGAAAAAATGGCTATTATTTTCGCCTGCCCCTTTCCAAAAGGTATGGTCGCAGTGCCGTGCAATATCTTCTCTTCAATAATCAAAGCATAGTACGGCATGAGAAGCCCTCTTATTCCCGTAATTCAGCACTGATCGTGGCGATATTGTGCGGTCAAAAATTCCCTTCCTCTGTTCCCATCAATTTGCACTCCGCAGGAGAGAAAAATGTGCCCGAAGCAAGACGGAAATCAAAAGATGGGTTAGTGGTGAATTTGAGCCGAAGCATACCAAAAGGTATTAAAATCTGAAAGAATATAGCGTTATATTATGACCACAGCAAAACAGTCAAGGCTTGTAAGCATACCAAAGTCAGATCTGGATAGTCTTGAGGCTACCGTTGAACCTCTTGAGAATGAGTATGTAATGGATCAACTGGAAAGAAGCGAGCAGGACATACAGAAGGGAAGAGTCAGAAACGTTAGAGAGTTCCTGAAAGAGCTCTAATAATACTTCTTTGCTTCGTCTTTGTGAAGGATTGCTCTGAGCGTCACTTTCTTCTGCTCTTCGTTTATTTCATACCAGACCCTGAAAGGACCAATTCTGAGCTGCCATAGACCATGAGGCTTGCCTCTCAATGGCTTCCCTGACTGCGGTTCCTGTTCCAGTCTCTCCACCATGTGTTGCAGCCACTCTTTCTTATATCCTTATGGTTCCTAGAGAATTCCTTCTCGTATGCTTCCATGGATTCTACGGTGTAGCTCATGAATACCAGCCATTTTTCCTTAAAATTACTGTCATTCGAAGCACTCTTCTTAAATTTTCTCAACGCTCTCGTACGATCTAACGATCTCTTCTAATTTTTTGAGGGTCTTGACTTCACGATTGTTTTTGAATACGGCCTCTGGAACCTTGAGGTACGTCCATTTACTGCCAGTCAGTTTAGTCGCATCCTCGCACCACTCTCTTGCCCTTTTGTCCTTGTTTTTCACTTCCACAGACTCTTCTCCCTTGGTTTCTATGATGTAGTTTTCCGAATCGCAAACAACAACAAAATCTGGCAGGTAATAAGATAAACCTTTTTTGTCGTTCACATACTCCAGATAGAAATTCAGGTTGTTATCATTCTTTATGTATTTTTTGACATCTGAAGCATCGTTATCAAGAAACTTACAAAAGTCATATTCAAAATCATTGGCTACCGGTACCAGATTGAGAATGCATTTCTTCGGTGTGTAGGTTTTCTTCCTGGTCAAGGAGGGTCTGATATCCTTTACCTCTCTTGATTCTGACTGAAGCCGCACTTCGGTGGAAAGGATTGTCAACTTATTTATCACCTTCACGAAGAGCTCTTTAAGGAAATCAACAACCTTCGGTTCACTTAGAGCCTGAAGGAATCTATAATCGTCCTTCAGATCTTGTGTCAAAGCTGCTGTAAAGAGGCTGTTAGTAACATACGAGTCTAGCTTTCCTACAAGCTCACTATTTCGTGATGGGATTTTGCAAGCCCTGAGAATAATATTTGCCAGGTAGGAGATAACCGATGGATAGTTTTCCGGTATTGACTGTTCCCATCTATCACGCCATCTCTCTTTCTCTGTTAATGCATCTCTTCCTACCGCAGACTTAATATTAGTATACGTTTCTAAATCCAAGTCAAACTTTCCCGGTGGTAGCGTGGAAATGTCAATTTCGTTGAATGATCTGTTTTCTCTTTTATATTTTGGAGATAGGGCAGGGATCTGAAAGTTAAATTCAGATTTCCTTAGAGTATCCGGGAATATGTTTGTAACGGTAGGTAAATTTCTCTCTTTGTATCTTTTTATGTCTACTCCCTGTTTTTTCATCTCCTCGTCTATGTAGTCAACAAATGCCTTTGTACCGAAAACGTCAACCGTCTCTTCGTATCCTGATTCCGGGCCGAACATCAATCTAAGCCCACGTCCAAGCGCTTGTTCCGGCAGAATTTCCGCTTTAGAAGTAAATGGCCTTAGTCCGACTATTACACAAACATTCTTGACATCCCATCCTTCTCTCAGCATCAGGACACTCACGATAGCCCGGTACTTGTGCGATGTATCTATCTCTCTTGTTTCCTGCTTAAGCTTTTGCCATTCTTTGTCGCTGATTTCACCTTTGAGATTGGTGTGAATAATCAGGGTTTTCCCCTTAAATTCGTTCTTAGTTTGTAGATAGTTATTGATGTCTTCTGCTTCGGAAGTCTTAGTTGCCATGAAAAATATTATCGGATGCTTCTTGACCTTGTCCATGACGCCGTTGTAATAGGACCATCTTCTGCATCCCGCTTCAATATAATCCCTATAAATGACATCAGCTCTGTCTGATGGGGTCTTATGAGGATTTTCGACCTCACCTATAATCGGTGACTTCACGATTCCACATCTTATTGCATCTGCCAGAGGAAAATCAGTAATCACCCATTCAAACACACTTCCAGAATCCTGTCTTTTTGGGGTTGCTGTGAAGTCTAGCTGAAATGACAATTCTGTCCCTTTCTTCTTAAGCAGATCGTTGCAAGTCAAGATAAATTGGTTCCAGATAATATCCTTGTCCCATACGTGGTGTGCCTCGTCATTGATTATGCCCAAACTGGTTAGGGCATTGATCTCCCCCATGATCTGATCATAATATCTTATGGTGTCCGATGGTTTCTTGCCCACGATCTCCTGGATGGGATTAACAGGCGCATTGTCTCTTTCATAGATTCTTTGAACATTGGTCAGGTAAAGTCTGCCTTTTGTGCTTCTGGTGGGAATGTAATCTTCAGTTACAGATTCGAATTCCCAAAGATGTTGGAATTCGTCCGGTATCATTACTCCAGAATTGAATATCTTAGAATCCGAAAAATCCTCTTTCAGCCTCTCATACACAGCTATGTTCGGCGCGATTATAAGAAAATTCCTCGGCATTTCTACATTATCTTCCATTATGCTGTTGAAATATGACCAGACAATCGCCAGTGCCATAACATAGGTTTTCCCGGAACCTGTAGCCATTTTAAAGCAGTATTTTGGAAACAAATATTCGTTTGGATTGTATGCTATTTTCTTGGTGCTGTCATAATTCAGGATCAGGTCGCTCATTTTCCTGAACTTTTTCACTTCATATATGTAAATAAGGGTTTCAATTGCCTCTTTCTGGGCAAAATAATACCTGAATTTCTCATCAATTATCTCGTGCTCATCGTCGAACCAGAATTGCAACAATCGCCTAGTAGTTTTAGAAGTGCCATAATAACCAGAGTTCCTCCAGTTTCTAACCTCACTTCGTAAAGCTTCCACAAGAGGAGCGGTTGTCTGTACCCTTGTTTCTGGTTCTTCGAATGGGTTCATGCTACAGTTACCTCTTTCATTGTTGTAGTATCGTTTCCGAACACATCTATGACCTTTACCTTGTACGTCCCGGGTGCATCATAATGATGTTCTATTGATGACAACTGTAAATTCTTCTTTTTCTTTGTCCTGAATTCCTGCCACTCGTTGTGAAAAGTATCGTCCCTGTAATTCCAGTCCACGCTCCAATAGTCTATAAAATCACTCCACTTGAGTATCTTATCTCTGAGTTCTTCCGGTATGGATTCTGGATTCGGTATGATGAAATTTTCAAGATTAACCTTTACCCTCCTTCCTGAAGTTGCGATTTTAGCTTCAAGAAATGCGTGCTCGTAGAAATCAACATCTCCAGCCTCTACGGCTCTCTTGTCCATTACCTCGTTTGGTATGATCCTGAGAGAGATTCCAAAATCGTAAGATTCCCCGAGTTCCCTTAATATCCTATCGTTGAATTCCATCTCAAAGTCCCATCCCAAGATGTCCAGAGAATCGAAGCCGTTGTTTTTTGCCTCTTTCAGGCATTCTTCAACCTCTCCTTTTGTAACAGGGTAATCTATTGGGCCAACATGAACTGCTTTTCCTGATATAATTCCGTGTATGTTCTTGTAGTCGTAGACGGGCTTGGCTTTGTAAAGTTGTAAAATAAAATCTATGTAATTTCTATAAACAGAGCCAAGATTCTGATCCATCCAGTGCTTTCTTTCATATTTTCCGAGGTTTAGGATCTCAAAAGGTTTACAATGAGGGATGTCAAGCAACCTTTTCCTTATGGTGTGAACCGAGAATCTACCTATGTCAGTTCCAACCCACCTTCTTTCAAGTTTTTCAGCTACAGTTGCAGTAGTTCCTGAACCTGAAAAGAAATCAGCAACTATATCCCCTGCATTAGATGATATGCTTATGATGCGTTCAAGAAGGTCTTCGGAATTTTCTGTAGGATATCCAGTAGATCTAGAATATGATTCTATATCCACCCACATATTGCTCACCTTCTTTTCATCCGATCCGAGATATTCTACTTTGAAGTCATCTGAATTACATTCAATACATTTCTCCAACAGTTTCGTTCCATGTAAAATTACTCTCGAATTAACATCATAGAACTTGAACCTATTTCCTTTTTGTTTCATCCTTTTATAGAGTTCTTCATCAGATTCGGCGAAATAATAAAGGGCCCGACATTTTGAACAACGGAGTCGTAAGAAAAATTCTTCTAACAATTTATCTACTTTACTTTGCACTAAAGAAAAGTGTTGCCCAGGAGGTGGTGTTAGCACTTTTCCTAGAAATCTTCTTTCTCTCGGAAATCTATCCTCTGCCATTAAGAACGATGTCCATTTTATGTCAGAAACTGGTCTATCCATTTTAAATTCGTTAAATATATAATCGTCACTTTTAGAATACCAGAAAATGACATCATTATCAATCTCCATTTTACCTATGGCGCCAGCCACGTTCCTACCACGATTAACTATTATTTCATTTCTAAAGTTGTCATATCCAAACACTTCGTCCAAAATGGTTTTTATGTAATGAGCATAATGATAGTCAAACCTTATCCAGACAGAACCATCTTCAGTAATAAGGTCTTTCATAAGTGCAAATCTATCATACATATACTGAAAGAAAGAACTGGGGCCTTCTTTCCACATGTTTCTATAAGCTATCTCTTCTATGGCGGACGGTTCCTTTACTGCACCTTCATCTCCAACTTCCAAAGTTATATTCATGTTTGTGCCTGTGAAAAATGGCGGATCTGCGTAAATTAACTTTATTTTTCCACGACACTCGGGGAGCAAAGATGCCATAACATATTTGTTGTCTCCCCAGATCAGTTTGTTCTTCCATTCGCCATTCTCGGAATCCTTCTTAAATTGAGCGAGCGTTCCAATATTTGATCTTGGAAGGTTTATCGTCTCAATTTTCTGGAATGGAAGCTCAACTCTTTCTACTTCCTCTCTCTTGTTTTTCCAATAAATTCCAAAATCTCTCATTTGATCTCCACACTTCCATTTTCAGTGTTCTGCCCCATAGATATTCCCTTACAGCCTGTCAATTAATAGATTAAATGGACCGAACGGGATTTGAACCCGTGACCTCTGCTTTGCGAAAGCAGCGATCTTCCACTGATCTATCGGCCCGATAGAATCTCAACGTATGAATATTTCGTCAGTTTCACTATCATAATTGAAAAGCTGGGAGTACCTACCCCAATTTATTATCCTTCTCAAATGTTTTTCAGGATGTCTAGTTATAACTTGAAGTATATTGGAAAGTTCAGAAGATGCAATTCTTCCTTCAGGGGATGATTCTAATGCCTGCATCACCAATTTAAACAATTGCAACTTGATCATAGAATTTTTTAAAATTTTTTTTCTATCATCTATATCTGATTTTATGAATTTAATTCCGATCTCTGTAAGAGATGTATTTCCATTTTCTACAATTACAAAACCCATTGCCTCGGCTATCTCAACAGAAGGTAGTATTTCGTCAATCTCCATACCATAGTCCCTTGCCAACCTAGCAAGGTCTTCAGTACCAGAATAGTCGTTCAAAATCTCCAAAAACCCAATCATCTCACTTACAGAACATTTTGGAATGGTTGTTGACAATTTCTCAGAACTCCTTTATCATTATGATATCATCAATATGCTTAAAGATATTTAAGTATATTGTTGTGTAAGCTATGGTATACTCATAACTGTATGAGATTATTGGATCAAAAGAGGGTGATCTACCCCATCTATTGTTGAACACTTTTTGAGATTTTTATTCTATTTCATTATTAATATATATCCCCATACTATATTGTCCAATATGAAGATAGTCCAAACCAGTGATGTTCCCGTGTATCACAATAACCTGTTACTTTTTTTGTAATTGTTGTTCCAGTTGGATTATTTTCTTATTCAAATCTTCAACTATTTTTTTCAGATCTTCAAGATCTGATTTATTTGATGTATTCATGATTATAAACTGACCCATATTACCGTATATTTTCTCCTCCAACTCACTTAATTTTTTATCAATTTTTTCAGGAAGTTGTTCAATGTTCAACTTAACTAATATTGTAGCATTAGAATTTATGTTCAAATACTTGTCATCAAAGAATGTTACTCCATCTTTGGTATATTCTACTTTGAATTGATAAAAATCTCCGCCAAAAATTCCAGTATCCATCTTTTCAAACAGAGCCTCACCATTAGAATCTGTTTTTACAGGACCATATCTTTTTTTGCTGGAGTCCCATGCGCTGTGATTTATAGCCGTAACTTTGGCACCTTCTAAAGGGTTCTTTTTGGTACCCACAACTTTTATTCTAATATCTGCAGCCATTTTAACACCACATCATTTACTGACATAATCTCCACGCTAAAGGCTCGGAGGTTCTAAGGTAGTTATCGCTCATAACGTTGCCTCTTCAGGGATATCGATGTTCCCTTTGCATACATCCCTGTCTGCATGCAATTGATCTATGTCTTTTACATATATCGGACGCAATGCTATATTGAACGAAGCATTGGCATCAGCATGATCAACGTGCCCGCAACTCGGACACTTAAAACCATTTCCCGAACGGTTACCTATCAGTCCATACCTTGAACACTCTTTTGATGTTAATGTTTTTGTTTTTATAGCAAATTCAGCTATCTGCCCTGCCTTATTCAGTTTAATGAAGAAATTCCTGCCATCTTTTACTTTATAAGTCAGTATCATTTATTTATTATCTCCATATAACATGTATCAATACAACATAAATACAACATATTTATATATTGTTTTCGCAATTCATTTCATCCCTGAAGGTTGGAGCTTCCCTGCTTATATTGATTGTAAAATTAAAAAGATGTTGTATGCGGTTTATTCAACAATACGTCAAAATCTTGCACTATAAAATTAAATAATAATTTAGCTATTTTAACATTGCAAACATGAAATGCGTTGTATGTAATAATGAGTTAACAGATACAGAATATATCTGCAATATATGTATTGACAGGATTACCAAATCGAATATTGATTTAATCATGTTGCCAAATAGCTACAGTTCCGTTGAACTGCTGGATATGATTGACTCAAATTTATCTGGTCTTCCATTTGGTTTCAGTGTATCCTCAAAATTATCCGATGTCATTGCATTAACAATCTCCGGTGCGTCCGAATCACTTCCATATTTACCTGTGCCTGCTACCTACAGAGATGCTCTATTTCTCAATATGTCTATGGAATCACTGGATATAGAACAGATTAATGATATCAAACTTCTTATGATTGCAGCTACACTGCAGTTTGCATTGAATAGGAATTACGAAGTTTCTAAAAAAATATATGAAATGGTACTGAAACTAGACAGTTATAACAGAGACGCACTGATATCCCTATCCATATTGAACTCGTTTCTGAATGACATTGATGCAGGCAGAGGATATTTGGAGAGGGTAAATGAATCAGGTGAACACAGCCTGGAATACCTATATGCCCTGGCGATGGTATCTACGTACGATGAATCTATTAAATATCTTAATAACATTATTGAAAAAAATCCAATGTTTGCCGAAGCGGTATACTTTATGAATGAACTTCTATTATCCAGAAAAGATTATGAAAAGGCATTCAAGTACAGTATTGAAATATTATCCAGCAAAGCATATCCCTATCTGGTATTTCAACATATAAAAATATTACTGTATTCTCATAAAGATGATCTCCTGAAAAAAAAAATAGATGAACTTAAAGGTACCTATATGAACAATCCAGGCATTAAAAATCTAAATTTTTATAGCAGCGATATTTATTCTCAGGTAAATTTTATAAAGCCAGCTATACGAATTCCTGAAATTTAAACGCAACGATTGTGGTTAATGTGCATTTGTCTAATGCGATGATTTTTGGGGTTTAACCAAAAATAGATTAACTAATAATGGTATTTCTTTTTCATGAATACCACCATATTCAACGGAAGTAGATTTGTAGAGGCTAGAAAAACAGGTCTGATTGAGAAAATAAAATATTTAGAAGAGCAATCCATTAAGCCATCTCTTACTGTGATTTCCTTTTCAGGAGACAGGCCCTCTGCAAGCTATATACGCATGATGAATAAATTTTCCAAAGAAATTGGCGTAGGCCTGGATGTAAAAGTTATTGATAAATCCATAACTCAATCTGACTTTGAAGTTATAATCCAGGAGATGAATAACAGCACGGAGATAACGGGTATAATCGTTGATATGCCTTTACCTGGGTCCTTATCCGTGGAATGGCTCAGAAAAAATCTATCTTCTGCCAAGGATGTGGACGCAATAACCTATGCAAGAAAGGGTGCGTTATTCTCTGCATCCAGAATATCACCTTCAACAGCCAGTGCTGTAATAAATATTCTTGAGTACAACAATCTCGTATCAGCAGGTGATCATGTTGTTGTCATAGGACGGTCAGAAATTGTAGGCATGCCTTTAACCCTGTTACTTTTGAAAAAAGGCATGGACGCAACGGTTACAGTATGCCATTCCAAAACAAAAAACATAGCAGACTATACAAAAAATGCAAAAATAGTTGTATCTGCAGCAGGGTCACCTGAATTTCTTGGCAAAGAGGAACTGATGGAAAATGGAATTGTTATCGACGTAGGAATCTCCTTAGTCAACGAAAACGGAAAGTACATAATAAAAGGGGATGTAAGAAGTTCTGATCTGATTGGTTATTCTTCGTTTATAACACCTGTGCCAGGTGGTGTAGGGCCTGTCACCACATATGCATTATTTAATAATCTCATAGAACTTGTCCGTGAATCAAAATAAAATTATCATATTCATTTTAGTATCATTTCAGTATCGTCATAATCCACAAGAAATTCTGCTTTCTTTGAGTTATATTCAATTGTAAGTATTCCAGCTTTTTTATACAATAATTTCATCTCTATAGAACGTGCTTCAACAGGTATCAGTGTACTTACGTTTTTAAATGTATGGATATGTCTCAACAACGTATATATAATAAGACTATTCCCTTTACTCTCCAGTCTGTACGGTATGTCTTTTATCTGGATAATATAGAATAATAGAATGGAAAATAGGTAAATGATCCATATGGATTCTATAATTGTGTATGGCGGATACGGGTACCGTTCTATATTTATTGTACCCAGAAAAGGTATAAAGGAAAATGCAAAGGCAATCAGCATGAAATAAAAATGGAATATTCTAAAATTTTTATTGCCTATCCTCCACGTCTTGACAGCCATTAGTATCTACTCATTATTTCCTTTATTTTTTTGGTAATTGCCAGAGCATCATCTATTTTTCTTTGCCACATATTCCTTCCGAATATCAATCCTGTGGCTCCGGATTTCATAGTCATCTCCACCTTGTGAATCAGTTCCTCATCTGATATTTTCTCTCCTCCTGATACTATAACCATTGTTCTTCCTGCAGATTTCACAACTTTTTTGAACGATTCTTCCGCGCTTAAAGATAACTTATTATACGGTGATGGGCTACGCACTGTTTTTTTATCATCAATAACAGGATAATTGAGTTTAACAACATCCGCATTAAGTTCGCATGCCACTCTTGCTGCATAATCTATGGCATACAGAGAATCCCTTCCTCCCTTCGTTTCTACAGCCGCTCCTCTGGGATATGCCCACATTATAACAGGCATACCGTATTTTTCTGCGTCTACTCTGATATTCATGAATTGTTCTATATCTTCATCCTGCCGTGGAGAACCCACATATAGCGTATATCCAACTGCATCAGCACCGAGTCTCACGGCATCTTCAACCGTACCTGTTAAAGAGGAAAATGCTTCGTCATCAGAGGGTATGTTTGTCTTGCCATTAAGCTTTAGCACCAACGGGATCTCTCCTGCATATTCTTTCATATATTTTTCAGCAAGTCCTATATGAAACACAATACCTGAAAATCCTCCCTTAACTGCGAGTTTGAGCTGAAACTCAGGGTCTATGCTATCTGGATTATCAAAAAAATCCCTGGGGCCGTGTTCAAGCCCCTGATCAATTGGCAGTAATAGAAGTTTACCATTCAATCCATGTCCGTACAGCAATCTTTTCAGTCTTGTTCTCTTTCCAATAGAGTGGGCTATTTGATCTAACATTTTTACACCAAAAAATAGATGTGTTCTTTGTATAAATTTTTTAGGAGGATTTTATAACTCCTTATAAAAAGTAAAAAGTTTAGTCAACTACGATCTTACCGTACATTCCGTGTTCTGCATGCCCCGGATACATGCATATGTACCAGTAGGTACCAGAACTGGAAAACCTATATTGAATGTTAATTGCGTTGTAACTTCCGTTGCTTAGCACACCATTCATCATTGGTGAAGCTAACATTATGCCAGACATCATGGAGCTGCTACCCATCATGCCACCACCTCCCATCATAGTGCCATTATAATCATTCATCATACTGCCATTTGACATGCCTGGCATATAGTTATACGGTGGACTGAAAGATACAATTGCTAAATTGTGAGTCATTCTGTCCATGTTGATAAAGGTTATTTTGACTGTTGATCCCGCCTTTAATACAAGCGTAGGATTTGTCATGTTGTAGACCAGAAAGAACTCCATAGTGCTGTTATACCATAGAGGAGACCCCTCCATTACTATTGAGGATACACTTGCGTTATCATAGATCAGATTTGCCCTCTTGTTTGTTGATATATATTGAGGTATACTGTTGATCTCATTGAAAGTCTGGTTGCTTATGGCGTATGCCTGCCCATAGCCATTGGTGTTGGAATTGTAGGAATCTAAATGATACGCCATGAAACCAGCGTAAATTGAGGTAATAATTATTGCTATTGCCAGCAGAGCAATAATAAGATTTTTATTCATGCAATCACCTCTTTTGCAGCTCAGTTCTTATTGACTCCAGCTGCTCCTTTGTTATCTCTCCCCGTGCAAATCTCTCTTCAGCAATCTCTACAGCCCTGCTTCCGTGGTATCCATGCTGATCATGTTCATAATGGTGAATAACCTTCGGTTCAGATATTATGGTGGTAATAAAATATACCAGCAATATAAAGAAGAGCAGTGGAACAATCATGAATACTATTCCGAATCCCCAACCTGCTCCCATCATACCACCCATGCCACCATAATATCCTCCGCCCGATACTACAGGCATAAAGGTCATGGCAATGGCTGCCACCACAACAATCGCAAATATTCCCAGCATGATCCATAGAATCTTGTTTTCATCCATTTTATCACCAATTATCATAACGCTGAAAAACCATATTATACATCGCTGAAACTGGTTTCACTATATGAAATCATTTTTATTTTCTGTTTACCCTTACAATATTTCCCATTCCGGAGCGAATTCTTACTATAATTCCCCTATTTTCAAGGCTATCAAGCACTCTGCTCACCTTTGCCTTGGACATGCCACTTTCTGCAACTACGTCACTCTGCCTGATCTCTCCATTATGATCCATTACTATCAGAAAGATCTGTTTTTCACTGTCAGGAAGCAACTTTGCAATATCCTCTGCATCCAAGCCCTTATCATTTTTATCATACGTAATTTGAATAGGTCCTGACTGTTCCATTGTTTTGTCGCCGTATATAAGCCAGTACATTCCTATGATTATGATAAGTATTCCTGTAGTGAATGAAGAATACCAGAATATTTCAACAGGCAGTAACAGTTGTGAAGGAACCGGGTATATGTTATAATTTACCAGTATTATAGAGGATACAGCCATAAACGCAGTTATGGTTCCTATGCCAATACCGATCTTCATAATCTGGTTGATGACATTCCGATCTTTTATATATTATCAACTCCTCAAAAACAGTCTTTCCAGTTTGCCTTTATCTATTATCACCATAACAGGTCTTCCATGCGGGCATGAATAATTCAGGTCCAGTGTGTACAATTTTTTGATTAAGCTCTCAATGGTCTCCATGGTGAGAAGGTCGCCACCCCTTATTGCTGAATGGCAGGCTACAGTCTTCAGGGCTACGGTCCTTTTTAAGCTGGATGGATTGATGGATCCTGTGTGCAATAAATCCTCAAGAATAGCCATTATGCTTTCCTTACTCTCTATATTACCCGTTATAACAGGGCTCTTTCTGACTATAAATTTGCGATCTCCTATAGGCGCTATATCAAATCCTATATCCGATATCTCCATGTGAAATTTATTTAAGAGTTCAACCTGTTTTGAGGATAGTTCAAGTATAACAGGAACCAGAAGTTGCTGGTGTATCTGTGCATTATTCATGAGTTCCTCATATCTTATTCTTTCAGATGCTGCGTGCTGATCCACCAGTACCATTCCTTCCTCGGATTCACCTACGATAAAAAGCCTGAGCATCTGACCTATGATTTTTATTCTGGGCAATCTGTGTGACTGTTCAACGATATATTCACGTGCTCCTTCTGAACTTTCTATCTCTTTCTGAACCGGTAAAGCCTTAATTCCTTTTTTTTCAATCTGTCTAACATTTTTAATTGGATTTAAGGAACGATCTGGCATAGCTGATTTTGCAACAAGTGTTTTTCTTATGGTATCCGATACGATGTTTTTGATCTCCTGTTCATCGTAGAATCTAATCTCTTTTTTTGCAGGATGTATATTTACGTCATATAACGATGGATCCAGGTCTATGAATATTATGGTGAATGGGTATCTTCCAGATGGTATAAATGTACCGTAACCATCTCTTATGCTATTTATAATGGATTTTGAATATATCCATCTTTTATTGACGAAAATGGAGATCTGTTCTGTATTGGATCTTGTCAGTGACGGATTTGTGGTGAATCCATATATTTTATATTTTTCAGTATTTATCTGAAACTTCAGCATAACACTGTAAAGTGTGGACCCAATTATACTCCTGATAGATTCATCAATATCCGATGCGGATTTATGCTGGAATATGAGATTATCGTCATTATACAGGTAAAATTCAATGGATGGGTTGCACATGGCGAAATGTTCTATGAGGGAGGTTATATCCGCTATACTATTCCTGGATGTATGCATATGCTTTTCTCTGGCAGGTAAATTGTAAAACAGATCACTGACAGATATCTTTGTGCCTCCGGGGTATGCCGATAACGTGTTCTCCTTTATAATTCCCCCCTCTGTTTTCAGAATAGATCCGGTCTCCTCCTCTTTAACCCTTGTTACAATATCCATTTTTGATACAGATGATATGGAGGCAAGTGCTTCCCCTCTAAAGCCGTAGCTTTTTATATGCATTATATCTTTAAAATCAGTAATTTTGCTTGTTGCATATCTCTCTATAGCCAAAGGTAAACTTTCATGGCTTATGCCCCTGCCATCATCAATAACCTCTATACGTTTTAAGCCTCCCTGATAAAGGTATATCTTTATAAAATGAGAATCAGCATCAATAGAGTTCTCAACAAGTTCCTTTATAACGGCCCTAGGACTGTCAATAACCTCACCGGCGGCTATATGCGCTATCGTCACATCATCCAGTTTTTTAAGTTTTCTTTCATTTTGCATTGTTATTCCTACCCCTTATCTTATCTTTTATAGCCTTCAGTCGTATAAGTGCCTCAATTGGTGTTATATTATCTGTATCTATCGCGTCAATATCTTTCACAATATCGTTGTCGTTATCAGGAAGAAGCACCATCTGGGTATATGTTACCCTGTTAGTCGTCTTGGAGGATATTGGCGATATATCCACCTTTTCAATTTTGGAAAGTATTGCTTTGGCTCTCTGAATAACCTCATACGGTAATTTCGCAAGTATTGCGACGTGAATACCGTAACTTTTATCAGTACTTCCTGGAACCACTTTTCTCAGAAAAATGATGTTTTCTCTATCTTCCTTTATAGCTAGGTGGTAATTTGATATGCCCTCCGTATACAGTGCAATCTCTGTGAGCTGATGGTAGTGAGTCGCAACTATTGCCATGCATTTTGATTTGTTATTTATATATTCCACTATAGCCCATGCAATACTCATACCATCAAATGTGCTTGTTCCCCTTCCAACTTCATCAAGAAGAATAAGGCTTCCCCTATCAGCATTTTTAAGAATGTAAGCAATATCCGCCATTTCACTCATGAAGCTGCTCTCCCCTTTGGTTATATTATCTCTAGAACCGCTTCTTGTAAATATTGAGGTTATAATAGGAATGCTGGCATATTTAGCAGGAACATATGAACCTACCTGTGCCATTACTGTTATCAGAGCAATCTGTCTCATATATGTGGTCTTTCCAGCCATATTTGGTCCTGTTAATATCATTATACGATTTTTCTCTACATCCATATCTGTATTATTTGGTACAAATCCACCTTTCATAAGCTTATCGATCACAGGATGCCTCCCATCCCTTATCACCATTTTTCCATCAGTGGTGATAACTGGCTTGACATATCCATTTTCATAGGATACCTCTGCAAGAGATATGAGTACATCTATTTCTGCAATATTTTTTCCATTTTTTTTAATCTCATTAATGTGAGAAGCAACATTTTCAATGATGTTTCTATATATCTCCATCTCAAGGCTTATTGATCTCTCCTTGGCATCTGATAACCGTTGCTCAATTTCCTTAAGTTCTGATGTTATGAACCTCTCACCATTGGCAATAGTCTGCTTTCTTACATAATCCGGAGGGATATGTTTAACATACGACTTGCTGATCTCTATATAATACCCGAAAACGGTATTATATCCTATTCTCAGGTTTTTTATTCCTGTTCTCTGCTGCTCCTTTACCTCTATGTTTCGTATCAGTTCAAGCTGGTTATTTTCAATATTCTTCAGTGATTCCAGTTCCTTATTATATCCCGCTTTTATTACATTGCCATCTTTTATGACGCTGGATGGTTCATCTACAATTGAGGCTTCCAGAAGTGATGTGAGTTCGTGTTCTGTTGTCAGGGATGAAATTAAAGTTACAATCTTATTATTTTCCTTATTGAATTTTTCAGAAAGTTTCTTTATCAGTGTTATATTCTTCAGTGATTTCTTTAGATTTACAAGGCCCCGTGGCGTTGCAACTCTGGTAGAAATTCTGGCAGCAATCCTTTCAATATCATATATTCCCTTGAGATATGATTTAAGCTGGTTTACCATATCTCTTTCAGATATGAGATACTCTACACCGGTCTGTCTGTTCTCTATTTCTGCCCTGTCAATAAGTGGGTGGAGCAGCCAATTTTCAAGTAATCGCACACCCATCTTTGTGGTTGTTCTGTCAATGAGCCGCAACAGCGTATCATTGTCGCCATCATCGTAGGGTATTATACCAAGAATTGAGATTGTGTTTTTATCCATCTGCATGAAATTTTTTAGTTCAATAGTTCTTATTTCAGATATACTGTTCAGTATTCCCGGATTGGTCACGAATATATAGTAGGCCAGACCACCTATGGCCCTTTTAACGGAATCACTTATAACCCCATTAATATTTTTATGAATTGCATCAAACCCTTTTTCGATATTTTTTTCCTGAAAAAGGCGCTCATCTTTATGAATAAATAGAGTTATACCGTATCTATTAATTCCATCTTTGATGCTGTTATGTATGCTCTCTTCTGCTACAATCTCCGAAGGTGAATATTTGGCTATATCATCGTATAACATATCCATATCTGAATTACGATACTCCTTTACAAAAAATTCACCGGTGGATACATCCACTATGGAAAGCGATATTTTTCCGTCTAACTCTGCAGCAAGTGCTGTATAGTTATTCCTGGTATTCTCCAGAATATTCTCTTCTACACATATACCTGGTGTAACAATTCTGGTAATCTCTCTTTTTACAATCCCTTTAGAGACCGATGCGTCCTCAACCTGTTCGCATATAGCTATCTTATAACCCTTCTTTATCAGCTTGTTAATATAATATCCTACAGAACTGCATGGCACTCCCGCTAACGGTATCTTTTCGCCATTTTTATTTTTCTGTCTGGAAGTAAGTGTTATCTCCAGTTCTCTAGAAACAAGCCTTGCATCTTCATCGAAGGTTTCGAAAAAGTCTCCTACCTGAAAGAAAAGAATTGTATCCGGATTTTCCTTTCTGAGTGCAAAATATTGCTCCATGATTGGGGTTGCATCTCCCATATGTGCATAATCTATATATTCTATAATAAATTTTGTGGAAGCGGTTATTTAAATATATATGGATTCATTCATTGTCATTGAGTGAATCAATGAGTTTGCATCTGATACTCAAGTGATACAGTCGTAAAGGGGAATTTTCAGACGGCTGGGCATATAAGTCTCTACACTTTACGAAGTAACGGGAAGCAAAAGCAAGAACCTCCGTTGCTTTAAACATGGGGAGTATGTCAGATACCTGTAAACTTCAGATATAACAATTCTCGCACTGATTTGCCAGTACTCAGGTATTATATAATAACTTTCTTGCAAATAATTCATTCCGAAAAATCGGTATCATTACTCTCTTTTGATTCACCCTCACTGTTCAACGATTCTTTCAGTTTTTCAGTATCAATTCGTTTTATGTATTTAGGATCAACTTCATCACAAAGATAAATATATTTATTAGCTCTCTTTATCACATAACCATCCTTTATTGCATTTTCTGCATCAATCTCCACAATAATGGGATTATTGGATCTGACATAACCAGCATTAAGCGCCTGTTCAGTTGTACCACTTAGGTGAACCTTTTTCCTGTCCGTAGGTTTTATACCTGCTTCAATAAGAATTTCAACCTCGTCTTCCGTGGTTGGATAGTATAATTTTGTAGGAATATTATCTGTTGGAAGATCCAGATCCAGATCCATAGAATGCCCATAGGTAGCTCTTACCAAATTATCCCTGATCTCAAATCGCTCCTTGGGATCTGTAGACACAAGTGCTATTATATGTTTAGGTCTCAGCCATTTAAAGTCTCTTTTTTTATTATCTATAGAACGAACAATATCCATTATATCTGCCCACCCATTTTTGTCTACCGTTATGCCGAACTGTGACGGCATATGTCTCAACATTGTAGCCATAAGTTTACTTACCTGTTCCTGTTCATAATCATTCAAAATGAATAAACCTTCAGCACCGCATGAGGGGCATTGTTCGGCCCTGAAGAAGCCATGTATTCTACACTCTCTTATCATGGTAACACCTTTATCTCTGCCCTAACACAAAGCTATCTAAAATATTTCCATACTTCTTACTTAACCGTTGTGTTGCACCCTTAATGATCTTTGATATCTTAGCATTATTTTTTACATTCATAATTATTGATGGATAGTCAATGGCCGGATGACCCAGGTAATATCTAGCCGCAATTACATTTGGATCCGACAGTAGTTCATTTACGAGTGTAATAGCTACTGATGAATCCCCGTCTACAAGTTTGAACTCAATCATATCCAAATCCTCTTTTACTATCTCTATCATCATAACGATCACTCTAAATATTATCCTTTTACTATATCTTATTTTCTTTTGTTCTATTTAATATCAAGTTATCTTTTAGTAAAATTTTATACAATGTTTTCAATGTAAACACTACGGCTCCTGTTCTGTTACCAGTTCTATCCACCTGAAACCTTTTAAAGTAACATTCAGCTCTTCCATTTATATATATAACCAAATTAAAATTACCCAACAGGTCTTTACTGTAACTATACGGACCGAAAAATCCTGTTGTAGCTATCGTTATATCTGTTTTTAGAATCTTATTTCCATGAATTGCCATAGCCAACGTAACAGGCATATTAACAGATTCATTGAATGTTAAGTTAGAATCTATCTTAAGCAGTTTTTCCTTTACCTCCTGCGTATATGCTATTATGGATCCTTTATAAATCCCGCTACTTCCAGGTACAGATGTAATCTCTGTGGCAATACCACCACCTGTAGCAGATTCAACTGTAGAGATGGTCATATTAAGAATATCAAGAAGATGCACTACCTTATAAGTCATCCTTTCTTTTGTATATTTTCCTGATTCTTTCGACACCATCCAGCACCTCTATAATCCTGGCGACTCTGTAATCTACGAGATCCTTCCAGGGCTTTCCAGTAGCCATAAGTTCCCTGACGTATTTTCCTTTATATATATCTCTTTTGAAAGGTTTAATGTTGTATACCTTTTTTTTGTTTATTAGAGTTAGGTTCAATGATACAGGATCACTGGTAGCTACGTAATCGTAGTGGGGTAGCAGAGAATCCAAATATCTATACCATAGAAATTCGTAATTAATATCTTTTACAGGAATTACAATCAGCTGCCCATCACTTACTTCATTAAAAGTTTCTAAAATCATCTCCAATCGTTCTCCCCCTGTAAATGGGTTCTTTTCAGTATAAGATTCAGTTCCACTGCCAATAACAATTATAACCCTGTCAAAATTTGATAAAATATCTTTGATGACATGTACATGCCCCTTATGCAACGGCTGAAACCTACCTACATATACAACTGATTTCATTCAATCTCCATATCCTCCATTTCGTCTATAAAATCATTTATGTATTTACAGTTCATAGTGAGATAGAATTTACAATGCTCACATCGTTTGTCATTGAACTTCGATTTAAGGTCTTTGTTGAAAGTATAGCATTCCCTGTCAATGAAAACGGGTTTATTATCCAGATTCTTATCCATCAAACCTACCCATCCTTATGTATTGTTCCAATTACCAGTGGTGTAGGTATATGTGTATCAATAAGTTTTGTCAATTTGGCAAAAACGGATTCCTTACTTTTGTCAAATTTAAGTGCATATTTCAGCACCTCTGCCAGAGTAGTGACCGGAACGATTGATATACCTCCTATATATCTTTCCTCCATTAGAACATCGTTGAGATTTCCTTTGGGTATTATTACTGTTTTTATACCTGCTTCTGCAGCGGCCTCTATCTTTGCTGTAACACCACCAATTGGTAATACATTACCTCTTATATCCATGGATCCTGTCATAGCAAGATTTTGGTTAACAGGTACATTTTCTATTGCAGATATTACCGCTGTAGCTATGGATATGGATGCGGAATCCCCTTCAACACCTTCATAGGTTCCTATAAACTGAATATGGATATCGTGATTGCTGATATCCTCACCTGTATATTTTTTTACAAAAGCAGATACATTTTCAACAGCCTCCTTTGCAATTTCACCAAGTTTTCCAGTAGCAATTACCCGGCCACCACTTTTAGTCTGCGCCGGAGTTACCTCTGCAACGATTGGAAGCACCATTCCGGTAAATTCGGATATTCCCGCATCTGGATTTCCCATAACTACAAGCCCATTGACAACTCCAACCTGTTCACCATTGTTTATTATTGATTGATAATCCTTCTTTCTCTCTATATATCTGTCCGCTATTTGCTGTTCAAGGGTTCTTGCAGCTTTCTTGGCAGTCACTACATGCTTTGCTGTTACTACACGTGCATTTTCCTGATTTGCAAGATCTCCCGAGACCCTTATAAGCCCTCCAAGTTCTCTCAATCTCAATGTGAGTTGCCCTCTTCTACCAGCCCTTCTTTGAGCTTCTCTTATTATTTCACCTATAGCAAATTTATCAAATGGAGGTATCTTCTTATCTTTAAGAACTTCCTGAGCGACAAATCTTATGAGTTTTTTTCTATTTTCATCATTATCAGGCATTGTGGACTTCATATAAACTTCATATCCATACCCTCTTATACGTGACCTTAATGCTGGGTGCATTCCCTGTATAGATTCAACATTTCCTGCGGCTACAAGTATAAAATTACATGGAACTGGCTCTGTTTTAACCATGGCACCTGCACTTCTTTCACTCTGCCCTATAATAGGGAACTTTTTTTCCTGAAGGGCTGTCAGCAAACTATGCTGACTTTCCATTTTAAGAAGGTTTATTTCATCTATAAAAAGAACACCATTATTAGCTTTGTGTATATCTCCTGCCTCAACTCTTTCATGAGGTGGTGTTTCAAGACCACCTGACTGAAAGGGATCGTGCTTTACATCGCCTAGAAGCGCACCGGCATGGGCCCCAGTTGCATCAATGAAAGGTGCTTTATCATTAGGGGTATGCGATACAATAAGTTTCGGAACAGAAACACCATCATTTCTACCAGCTCCCACCTTGAATGCCATGACTAGAAGAGCTACAGCCATTATAGCTACAAAAATTATTGTTGGATCAAACGCTCCGTTTGCAAAACTGAAATATATTGCTATAGCCATAATAGCAAAAATTATAAGAATAAGAAACATGTTTTTCTGTTGCTTCTTCTCCATTGCTTCCAGCTTATGGGCAGATACAATCTCCTTGCCCTTACCTGCAGGTACTGCCCTTATCCTGGGTTCATTGGCATCTTCATCGTTTGGATAAACAAGGATATCCTGCAACTCTTCTCTTGAAAGGTAATCCACCATGGAATGCGCAATCATAGATTTGCCTGTGCCAGGGTCACCAACAAGTATCACATGCCTTCTCTGTTTTGAAGCTTTCTCAACAACATTAACAGCATCATCCTGGCCTATCACCTGTTCCATAAGTTTTGGTGGCACTGGTATATCTGCTGTGGTCGAAAAATTTTGTGCCTTTATCCATTCATCCAGTTCATTTTGTAAGTCTTTCTGTTCAGAGTTAATTTCATTATTCATTTCTCAACAACCTTCATAAATTTTCTGATTACTAATCAATAGAATATAATTGTATGATTGCTATATATCGTTTTTCAATAACTTAATTATGTAGTCAACCATATAATATTATAGATAAATTGATACAATTTATGTTATGAAAGGGCTTTTCCAATATTTATAATCATATGCATCATGGGCTTTGAGACAAAATTCATTTCCTCCCTAAAGGTCGGAGTTTCCTTGCAATTTTATTGAAAATGCATCAAAAGTGGTACAAATGTGGTAAAGACCATTAAAGTGGTAATGACCACTTTACCCTATTTATATTGTTAAATAAATCCTACAGGCAAGTAGGTGTTAAATGATGAGTAAAAGTAATTCTAGAAGTAGATTGGTGAAGTTTGTAGCGATTGGGTTCGCAGTTGTGCTTGCATTGACTGCTCTTGTAACCTTCAGCAGTTACATGTATACAAGGAATAACACAACCATTATGAATATAGCTGATAATATAGCAGGGGTATACAGTGGTAGCGCAGCCAGAATTGGGCCTCTGAACAGCAATCAGCACCTCAATGTATTGATAACACTTGGATACCGGAATGACCAGCAGTTACAGAGCTTTTTATCAGCATTGCAGAATCCGCAATCACCGTTATATCATAAATATCTTACAGCACAGCAGTTTACCAACGACTATTCTCCATCAGCATCAGCGTACAATACAATAGTTAATTACTTCAGTTCACAGGGATTTCAGATAACAACGTACAACGACCGGGTTACAATAGCTTTAGATGGAACGGTATCGCAATACGACAGCACATTCCATACTTCTATATACAATATGAGAAGCACAACAGGAAGAAGTGAATTTTATGCACCTATATCACAGGTATATCTACCATCCTCATTTGCAGGAGAGGTAGTGGGCATAGCAGGATTGAGCAATCAATACAGAGCACATTTCAATCTGAATATAGGGCCACAGTTTACAGGCAGTGGCAGTTCAGAGGTACTTTACGGATCGGATCTTCAGGTACCGTATCAGGTAAGTCAGTTATATCAGAAAGGGTATCCAACGTCCGAGACGATAGCAACGATATTATGGGGAGGTGTAGATGCATCAGGGAATCAGGTAGGTGCATTTGTACCATCAGATATAAGCACATATTTCCAGCAGACGTTACCAGCAGGAGAGCCGACACCAACGATAATAGGGTATCCGATACAGGGTGCAGCGCCACCCGGGTCGTCAGCAGCAAATGACAACACACAATCAAATTATGAAAGCACACTGGATCTGGAGATGGTGGGCAGCATGGCACCTGGTGCTACTGTTGTAGAGGTGTATGGGCCAGGGTCATCAAATGGAGGAACGAATTCGGAGTTAGATACGGCACTGGCAGATATATTAAGTCCACCCACAGGAGCTCCATCAGCACTGAACAACGTAGTGGCAATATCCAATTCATGGGGAGGAAGTGATTCAACAGACAGTTCATGGCAGGCCTCCGAACAGCAGGCAGCAGCGAGAGGAATAACAGTACTGGCATCATCGGGAGATGGAGGCAATACGGGATCAGGATCGCCGAGTTTTCCGGCGACAGTTGGATTTAATACATACGGTACACTGGCAGTGGGAGGTACAACGACGGTATTGAGCGGGTCGCCATCCTCCGATGGCACAGGTACAACAGGATTCCAGACGCAATCAGTATGGTACAACACACCGCAGTCGGGAGATGGATCTCAGGGAGGAGTCAGTTCAGTATTTGCGGAGCCGAGCTGGCAATCAGGAAGTGCAGATGCAAATGGAGTTATAACAGTGCAGGGAAGCGGAAGAGGAACGCCGGATATAGCAGCGGTTGGAGCGAATATGAATATATACATAACAGCAGGAGGCAGTTCAGGAATGCAGGAATTATGGGGTACGAGTGTGGCCTCACCGCTGGCAGCAGGAGTTGTAGCGGTCATGGACAGTTACATGGGATCCAATTTGGGATTTATGGATCCGCTGGTATACAAGTTAGGGCAGGCAGAAGTTAATGGGCAATACGCAG
Source organism: Thermoplasmatota archaeon (assembly GCA_023379385.1). Lineage (GTDB taxonomy): Archaea > Thermoplasmatota > Thermoplasmata > Lutacidiplasmatales > JAMCUS01 > JAMCUS01. The sequence goes on from JAMCUS010000023.1 coordinate 23,099, forward strand.
GAGCACCACCATTTTACTTTGTAGCGAATGGATCGAATGGCATGTTCAGTGGAGCGAATGGATACAGTTTAGCAGTAGGGTGGGGATCGATAAATGCATACTACTTTGTAGAAGCGGCGAGTGGAACGACAAGTCCACCACCGGCAGCGACGACATATGCAGTGCAGTTTGTGGAATCAGGATTGCCATCAGGAACAAGCTTCTCTGTAACGCTGAACGGAGCAACCAGTTCATCTGGTTCCGGGACAGTATCATTCAGTGAAGTGAATGGGTCGTATTCATTCAGTATAGGATCAGTATCAGGGTACACAGCATCGCCGTCATCAGGGACAGTAGTGGTGAGTGGTTCCGCGGTATCGGAAAGCATAACGTTCACAGCTAGCAGTTCACCGCCACCAACAGCGACGACATATGCAGTGCAGTTTGTGGAATCAGGATTGCCATCAGGAACAAGCTTCTCTGTAACGCTGAACGGAGCAACCTCATCAGGATCAGGAACTGTATCATTCAGTGAGGTAAATGGGTCGTATTCATTCAGTGTAGGATCAGTATCAGGGTATACGGCATCGCCGTCATCAGGGACAGTAGTGGTGAGTGGTTCCGCAGTATCGGAAAGCATAACGTTCACAACAAACAGTTCACCACCACCAGCAGCAAGTGTATATTCAGAAGTGAATGCTAGTTCATCAAATACACAGTTTTATACATTACCGGGAGCAGAGGAGTTTACGGTCGCAAACTCCGTTACTGTGAACTATGTGGTACTGTTGCTTGAAGGCAGTGGAACGATACAGTTTTCTATAGGGAATAGCTTCCAGGGCACAGGAGTGGTAGGATTAACCAATATAAACGTCAACAGCAATTCGGGGACATACTATCTGGTATCCTTCCCGTCAGTGACACTGAATGGAGGGTCAAACTACTATCTGAATGTGTATGATCCCAACTTTACAGGGGTGCAATGGGGCTATACAACAACAAGCTCTGCATCGGTGAATATAGGTGCGGTACAGGATTACTGGTACGGTGTGAATGGAAATCTACATCATGACAACAGTTATCCAGACATATATACGGTTGGGTACAGTACAACGGCAGGAGCATCTATAGTACATGGGTCATCAATGCATACGATAATTGGAGGCTCTGTATACCATATTCCCACAGAGAGTATACTGTTCCATTATACATTGAGCTACCCATCTTTAAAAATAAGCATGTCAATAAAATCTAGGTATTAAACATTTTTATTAACCTTTTAATTATTTATATTTCTTTGTGATTGTAATTTCTTGCTTTTGAATATGATTTTGTGTTAATATGTCCTTATTTACCAGAGCCATTAATTTTATTCATCTTTATGACATCTAAAAATAAGGCTTAAAAATTATCAAAATATAAAAAAATTTGAAAATGAATCTTAATAACAAAAAGTATAAATTTAAGATAAGTGCATGTACGAATTTTTTAAAGCTTTAAATTAATATATGGTTATGAAACCTAAACATATGCATTGGGACAAAATTAAATGATCTCTTCCTGCTTCATCGTTCCAGCTTGCTCATTTAGATGAGTAGAGGTCAGAACATCCACAGGCATTTTTACAGAGTTCCACACATGCCGTATGAATGCTATATGAGATCTAACCTCTCTCTTATGTTCAGAGCA
>JAMCUS010000024.1 GCA_023379385.1 Thermoplasmatota archaeon
TTTCAAGGCATCTTATAAGTCTGTTGAGATCGTCGTCAGTCATCTTCCTCTCAATTGTGTACATCTCCGTTTTGACCATGATAGATGTAATGGTTATAAGTATAATAATGTTAGTAATTAACTATAAATGAGCAAGCTGGAACGATGAATCAAGAAGAGATCATTTAATTTTGTCCTAATGCATATAAACACCATGGCTACAGAAATTATTGAATACCTAGTGATCGCTTATATATCCAGTTATAACCATCTTCGCGGGCACAATACAGATTTTCAAAACGGATAATCTATACATTTTTTGTGACAAAGTGTATCGTTACACAATACTCAAAATACTTATTGTTTTAAAAGCTATCCGATCTGACTCGTATAGACATTGGTTGATTACTTAAATTATGAACGTTACCATTATATATAAGAAGTACCCCAACGGCTATGTCTTTAGTAAACTCATTTATATGTCTTTTAATTACCGTATCTGGGTCATCTCCTAGATTTATATCATCATAAATTGTTTTTGTAAGTAACTTTTTAATTATTAATTCTCCTATACCTGTAGCCACTAGAGCACCATTTTTATTGGTATATATTCCTGCACCAAAGATTGGGGTATCACCAACCCTTCCTTTTAACATGTATGAAATGCCACCTGTAGATGTGGCGGCACTATACATGCCGTTAGTATCTAAAGCGACAGCACCAACTGTATCAAGAAATTTTTTCATATATTTGTGTTTGGAGCTTTCATTTAACTGTTTAATAGCATCTTTATATCTCAGTCTTGCTTTTTCAGTAGAAACATCATAATCCATAAAACCTTCTTTCCTAGCAAAAATAGTTGCACCTGTTCCTACAATCATTACATGTTCTGTATCTTCTGCGACTTTTCTAGCCACAATAACCGGGTTTTTAACATGCTGAATTGCAGCTACAGCACCATACATACCATTTGAGGTAGCTATTGCAGCATCCATTTCAATGGACCCATCTAACCTCATATTTGAGCCAGTTCCTGCATTAAAATCTGGATCATCCTCCAGTATTGTTACAGATTTTATTACAGCGTCTAAACTAGACCCATTACTTTTAAGTATACTGAAACCTTCATCAACGGCCCTATCTAACACATTACCTGTATATTCCTTTCCAACACCACCATGAACAGCTATAATAACATTGGACATAATCCGGACCATAGAATGAATGCATTTGGTAGTATTATAATATAGTTATACAAAAATGTGGCATATGTAAAATATCTGTTATGTTCAGACACTGTGATTTAATTAAATGATTGTCTATATCTAGTTTTGATAACTACAATGCAATAGTATCTATTCAGAGATAGGAGATATAAACAGGTTTCCAGACAAAGATCATTTAGCATCATATGCAGGACTGGTACCGAAAGTGACACAGTCAGGATCGCAGGAGAGGTATGGACATATAACAAAAAGAGGCCCATCAATACTGGAATATTCACTAGTGATAGTGGCACATACATTGATAAAGATGCTAGGAATATTCAAGAAATATTATCTGAGAATAGTGAGGAGGCTAAGAAAGAACAGTGCAATAATGCAAACTCTATTTTTGATAAAAATTCAAATGGCGTTTACAATAATAGCAGTGGCAAGGAAACTAGCAGAGATAATCTATATGATACTGAAGAAGAAAGAGGCATACAAGGAGGACGAAGAGGTCAATAAATTGCATAGCAGGAAAGTGAATAACATGACGGTTCAGGGAAACAAAGTTTCAAAGATAGGCAAGGAAAACACAGAAATGTTAACAAGTTATATGGGAATTACATAAATGTCATAAAGAGCTTTTTCATGATACCTTATTTGTGAGTTATTATTCATCTGTAATGCTTACCTCTTTTTATTAATATATAAATTATTTCTATTGATATTGCCACAATTGCAATTCCTACAATAACATATTTGAGTAGAGGTATGTAGCTATTTCCTGTAGGGGTGGTGGAGGCGCCATAAAATATAACAATGCTGGTATTATATGCAATTATACTGTTTTGATTTTTAACGTATATTGCAATATTATATACACCAATTTCATGAAAATTATATATGAATTGATTACTGGGTGAACTTTCTGTTAAATTATTATTAACATACCAATTATAGATGTCATAAGGATTTATATACGGCTGTGATAAATTTGCATAAAACGTTATGTTTTGTGGTGTACTTATATTGACTGATTTGGGATTTATAGATACAACAGGAATTGTGTAATTTATTTCATTTACATTAAATTTATTACCATAATCATTGATTAATTGAATATCTACGCCTTTATAATCAGCTATATTACATAATCTACTGTCATTTTTATATGCATATGCACTTGTTGTACCTACAAAAAAAATTGACAACAGAAATATTGATATAACTATTACAATTGCAATCTTTTTATTATTCATAAATTTACCTACATTTTTTAAAGATTGATATGGGATGGGGGACGCTATAAATTTCCGTTCTTTAGATAGGAGATACATGGACTTCTCCCTATCTTTCTTAACAATGTTTTTATATATGGAATATGCATATATATATTTTATTATGATTAGAACTTATAAATACGGATTATGTCCAAATAAAAAACATACTAAAATTTTAATTCATCAGATAGAACTATGCAAGCAATTATATAACAACGCTCTCACAGAACGTAAAGAGGCATATACAGCATATATTTTGTCCCATACTTCCCTTGACTACAAGTCACAACAAAATGAATTGCCTGCTGTTAAATCAGACAATCCTGAATATAACGATATTCATTCTCAAGTTTCACAGGATGCCCTTAAGCATCTAGATAAGGCATTCAAGAACTACTATAATCGTGTTAAGAATAAAGGCAGGAAAGGTAAGAAAGCAGGATTCCCAAGATACAAGTCTAAAGATAGATATAACTCTATTACTTATCCACAAAGTGGCTTCAAATTAATTCATAAAAATCGTTCGTCCAAAAAGGAATATTACATTTAAGCAAGATAGGCGATATTAAAATCATTGTAAGCAGAGATATAATAGGTGGAGAAATTAAAACATGTACTGTTAAAAGAGATAAAGCTGGCGACTAGTTTGCAACTTTTATTATAGAATTTCCTGATACCCCTAAAATAGATAAATCAGAGATACAGCCTGAATCCATTATAGGTGTAGATGTAGGTATAAATAAATTAGCTGTGTTAAGCAACGGCACAGTAAGTACAGAAATAGATAATCCAAAATTAATAAAGAAATATGAAAAAGGTATTAGACTATTACAGAAACAACTCTCTAATAAAAAATTACATTCTTATAATAGAAACAAGTTAATAAAAAAATTAGCTAAAAAACAGCGTAAGTTAGCAAATGCAAGAGAAGATGCTTTACAAAAAGCATCCAATGAAATAATAAAGAGTGGTAATATAATTGTCATTGAAGATTTAAATGTCGAAGGAATGGTACAGAATCACAATCTTGCAAACTGATAGACCTATGTGTTTACAAGGCTGAAAGTGCTGGTAAATACATAGAGTTTGTAAATCCAATGGGTACAAGTCAAATATGCTCCTCCTGTGGCGTAGTAATAAAAAAGGACTTATCCGTGAGACTTCATAGATATAGGTTAGATCTCATATAACATTCATATGTGATGTGTGGAACTCTCAAAAACTTGAAATACAGAATAAAAAACTTGTGGAGTCTCTGACCCCTGCATATCGTAAAGATATGCAAGTCGGAGCGATGAAGCAGGAAGCTCCGACGCTTTAGCTGGAGGGGTAGCCCACTACACAAATTCAACAAAAATTGTAAAATTTGTCGTGAATTTATAACTTTTGTCCAATTTTGTTTCTTAAACTTGAATTGTAGTTATATTGTTTGTTAGGCATTACGGTATAACAGATTCTTCCATCTTTATTGTATATATCAAGTGTCTTTCGTGATATTTGTCAAAGTTCCTAAGAACTTCTTTGTCTTCACAGTTAATATATTACGTATTAATTATATATTTTATTGACTGTTTCATTGATTATATAAATCATCAATGCTTTGTTAATCTTCAGAATTGTTGTTTTTTAATGAAGCTAGTGTATCAGTTAACAATTTTATATAACTTATATTACATAAATATTCCAACATTTCCATTATTATAGCAGTATCTTCAAATGTACTGCCCATTGTTACTGCTCCATGGTTACGTAATATCAGTGCATTACTACCAATTGATGCTTTTCCAGCAGCTATTGCAAGTTTTTCAGAACCGGATGGGTAGTAATTTACCATTGATAATTTACCGATTTGCTTTTCTGTTTCGGGCAATATTGATACATCTGGTAAAATGTTAGATACTGCAAAATAGGTTGTATATATTGGGTGTGCATGAATAATTACCGATATATCTGGTCTTGATCTGTATATTTCTATATGCATTCTTGTTTCGGATGATGGTCGCATTTTGCTATTTACATCTATTTTTTTATTATTAATAGAAACTGTAGCAAAATCGTTAACAGTAAGCGTGTCTTTAAATATGTGTGTTTGAGTTATTTTTATCTGTCGTTTGTTAATTCTTACACTTATATTACCGCTTGTTCCAGGGAAAAAGTTCTTCTCAGCCAACTTATGAATGATGTTTATATATTCCTTTTTGGGCATCATGAGATGATATCAATTTATCTTTATAATATTTTATCTCATTGGTTTTTTAGATTGTTAAATTCAAATTGTTAACATATAATAATCTACATGCTATCAATTAAATTCATGACGTCGTTTGTAAAAAATATAAAATAGTGTATAATTCATTCTATATTTCATGAATAAAGTACTTATTACCTTTAAAACAGACAAAGAACAGAAGGAGATTATTGAACATAAACTCAAGGATAAAGTGGATATAATCTTTATGGATGTTGTTGAACCAGATAAAATCAAAGATGTTGTTCAAAACGTGAATATATTATTGGTTCTTAGATGGAACCACATCATGAATTTAATACCTTATATGCCAAATATAAAAATTATTCAGTCAATGTCTGCAGGCGTAGATCATGTACCATTCGATATACTTAAAGATAATATAGAGGTATATGGAAATGCAGGTGCTTATTCAGAGCCCATTGCAGAGCATACATTTGCATTTATTCTCTACTTTGCCAAAAACATAGGCTATAATATGGAAAATATGAAAAATGGAATTTTTGATCAATATAGCTATTCTATGGAATTAAGAGATAAAAAAATAGCAATAATAGGTTACGGGGGTATTGGAAAGGCAATTGGAAAAATAGCAAAGTCATTTGGTATGTATGTATATGGCATTAACAGAACTGGCAATATTAATGATGAAATTATTACTAAGGGATACTCCATTAAAGATATAGATAAAATATTTCCTGAAATGGATGTTGTAGTCCTTTCCTTGCCCCTTTCCAAAACTACATATGAGATTATTGATAAAACAAAATTATCTTTTTTGAAAAAAAATTGCATATTGATTAATGTTGGAAGGGGTGCTGTCATAAAAGAAGAGGATTTGTATGATTTTCTTATCAGCCATCCTGACGTTAAATTTGGGACAGATGTGTGGTGGAGCTACACTGATAAGAATGATAAATTCAGATCAGAATATAATTTTTTTGAACTTAAAAATTTTATAGGCTCTCCTCATAACTCATCAATGGTTCCAGGTATATTTAACAGAGCTTTAGGGCGAGCTGTAGATAACATAGTCAGATATCTTAACAATGAAAAGTTAGTTGGAGTTATTAATAGAACAGAATACAGTAATTTTAATCTTAAAGATAGATCTGCAATGAATATAAAAATGTAGAATGATTGATATACCTATGAAGTGATAATATGTCGTTAATATTATATATTATGTTTTCTGTAACACTTTTACTTTTGTTTTTTTTGCCAGGAGCATCAATTATATTGGCAACATTTGGAGACTATAGAAATATGGGCTCCAGATATCAATTCGTTAATTTCATACTTTTTAGCATTGCTGTAAGCATCGCTATAACAGTATTCACAGGAACATTTCTGGGGTCTGTATGGGTTATAATTCCAGGTGTTTATTTATTTCAGTCATATTCTATAACCGGTATTCTCATTGCAATAACATACGGTGGATTGCTTATCTGGTATATAAGGCCAGTATCTGTAGAAAATGACAAAAACATAGATGACTCATTAGATGAAAGAGATTGTTTGCTTGAATTAGAAACGCTTCAATTAGAATTAGATGAACTGTTGAAAAAAGAAAAAACATATTCCAAAAAGGGAAAAGAAACAAAGCATCTCAAAATGGAGATTAGGCGTATTAGAAAAAAGATTGAATATCAATCTCTAATGATAGAAAAGAATCTTTTTAATTGAACATGTTGATGCCTTTTTGTTATAATTGGAATCTTTAGACTATCCAGCGGTAATGTTGTATGGAGTAATAGAAAGCACGGTTACAGTAAAGGTTAGATTAACACCAACAATCTGTTTATTGTAATCTATCACAAACGTATTGTTTTGAAGGTTAACATTTGTCACAATAAAGCTATTACCTCTGAAATCTTTTCCCATAAGATTATTATCATCATATGGTGTTAATAAATTCTTTATTGTTATTGTGCTGTTAGTTCCATTAGAATGGATAGCTAAAACCTTTACATTCCAACCAAATGGATTAACGATCTCTCCTACATATGGGCTGAATTGAATCATTACACCAGAACTATTAGCTGATAATATATAATCCGTCCAACCCCAGTGCGTATCTGTAAAAGATATGCCTGCCTGCGGTCTTATACCTGGATATATGGTTGTAAAATCAGTATTGTTATAAAATTTTACAGAACTGATATTTTGATAAATGTTCATTCTATCTATAAGTTGAGGATTTGCATATCCGTATCCTTCAGAAGGTGATACAATAAATGTTTTTGATTGATTGACGTTCATCCCTATAAGATTTTGCCAGAATCCACGCACCGTTGTTATATATGTACTACTACCTCCAGATGGTCCAACATGTACATCCAATGGTATATATTTAGTATTCCCTCTAAATACAAATGAAACTGCCTTTGGATAGGTTGCATTATTTACAGCAACCTGCAATATAGATGTATCAAATACCTGACCGTTTGGTAAGGTACCTACGTAATTTACAGATATATTGTCGTTCAGCTGTACTGAGAGTGGTTTTGGTAGTGGTGATTGTTTAGGTATAACGTAATAATACACTACACCCTCTGCTACAATTCCAAAAACAATAACAATAATTATTGCAATTACATATTTATTCATTGAACCATTACCTCTTGTTTCACATCATTAATACCTAAATTTGTCTATCACTCATCATATTGATATAGACACCTGCTATTTATAGTTGCTTTGTGACGAAATTAAGACGATGTATCTTCCTGCTTCATCGCTCCGACTTGCTCAATTGAATAAGCAGTGGTAGGTGCATCTACAGGCATTTTTACAGAGTTCCACGCTAGCCGCATGTACCTCTCTCTAATGTTCAGAGCAGCGTTAAGGTCCCTATCTATAGTTAGACCGCAGTTATTACAGTTGTGGATTCTTATGGACAGGTCTTTCTTTACGGCTGCTCCGCAACGTGAGCATAGCTGACTTGTATCTCTTGGATCTACAAACTGCGTGTATTTACCAGCATTTTCGGCTTTGTAATCACACATGTCCATCAGTTTGTTCCAGGAACCGTCTGATATGCTCTTTGCGAGATTGTGATTCTGAACCATTCCTTCGACATTTAAATCTTCAATGACAATTATATTTCCACTCTTTACGATTTCATTAGATGCCTTGTGTAAGCTATCTTTAAGTGTATTTGCTAACTTGAGTTGTTTTTTAGCGAGTTTCTTTCTTATCTTGGCTCTGTTGCATGAGTGTTTTTTTGATTTGGAGAGTAGTGTCTGCAGTGTTTTAATACCTTTTTCATACTTTGATATTAGCTTAGGGTTTTCTATCTCTTTAACTTCTACACCATTAGTTAACACGGCTAATTTATTTATACCCACGTCTACGCCGATAATCTCCTCTTCTTTAATATCTTCTATCGGCTTATTAACTATATCGGGGAATTCCACAGTAAGGTCAACGTACCATTGACCGATTTTATTTCTTTTAACAGTGCATGTTTTAATATCACCGTCTGTTATCTCTCTGCTGATAATGGTCTTAATATCGCCAATCTTACTTAACTGTAGAATACCTTTATTGGTGGATTTACTTTTATGAATTAATTTGAAACCGCTCTGCGGATAGGTAATAGAGTTATAATTATCTCTGGATTTATGGCGTGGGAACCCAGCTTTCTTGCCCATTCTATTTTTGCTCTTGACACGATTAAAGAAGAGGTTATAAGCATTATCTAGGCGTTTAACAACATCGCAAAGAACCTGAGAATAAACATCGTTAAGTTCAGGATTTTCTAATTTAGTAGCGGGGAGTTCCTTAGTTTGAGAATAATAATTAAGAGAAATCTGGGAAGATCTATAAGCCTCTTTACGTTCCGTGAGGGCAGCGTTATATAACTGCCTGCATAGTTCTATAGTATAATTTAGAATTTTGGTGGTCTTCTTATTTGGATATATCCTGTACTGACAGGTTCTTATCATAATAGTTATATATATAACATGAGCCTATATAAATTTTGCGTTGATTTAAATTTAAATAAACTTTAAATATTTGTTAGACTGATAGTTAATATAAGAGGTAGACAGAATAATTTTGTCCCAAAGCAATTTATAGTTAAATATCAAAAACAGATCTTTACTACACTGATTAGCTACCTATTCTCATTGCATTAATGTGCATTTAATCAGGTTATGAAGTGTTAATAGTGTTTCATAAGTTATCATTCATTCTAGCTCAAAGATGCTTAAACTTATTGAGGAGTATAACCCTGTACCATTCAGTCACAAATCGCCTTCAGGATCACCTTTATTGAAGTAGGTTGATAATGGGTAAGCTGTAAAACCTCTGTGCTTTAGCGAGAGGATATACAGACCTACCACATCATAACGTTTATTTTATATATGATTAACATCATAAGGAAGTTAATTGTAGTGATTGTAATGCAGGTAATGATTGATGGCAAAATAATGAAGCTAACAGCGGTATGGGAGGAGGAAGGATCTCTTAAATATATAGATCAGAGCTTATTACCTTCACAACTGAAGATTGCCGAAGCCAAAAGTTCAGACGATGTTGCTGAAGCCATTATAAACATGCGGGTTAGAGGCGCACCGTCTATAGGAGCTTTTGCAGCGTTGGGATTGGCAATTGCCATAAAAAATGGAGAAAAAATGGATAAAGCTTTATCCAAAATAAAGAATACCAGACCAACAGCCAATGATCTATTTTATGCGTTAGATATTGTTGCAAATACCTATGGTGATATAGATCCACTAGAGACTGCAAGAACATATGTCAATAAGGTTATTAATGAATCACGAAAAATTGGTGAATTAGGAAAATCACTTATAAAAAAGAATATGAATATTTTAACACATTGTAATGCAGGAGCTTTGGCTACAATTGATTGGGGTACAGCTCTCAGTCCAATACGATTTGCAAAGATGGATGGCATGAACCCTTTTGTGTATGTGGATGAAACCAGGCCACTCCTGCAGGGTGCAAGATTGACTTCATGGGAACTCAGAGAAGAGGGTATAGATCATAAGATTATTGTAGACAATGCAGCGGGTTTTCTCATGTATAAAAAAGAGATAGATCTTGTCATTGTAGGTGCAGATAGAATAGCAAGAAACGGAGATGTTGCAAATAAGATAGGAACATATGAAAAAGCCATTGTTGCAAAGGAGAATAGAATCCCATTTTATGTTGCTGCACCACTGACAACATTTGATAAAAACATAAAATCTGGAAATAGCATACCTATTGAAATAAGAAACGAGATTGAGGTAGTTAATTACAATGGCATCAGAACTGCACCTGAAAATGTCCATGCATATAATCCCGCATTTGATATAACCCCTGCAAGGTATATAACAGGATATATAACGCCTATTGGTATTTTCAAACCTGAACAATTATTCCTGTACTTTGGAAAAATTGGTTACGATAGGTAATATATATACTTTATACAATATATAATGACGATATTTGATCGCTTAGAAAATAGTGCTTAATTACACAAATTAATGATAGTATATTAGACGGTGAAAGCATAGAACATCACAATAAATATAGGAGGAAGTGGATAAAAGGAGGATTGTTCAAGATGGAAAACAATAAACTAATCAACGCGGATGTAAATGGAGCATATAACATAATAAAAAAAGTATTCTCAGAGTTGTTAGATAACAAGGACGGTATAGAGAGTGTAGGGTTACACCTACGAAGTTTAAGCATCGGGCAGATGATAACTTCCAAAGGTGGATGTTAACATGGTTAATAAAAATCATAACATCACTAAATTACTTAGATTGATAAAATAAAAGGATCGGATGTAAGATGAGCTCTAAATTTAGCTACATATTGAATGAATCAATTGAATACATAACATCTAACATATCTTTATACATGAAAAGCAGGTACAATACTGATGATAAAACTAAAAATTTTATAATGATCAAGATCGATAAAAGGAATAATAAAAATATTCTAAGCACATCCATGTTCTGGGCTAAAAACATCAAAAATGCAAAGGACCTTGCAAATGAAATTTATACCAATATAAACTGGTCAATAGATTTTTTTGAAAAAGTAGAAGCTGTTAATGGCTATGTTAATTTTTATATTAATTTTAAAACATTTAATTTAAATGTTATAAAAAAGGTTATAGAACTTAAAGATGAATATGGAAAGGGAAACTTAAAAAATAAAAAAGTGGTAATTGAGCATACAAGTGCAAATCCAACAGGTCCCATACATATTGGAAGAACTAGGAATAGTATCATTGGAGATTCACTTTCTAACATTTTCAGATTTTCTGGTTATGATGTTAAAACCCAATTTTTTTTAAATGATATAGGAAGGCAGATTGCCATATTAACATATGGTGTTGAAAAAGATTTTCAGAACAGTGAATATAGTGTAGACGACGTATTGAACAGCTACATAAAATATAGCAACGAAGAGAAGCATGATGAACATTTAGCGAAGGTTATTGATAATAGATTGAGTGAAATGGAAACCAACGAAAATGTAATCATGGCAAACAAAAAAATTATAGAGTTACCATTAAAAAACATACTAAACAGTTTAAAAAACATAAACATAACATTTGATGAGATTGTATGGGAATCCAACTTTCTAAAAAATAGAATGATACCTAACCTATTAGATAAATTGAAATCTTCAAATATTGTTAAGAATGATAATGGTGTTTTTTTTATTGCTATAGATGAAGAAAATATATATTTGACAAGAAGTAATGGAACTACCTTGTATATTCTGAGAGATCTAGCCTACAATATATACAAGCTTAACAATTTTGATACAGTTATAACAGTCCTTGGAGAAGATCATAAAAAACAGTATGATAACATTATGAAGATATTAAAAATGATGTTACCTACAAAAACAATTTATCCAATTTTTTATTCATTTGTAACGATGTCTGGTTCTAAAATGTCTACAAGAAAAGGAACTTCTGTCTCTTTAAATGATCTTTATGACGAAGCTATAAAAAGAGCCAAAATTGAGATGACAAAAAGAAGAAATGATCTATCTGATAACGACATCAAAAAAATTTCAAAAATAATTGCAGTGGGTGCAATAAGATACAATATGATAAAAATACAATTTGAGAAAGTGATATCTTTTGACTGGGATGACGCACTTAATTTTGAAGGAAATAGTGCACCATTCATACAATATGCATATACAAGAGCTAAAGGAATACTTAATAAAAAAGATATAGATGCAGGTACCATCAATATTGCATATGATCTTTTGGATGCATTAGAGATTGAACTTATCTTCTCCATATCACAATTTCCATCAATTGTAAAAGAGGTATCTGAAAACTACAGGGTACATGCCCTTGCTATCTATCTTTATCAGCTAGCCGATAAATTCAATAGGTTTTACGATAATATACCTGTACTCCATGCCATGGATATAAATATTGTAAATGCACGATTACTTCTTGTATATTCTGTCTCTGTTGTACTTGAAAATGGATTAAAATTGCTGGGTATAGAGACACCTCCATTCATGTAACTTAAAAACATTTTTAAAAATAAATAATATTTGCCTGGTGTAACACCCAAAATTCATAAGCTATATTTATATTTAATTTGACATTTCTTGATATACATATTTTTAATAGATTTTCTTTATATTATTATGTGGATTACCATATGATTCGTGTAATTATAACCTCAATCTGTTACAGGATAAATATATGTATGTGGAATGTGATAACAACGCTAGACATTACAGGAAAATTGTTAGGAGGGCGATGGTACTGTTAAATATGAAAAATAGATACCACTTGTGGACGCATAACCGTTTAAACAAGATATTTTCTATCGTTATTTTAACTTTGCTTTTAACATCAGGTTACGCGTATTATGGCAATTCACAATCTTCATACCATACATATATCCGTGCAAAAACTTTTTTAGGAAATTATTTTAGAAAAATGTCACAAACATATAGCATTTCCATTAATATGAATAAAAATAATAACAATACCTCTATGCAATATATGCATAGATCCAGAATGCAATATCCTGTAATATATGGAGGTAAAGTCAAGTATACACTGAACCTTTATAACAATTCACTTATTAATGGTAATTTTCTGGGTGATAACCAAAGGTATCCAATATCGTTATGCTATGACTCTAAAAATCAACTATTATATGTTGCAGATACCGAAAGTAACAATGTTTCAGTGATAGACGTTAAAAATAATCTCGTAATTGATAATATAAGTGTTGGTTTTGGGCCATCAGAAATGGCAATAAACAATCTTACAGGATATCTCTATGTGCTGAACAGTGGCAGCATGAACATTGACGTTATAAATACTACATCCAATAAAATAGTAACAACTATACCATCCGTATCGTATCCAGAAGATATAATATATGACCCTGTTAATAATAATTTATATTTTGGTTATATGGCGATTGTTTCTAACAAATGGGTTCCCAGAGTTTCAGTAATAAACGGTAATACAAACAAAATTATTGCAAACATTAGTGTAAATTCAATTCCATATGGCATGGTATATGATTCGTACAACGGCTATATATATCTTGCAGATAATAATATATCCGTTATTAATCCAAGTACAAATACGATAATAAATACAATATATCCATATTCATCATCTTATATGCTTACTTATGATCCATCTAATAATTACATTTACTCCATACCTTTCGGCAATGTTGTTACAGCCATTAATAGCTTAACCAATAAGATTGTAGCCAATATCACAATGATCTCTCCTTTGAATTCAGCGTATGCATCATCTAACGGGTATATTTATGTCACAAGTTATGATGGTGATAACATTACCGGTATAAATACTACTACAAACCAGATTGTTTATAATATAGGAGCTGGTATTCATCCAGTAGGTATTATTTATGTTCCATATAATAAATATATTTACGTCGCAAATTCTGCATCAGATAATCTGACTGTAATTGATACATTAAATAACAATGTCTTTAAGAACATTCCAATTGGTTCAGTGCCATTTGGTATAACGTATGATTCATCCAGTGGAAATATTTATAACACAAATTGGGAATCCAATAGTGTTTCTCTTATAGACTTTAAATCAAATAAAATTACAAAAAGTATTAATTTACCAAATATACCGAGTGGGCTGACTTATGATCCCAAAAATGGTAACATTTATATTTTTGATTTCGTACAAAATAGGATTTCAACAATAAATGGTGCTACTGATACCTTTTTAACCAATATTCCTACAGGTCCAGCAGTAACATATTCAGGTAGTATAGTTTTTCTTTATGAAGATGCACAACCTTTAGCCTACGATTCTTATAATAATCTTCTATATGCTCCTTACTCAAAAATTATGTCAAATGGGGGTGGATCCGTATCCGGTGCGTCTGCAGTAAATACAACGGATAACTCGATTATAACCAATATTACAGCGTATAAATATAGCGTTACTCCGAACGGCATTGCGTATGATTCAGTGAACCATAATATTTATGTTTCTAACTGGGCTGGTACCATATCTGTCATTAGCAGTTCAAACATGCTGGTAAAGAATATTTCGTTGGGTGGTTATGGAGGTGCTGATGGCCTTGCCTATGATCCAGTCAATAATTTTCTTTATGTTGCAAGGTTCTGGAGTAATGTTGTATCTGTAATAAACTGTACCAGTAACGCACTTATAGGAAATATTACGGTAGGTTACGAACCAACGGCCGTTGCCTATGATCCATCAAACGGATTTATATATGTAACAAGCTCTTATTCGAACAATGTATCTGTTATAGTTCCGTATTATAATGGCTATGGCAAAGCTGACTGGAGCATTAACGTAGGATATGCACCAACATGTATTACTTATAACTCTGTAAATGGATTTATTTATGTTTCCAATTTTTATTCAGGTACAATATCCATTATTGATACAGGCAGAACACCAATACCTGTATACAACATAACAATCAAAGAATATGGCTTAAACCAGGATACAAAATGGGGTGTAAGTCTTTCTGGAAATGCTCAATATTCATCATATCCATCCATATCATTCATGGAGTTAAACGGTACCTACAGTTTTAACGTGAGCAATATTACCGGATATATTGCTACACCTGCAGCTGGAATAATCAAAGTGAATAATTCCAATATAACCAAAACAATAACATTTACACATGAATATATGGTAATCTTCATGGAAAATGGATTACCGGCAGGAACCTTATGGTCTGTAAACACATCAACGGGTTCATACAACTCTACTTTACCCACAATTTTTACAAATCTTACCAATGGCACCTATCCTTATACTGCATCAACGGTAAATAAGAACTACGCACCAATACCTTTATCAGGTACAATAACAGTGAATGGCTCTCCCATTAACAGAACTATTGTCTTTGCTACATTCACATATAAGGTAACCTTTAAAGAGAAATATCTACCGGCAGGAACATTATGGTCTGTAACACTCGGGGGTGCAACAACATCCAGCTCCACATCCAGCATAACCTTTACAGAACCCAATGGTACATATCTATTTACTGCAGGTATTGTAACTGGCTTTAATGCTAGCCCCCCCTCAGGTATCATTACTATAAATGGTGGTAGCCAGATTAAGACAATAATGTACAATCAAACAGAACTAGCAGTTTATACTGTTACGTTCACCGAATCGGGATTGGCAGCAAGAATCAACTGGAGTGTAACATTGAACAACATAACTGAGTTTTCGAATACAAACTCAATAATATTCAAAGAGCGGATTGGATCGTTCACCTATAAGGTAAGTAACATACTGGGTTATAAGGTCTATCCATCTTATGGAAACATATCTATAAATGGTACAAACTTAAGTGTTGGTATAACGTTCTACAATGTAGGTAGATCCTACATACAAAATACAAATTTTATCACATTAATGGATATCGCAATTATTGTAATTGTTATTCTGATAACATTAGTTATTGTATTATTATTAATCAAAAAGAGAAAAAAGAATGCTACACACAATACTCAAAATCAAAAATTACCTGTAGAACATGACTGATTGTTAAATTTCTAGGTAATAGCTGTTTAACAATTTATTTTTACAAGATGTCCAACTTATGTATAAAGATATTAATAATAGTAATTATTACAGTTTCGTAGTGATTATATGAACTGGATTTTGATTATAGGGTTGCTAGCCTCCTTCCTGGGATTCATATATGCGATCATACTGGTTGTGTCAATATCAAAAGAAGAGGATGGATCAGATAAGATGAAAGAGATTGCCAGTGCTATAAGGGAGGGAGCAAATGCCTATATCAAAAGAGAGTACATGACTGTATCTGTAGTTGCTATAATCCTAGCAGTGGTAATCTATGTTGCTATAGGGTGGCAATATGCTATAGGATTCATAGCAGGGGCAGCTTCATCAGCTCTTGCTGGTTTTATAGGAATGACCGTATCTGTAATGTCCAATGTTAAAACGGCAAATAAGGCAAAGGAGGGTATGAATTCTGCACTTACTTTAGCATACAAGGGTGGATCCGTGACAGGTGTAATTATCATATCTCTAGCTCTGTTTGGAATAACTGTCTTCTATTTATGGTTCGGTAATCCTATGTTGATGATTGGATTTATCTTTGGAGCATCTTTATTGAGCCTGTTCGCCAGAGTTGGCGGTGGAATATATACAAAAGGGGCGGATGTGGGTGCAGATCTAGTAGGAAAGGTTGAAGCCTCCATTCCTGAAGATGATCCTAGAAATCCTGCTGTTATTGCAGATAACGTTGGCGATAATGTTGGTGATTGCGCAGGTATGGGTGCAGATCTATTTGAGACCTATGTTGTAACAGCTATATCTGCAATGCTCATTGGATTTCTGGCATCTTCTGTTTATTCAAAATACGGTGTATATTCAGTGATCTTCCCGATCGCCATTGGCGGAATGGCGATAATAGCCACTATTATAGGAACTTTCTTTGTTAAATTGG
Organism: Thermoplasmatota archaeon; assembly: GCA_023379385.1. Lineage (GTDB taxonomy): Archaea > Thermoplasmatota > Thermoplasmata > Lutacidiplasmatales > JAMCUS01 > JAMCUS01. Next base: position 16,703 of record JAMCUS010000024.1, read on the forward strand.
GTAAATCGGGCTACATTATGGGCGCTCTTTATAAAGGTGTTATAGCTACTGCAGTTATAGCTATTATTGGATTTTACATACTTACGTATTATATAATGGGAGCTAATATTGCGATCTTTTTAGACACAGTAATTGGAATTATTGTACTGGCATGCATGATACTTATCACAGAACTGTATACCTCATCTCAATACAAGCCTGTAGATGAAATTGCAAAATCCTCTACCACTGGTGCAGGAACAACCGTTATATCTGGACTTGCTTATGGACTTGAAGCTACACTTCTTCCTATAATTGTTATAGTCGGTGGTATACTCTCCTCATACCTTTTAACAGCCTATTTATATCCAACATCAAATCCAGTACAGTTCGGCCTTTACGGTGTATCAATTGCGTCATCGTCAATGCTATCACTTACAGGCATCATTATATCGGTAGATGCTTTTGGTCCAATAACAGATAATGCTGGTGGCATAGCCGAGATGTCCAATTTACCGAAATCTGTACGTAAAGTCACAGATGCTCTTGATGCTGTTGGCAATACAACAAAAGCTGTTACCAAAGGGTATGCAATAGCATCTGCTGCACTCGCAGCCTTATCTCTATTTGCAGTATTTAGATTTGAGGTGGGAAATATAAATCTTTCAATAGACAATCCTCTTGTTCTAGTTGGATTGATAATAGGTGTTGGCCTACCGTTTTTCTTTACCTCCTACCTGATGAGGGCAGTTGGAAACGCAGCCTATCAAATAGTGGTTGAGGTGAGAAGGCAGTTCAGAGAAATAAAGGGTATTATGGAAGGAACTGCAAAGCCAGAATACGGAAAATGTGTGGATATTGTTACTGTAGCATCGTTGAAAGAACTTGTAATACCTGGAATTATCGCAATAATTACACCACTTTTAGTAGGATTTTTACTTGGCCCTGAATCCCTTGGGGGATTGCTTATAGGTGTTATCATAGGTGGTTTGCCTTTAGCAATACTCATGACTACCAGCGGTGCTGCATGGGATAATGGCAAAAAATATATAGAGACTGGCATGTATGGCGGAAAAGGATCGGATGCTCATAAAGCAGCAGTAGTAGGAGATGTTGTAGGAGATGCAGTAAAGGATACCGCTGGACCTGCAATAAATCCACTTATCAAGGTGGTTAACACAATATCTATACTGTTTCTTGCCATAATAATTGCACACCACTTAATACTGTAAATAGTTCAGACCTAATATATATCAAATAAGCAATCATCATAGTCTTGATTCCTGATGTTACAAAGGTCTGCACCATGTACGCAAACAGTGTACACTACTGTCTATCTGTTTGCTCAGGGTTTGATTTTCATTAACTTTGTTGACATCAATAATAACCTGGCGTTCTGAACTTTATCTTTCCACTTTTTATAATATTTATAGAACTTTCGTAACCTGCATCAGCATGTCTTATGATGCCCAATCCTGGGTCTGCATTAAGTGTACGTTCTATTTTTTTCTCAGCACTCTCAGTTCCGTCTGCCACAATAACAAGACCTGCATGTATTGCATTACCAATACCTGTTCCACCGCCATGATGAATGGATACCCAGGAAGCACCAGAGATTGCATTAAGCAATGCATTTAGAAGAGGCCAATCTGCAATTGCATCACTTCCATCTTTCATGTTTTCTGTTTCTCTATAAGGAGATGATACAGACCCTGTGTCATGATGATCCCTACCTATAGCGATAGGTGCCTCAAGCAGCCCCTCTCTTACCATTTCATTAACCATTTTTCCAAATTTTTCTCTTTCACCATACTTCATGTAACAGATTCTGGCTGGCAATCCCTGAAATTGAACCTGTTTATTGGCTAATTTTATCCATTTAATCAACTCCTTATTATCTGAAAAATTTTTTATAACAGCATCATCAATTTTATAAATGTCATCTTTATTACCAGAAAGTGCTACCCATCTAAAAGGTCCAGAACCAACTGCAAAAAGACTTCTTATATACGCAGGAACATACCCTTTTATTTCAAATGCCCTCTTTAAACCACCCTCCATTGCTCTACCACGAATATTGTTACCATAATCAAATACTTTTGATCCATGTTCCATGAACCATAACATTGCGGTAACATGTTCTTTTATAGACCTGTATACCTCCTTTTTGTACATTTCTAAATTATCTTTTCTTAATGTTGAAGCCTCCTCTAAGGTGTGGTGATTTGGAATGTACCCTTCTGTTAGGTCATGCGCAGCTGTCTGATCTGTAACAATATCTGGTATGATATTTCTTTTTACCAGTTCAGGATACACATCAGCTGCATTTCCAAGCAGTCCTATGGATAATGCTTTATCCTCTTTTATTGCTTCCTCCTTTATTTTTAATGCTTCATCAAGCGATTCAGTCCATACATCTAAATATTTATCGTTAATTCTTTTCAATATCTTTTTTTTATCTACCTCAACTATTATACCCACTCCATCATTCATTTTTATAGCTAGTGGTTGAGCACCACCCATTTCACCAAGTCCAGAGGATAGTATCCACTTACCCTTTAAAGAATCTTTACCAAAATCAATTTTTGCAATTGCTGACATAGTTTCGTAAGTGCCCTGTAATATACCCTGGGTACCTATGTATATCCAGCTTCCTGCTGTCATCTGTCCAAACATGGTTAAACCCTTGCTTTCAAGATCCCAAAAAATATCGTCTGTAGCCCATTTTGGGACTATCTGGGCATTGACTATTAATACTCTGGGAACCTCTTCTGTTGTTCTGAATATACCAACAGGTTTACCTGATTGTATCAGCAATGTTTCATCATTTTCAAGTGTTTTAAGTGCCTCAACAATATTTTCGTATGCAGTCCAGTTGCGTGCCGCTTTACCTCTTCCGCCATATACTATCAATCTATCAGGGTCCTTGGCAACAGCAGGGTCCAGATTATTCATAAGCAATCTTAAGGCTGCTTCCTGGCTCCATCCTTTACAGTGCATATCTGTTCCTCTATAAGCATGAATTTCGTGTATAACCATTTTAACACATCCTTTTCTCTAAAATGCTATAGCTTTCAAAATTTTAACTTTTTGCATTACTTGCAACCATTTCAATAAGTTTAAAAATTTTATAATATAGCAAATCTTAAATAATGGATTAATAAATCATGTTATTATATGATAATTGTAAAAAAATATTACAATAAAAAAGGGGTTACACCTGTAATAGGTAATATTCTTCTCATTGCTATCACAGTGCTGCTGGTAGCTTTATTAGGTGTTTTTGTATTCAATATTGCAAAGCTACCTTCAAAGCCATCTGTAAATGTTTATTTTGGAATGGCAACAGGAATTATTACAATTACCTATCAACCAGGGGTATGGGAATTTGTTAGCATAACGGCAGCTACAAGTAATTTATATCTTGGAAGTTTCGGTTTTAGCATAATTAATTCTACAGGTGGTTCGTTGGTAACAAAATATCCAGGCATAAATCTTGCCGTAGATGTTTTTACAGGCAATACTACATATGGTAGCGTCTCTAGTGGATCTGGAGGATCCGGACATATGGGTTATTATATTATATCTGGATGGGGTCAAACTGCAGGTTCATGGCATTACTACGCACCATATGATAGTTCAAGTATGATAACTACCGGCACTCTCCTTGGTATTCATATAAGTCTGGGTTCCGGTGTACCATCTTCAATTCTTCAGGGATATATGTTGATAACCTTCGGTATAGGTCCTGTGTCTATTTCAGGATCGGCTGCTTTGAATGCATGAAGTGGTCGTCTATCATGTCTGTTCCACAATTCATTTTTTCTGATAGAAGGTTTACATTTATAAAGTAGTGTGATAAATCATGACCTGAACAAAACGGATATAGTTAGAAATAGTAATGATGCTGGCATACTCTCCCCAGCTAAAGCATTGGCGGTTCTTACTTTTGCTTTCTGTTACTTCCTCAACCGTAATAACATTTATCAAAGTAGTGGACTGCAGGAAAACATCAATGTTTTAGTAGAGTTGAGTATTTTACAGCAAAATAACAAAGAGGAGGCTGTGTATATTATACATACATGACTGATATGGAGATGAGATTGCCTGCACAACATAAAATCCATACCATTTGTGTTATGCCTATAAACGCATTTCCTGAACCATTTGTTAACTGGATAGATGGTATGGCGTTATACCCAAGAAGTTTAAGTGTCGTAAGACGATAACTTATGAAGATTATATTTATATACCCATAACTGATATACTCTAGGTTATACAAAATTGTACAAAATAGAGTGGAAAAGAGGGTGATGTAGATGGTAACAATAAAATATATAACTCATGCCTGTTTTGAAATATCCAACAAAAAAAAGATCCTTATAGACCCATATTTTAAAGAAAATCCTACCATGCCCACATATAATGGAAAACCAGATATTATACTTATCACGCATGAACATTTTGACCATGTTGATGCTGGAGGTTTTAATAGTAAAGTTATTGCACCATCTACAGTCAATTTTAAAAATCAGATCACCATGAAAATAGGTGATGAGAAAGAGATTGATGGCATAAAAATTAAGATGATAAAAGCCAGCCACCATCAAAGTAAAAATCCAACTGGATATGTTATCACTATTGATGGAAAAAAGATTGCACATCTAGGTGATACATACATTGACGGTGTTTCATATCTTGGAGATATTGACCTCCTCCTTCTTCCCATAGGTGGTTATTATACTATGAATATAAATGAGGCTTTAAAGGCTCTCGAAATAATAAAACCCAAGAAAGCAATCCCGATGCATTACAACACCTTTGATGAAATAAAGGCTGATCCAGAGATATTCAGAAGGAATGCTGTTAAGATAGGTTATGATGTAGTTGTATTAAAACCACAAGAAACCATTAACCTCTAGAATGATCTGATTTACTGGTAGTGATGAACATTAAATTAAGGCTAGTAACCCGTTTTAATAATTTTCTTGCCAAACGGTTTATCCTTTTAACACTATCGATATCTATTCTGAGTATTGTAAGCATGTTTCTTACTATTCTTGTATATATCAAAGTAAAATCAGCAGAAAATTTTTGTACACTATCTTCATATGTTACATGCACAAAGGTTGATGCCTCAAAATACGGAGCGCTTTTTTTTCATATACCTAATGGTTTGCTTACTATAATAATTTTCTTTATTATTATTATAAATAGTTATCTTTATATAATGAGAAAAAAAAGATTTTTGTTGTATATCAATTTATTTTTATTATTAATCACGTCACTTATAGGTATTTACCTTCTTCAGATCGAATTGACGGTACTATACGCTATATGCATTTTCTGTCTTGCAACACTTTTGTTTGTATTGTTTCTTTTATATGTAATGTATAATGAATTGATGCATGATTCTGTTAACAGCTAAAGCCAACAGATTCACTTAATCTAAATCATAACTCTTTTTCTTCTAAATAATGTTCCACCATGAGTGCTGCCATACACCCAGATCCTGCAGCTGTTATGGCCTGCCTGTATCTAGGGTCTGTAACATCACCGCATGCAAAAATCCCCTCTCTGGATGTTTTTACGTTTTCATGTACCTTTATATATCCTTTTTCATCAAGATCAATTTTATCATGAAAGATCTCTGTATTTGGTTTATGACCTATTGCTATGAATACTCCGTCGCATGGTATTTCTGTTACTACACCAGTTAAAACATTTTTAAGTTTAACAGATCTAACCTTGTTATCACCCAAAATTTCATCAATTACGCTATTCCATATAAAATTCATTTTCTCGTTTTTAAATGCTCTTTCCTCCAAGACCTTTGACGCTCTAAGTCTGTCTCTTCTATGGACAACCGTAACTTTGTTAGCAAATTTAGTAAGAAATATTCCATCTTCCATAGCTACATCTCCACCACCTGCAACAATAACATTCTTTCCTTTGAAAAAGGCACCGTCACATGTTGCACACGAAGATACGCCATGCCCCTTGAACCTTTCTTCAGAGGGAATATCAAGCCATTTTGCAGAGGCACCTGTAGCTATGATTATGGTATAGGTTAAAAATTCTTTATCACCTACTATAACTCTGTATGGATAACTGGATACATCTACGGAAGAAACATCTTCATCTACAAACTCTGTTCCAAATTTCTCACTCTGTTCTCTCATTTTCATCATAAGCTCAGGGCCATCAACACCCTCCGGAAACCCGGGGAAATTCTCAACGGTAGTAGTTAACATAAGCTGTCCACCTGGAATTAAACCGGCTATTACCAAAGGAGACATATTAGCTCTTGCAGTATATATTGCAGATGTTAATCCTGCAGGACCAGAACCGATTATTACACATTTTCTAACTGTTTCATTCATCTTTATCACTTACTCAACTTTTTAGATATAGTTAACAACAGATAAAATATATAAGAATTTAGGTATGGGGTAAGAGTCCGGTACTTTGAAGTTAAAATTGTTACTGGCTCATCTGATAGATGCTGCAATTTATATGTTTTTAAAGGATAGCCAGTATTTTTGAATTTCAGATAACTGAATCCTTACATCTGAATATGAAAAATATTAATAACTCAAAATGCATGATTTAATATACAGTAAATGAAAACAGAAATATTGAAAATTGATAGCATTAATCCAGATATGTATAAAATTTATGTTGCCTCTGCTACCATAAAAAAAAAAGGCACTGTAATTTTTCCAACAGAAACCGTTTACGGATTGGGTGCAGATGCATTTTCTAGTGAGGCATGTAAAAAAATATTTATTGCAAAAAAAAGAGCTATGGATAATCCACTTATTGTGCATATAGCCAGCCTTAAAGATCTTGAATTGGTTGCTAGTAATGTTTCCAGTACAATTATTGATAAATTAAAAAAGTTATGGCCAGGACCATTGACGGTGATCCTGAAAAAGAATTCTAAAATTCCTGATACAGTATCAGGTGGTTTGAGTACAGTTGCTGTCAGAATGCCCGCTCATCCTGTAGCACTTGCCCTCATAGAGGATAGTAACACACCTATTGCTGCACCCAGTGCTAATTTATCAACAAAACCCTCCATTGTGACTGGTATAGATGCCATATCGGAGATGTACGGACGGGTAGATGTTATAATTGACTCCAGCCATACTTTTTTTGGGCTTGAATCTACAATAATCAATCTTACAGGTGAAATTCCTGCTATTGTTCGTCCGGGCATCTTTACATACGAAGAACTTAAGCCATATTTTGATAATATTGTTATATCAAATACTGCCAGGGGTATTAATGAGGAAACCATTGCTATTGCTCCAGGTATGAAATATAGGCATTATGCACCGGATAAAAGTTTATACATGGTCAAGAACGATTCTCTATATGAGGCGATATTTAATTCAGAATTATCCAATGAACTTATAGCGGTGTGTAGCACAGAGATGTCTAAAAAGATAAAGGGTAGGAAAATTTTGTTAGGAAGTGAACGCAATCTTTATGATGTCGCCTTACACCTTTTTGATAGTTTAAGAGTAATTGATGAATTACATGGAAGATTGGCTATTATACAATCTTTTAATGAGGGTGGTATTGGACTTGCCATAATGAATAGAATACGAAAGGCTAGTTCTGGTAATGTTATAGAATCCTTTGAACAGTTTAAAAAGATCATTGAAGCATCTGACTTTTAGATTTAGTATTTTATAAAAATGGTTGTTCTGTTATTGACATGTAATCCTATGCCGATTATATACCGTTACGAGAATAAATTTTTAGATGATGTAGTTCCAGATACAGTCTTGTTTTCTTACAATAACGATCATAAAGTATCATTTCATAATATCCATGTGGGTAATATAAATATAAACTTTTAGGTGCTTGGTGGGTTCAACATGAAATAATACAAGATATTATTATTCATATAACTATATATAATAGGCATAGATGTAATCAAAATCTTTAATTATGTTATATACAATGAAGATACATGGCTGTTGTAAGCGTAATAATGGGAAGTAAAAGTGATTATGAGACAATGAAGGATGGAGTTAATATTTTAAAGGATTTTGATGTGGCAGTAGAGGTGAAAATTGTATCTGCGCATAGAACACCTGACTTCATGTATAACTATGCTAAAGGCGCTGAAAAAAAAGGTATAAAGGTTATTATTGCAGCTGCAGGTGGAGCTGCCCATCTGCCAGGTATGGTAGCATCCCTAACACCATTGCCAGTCATAGGTGTACCTGTTCCATCTAAACATCTAAACGGATTGGATTCTCTTTTATCCATTGTCCAGATGCCCTATGGTATTCCAGTCGGAACTGTAGCTATAGGTGGCGCAAAAAATGCAGCTTTGTTGGCACTGCGTATCCTATCAATATCTGATGAACGGATAATGACTTTAATGAAAAATTTTATGGCAAATCAATCAGAGAAGATAATGAATGAACATATTGAATAGATGCGGTATCATAATTATATTATTATCGGTGTATTTTAAATGATTGTTGGAATAATAGGTTCAGGCCAATTAGGGTGGATGATGATCCTTGAAGGAAAGCGATTAGGTCATCAGTTCTATGTTATTGATAAAGACAACTCAGGTCCTGCATCTGCAATTGCAGATAAATTTTTTTCTATAGATGATTATAAAAATTTTGTAATGCAATGTGACGTTGTAACATATGAATTTGAATCTGTAGACGAAACGGTTGTGTACTATGCACATGAGCATGATAAACTCAAGCCATCTTTGAATGCAATAGAATTAAAATGGGATCGAAGCAAAGAGATGGATTTTTTCAAGAATAATAATCTGCCTATTCCCGAATATTATATTGCTGATAACCTTTCTGACGTTAAAAAGTATGTGAAAAATTTTGATAAAGCTGTAATTAAGTCAGCTTATAGTGGATATGACGGAAAGGGATTAATATATTATTTGAATGATTATGATCTAAACCAGTTAAATTTGAATAGCAAATATATTGTAGAAGAGTTTATTGATTATGATGCAGAGGCATCTATCATAGGTTCCAGAAGCAGTAATGGAGAAATCGTAACACACGAACCATCATTTAATTTTAATAAAGCTGGCGTGTTGATATACAATTATGCACCCTTTGATGATTATGGAATGGCTGATATCCTGAAGAAAATCATGATTAACCTAGATTATATAGGCGTATTATCTGTTGAATTTTTCATCAAAAATGGAAAACCAATAATAAATGAAATAGCGCCACGAGTGCATAATTCAGGACATCATACATTGCATGGTTCCTCCATCTCCCAATTTGAACAGCATATAAGATGTATAACAGATTATCCTGTAAAAAAACCTGAATTATATCTTCCAGGCGGAATAGTTAATGTTTTAGGCAAATCTCTGGATATAGAATCTATAAAAGAGATTTTAAACATAGATAATACAAAACTATACTGGTATGGAAAAAAAGAGATAAGGAAGCATAGAAAACTCGGACATGTAAACATAGCATCAGAAACAGTTACAGCGGTAAAAGGGCATATTGATCATATTATGAATATAATCTATAAAGATAAAATCGAAGATTATATCTGACGCTCAATTATTATTAAATGGAGATATTATCCTTTGTAAATTATTGTATAGTTCTAAAAATATTTTCTGTCCTTTTAATTTTTCTTATTTTTTAGATTCACACTGCTGTGTTGAATAAATCTGGTATAATACCTTTTAATTCTATCCAAACTTTATCCGTTTATACTGGATAAATATTTATAATTCATATAATGATCTGTTAATCCTATCTAGCATTTATTCAACATAGCAGGTAACACCTTAACTCTTAAATATTGGAAACAGCATCGCTCTACTACTACTATGAAAGGATTGTCCGGTTTAAAGAAGAAGTTTTTTCTGGAAATGTTAGCTGTTCCTGTTGTTTTTTTATTTCTTGCGAGTTCCGTGGCGCCTATTATGGGAAATTCTCATAACAATGCAATATCAAAAAATAAACCTGAATCAAACTTTAATCCATTTACCATAAACGATAATAGTACATCCAATGTGGCTTATGTAAAATATACTTTGTCCTTGCTTAATGGCACGTTGATAAATGGTAATTTTTTCAATACAAACGGAAATGCCCCTGTTTGGATTGCCTTTGATTCATCCAACGGATATATCTATGTTACGAATTCCGGATCAAACAGCGTTTCGGTGATCAATGGTGCAACTGATAGTGTGATAACAAGCATACCTGTAGGTTCAGAGCCAGCGGGAATCACCTTTGATTCATCCAACGGAGACCTGTATGTTACGAATTTCGGGTCAACTAGCGTTTCGGTGATCAATGGTGCAACTGACAGTGTGATAACAAGTATACCTGTAGTAGGTGGTTCAGCGCCATATGGAGTCACCTTTGATTCATCCAACGGATACATCTATGTTACGAATTCCGGGTCACACTACGTTTCAGTGATCAATGGTACAACTGACAGTGTGGTAACAAGTATACTTGTAGTAGGTTCAGAGCCAGAGGGAATCACCTTTGATTCATCCAACGGATACATCTATGTTGCGAATTCCAGATCAAACAACGTTTCGGTGATCAATGGTGCAACTGATAGTGTGATAACAAGCATACCTGTAGGTTCAGAGCCAGAGGGAATCACCTTTGATTCATCCAACGGAGACCTCTATGTTACAAATAGTAATTCAAACAGCGTTTCGGTGATCAATGGTGCAAATAACAGTGTGGTAACAAGTATACCTGTAGGTATATGGCCAACGGGAATCACCTTTGATTCATCCAACGGATACATCTATGTTACGAATTCCTTGTCAAACAACGTTTCGGTGATCAATGGTGCAACTGACGCTGTGATAACAAGTATACCCGTAGGTTCAAAGCCATTGGGAATCACCTTTGATTCATCCAACGGAGACCTCTATGTTACGAATTCCTTGTCAAACAACGTTTCGGTAATCAATGGCGCAGCTGATACTATGGTAACAAGTATACTTCTATGTTTGTACCCAAGAGGAATTACATTTGATTCATCCAACGGAGACCTGTATGTTGCGAATTCCTTGTCAAACAACGTTTCGGTGATCAATGGTGCAACTGACAGTGTGATAACAAGTATACCTGTAGTAGGTGGTTCAGAGCCATATGGAGTCACCTTTGATTCATCCAACGGAGACCTGTATGTTACGAATTTTGAGTCAACTAGCGTTTCGGTGATCAATGGTGCAGCTGATACTATGGTAACAAGTATACCTGTAGGTTCAGGGCAAGAGGGAATCACCTTTGATTCATCCAACGGATACATCTATGTTGCGAATTACGGGTCAAACAGCGTTTCGGTGATCAATGGTACAACTGACAGTGTGGTAACAAGTATATACGTAGGTTTAGAGCCAGCGGGAATCACCTTTGATTCATCCAACGGATACATCTATGTTGCGAATTCCAGATCAAACAGCGTTTCGGTGATCAATGGCGCAAATAACACGGTGATAACAAGCATACCTGTAGGTTCAGAGCCAGCGGGAATCACCTTTGATTCATCCAACGGATACATCTATGTTACGAATTACGGGTCAAACAGCGTTTCGGTGATCAATGGCGCAAATAACACGGTGATAACAAGCATACCTGTAGGTTCAGAGCCATATGGAGTCACCTTTGATTCATCCAACGGATACATCTATGTTACGAATTACGGGTCAAACAGCGTTTCGGTGATCAATGGTGCAACTGACGGTGTGGTAACAAGTATACCTGTAGGTTCAGAGCCAGCGGGAATCACCTTTGATTCATCCAACGGATACATCTATGTTGCGAATTATAATTCAGGAACCATAAGTATAATTTCAACGGAAGTGGGGGTTAATGCGGAGTATCCAGTGACTTTTACTGAAACCAGTCTCCCTTCCGGTACGGCATGGTATGTGAACATAACAGGTGGTGCATCACATTCATCAACAACGAGTACAATAACATTTAATGAGCCGAATGGGACGTATTCGTATACAGTAGCGACGGGAGATAAGAAATATGTACCTAACCCCGTATCAGGAACATTTACAGTAAATTGGCAGAATCTAACTGAAAGAATAATGTTTTATTTATACGGTATAACCTTATACAAAGTAACGTTTACAGAGAGGGGATTGCCTAATGGAACAACATGGTATACAAATATAACTAATGGAACATCATATTCATCAACAACAGGAATAATAACATTTACAGAACCGAATGGAACATACAACTACACGGTAAACTACGCAGCATCAACAAGATATGTGGGGTGGTATTATCCTACTCCACGAAATGGATCTTTTATAGTTAAAGGAACAAATGTAAACATAAGTGTGATCTTTAATTTAATACGTGCGTGTTGCGTTGGACCTAGGACTAGCTATATTCTCCCACTGATAATAGTGGTGATAATAGTAGTAGTAGCAGTAGTAGTTGCATTGTTGATGGTGAACAGAAAAAAGAGAAGAGGAACAGCAAGAGTCATGCAGCCAGTACCGGGGCAGCAGATGCAAATGCCAGTCCAACAGAATCCATATCAACAGCAGGTAATGAGCAATACAGGAACGGGGCAGTGGCAACCACCCACGCCACCCCAACCGCCGCAACAACCTATACAGCCGCCAAAGACGCAGTGAAGTGAACAGCCGTTAACCTTTTCCATTTTTAAGATGTATAGATAATCTTATTTATATTGAATGTAATCCGTGAAAATTGCCAATATCTTTATATCGTAAATATAAATCTATACAACTAACAGAGAATGGTAGTGGTAAGTATGGTATATGTTATATATCTTGTGAAAAGGGAAAATCTGGATAAAGTGAAAACCTCTTTCAGTGACGATATTTTAAGTAGACAGAGTATCACTGTAAGGGATGGACTAACGTTAAAGAATAAAAAGGATGGGTACATAATATTTATAGAGGGTTCCAAAGAGGGAATTGATATTGCTGATAAATTGATAGCTATCCATGGCGTAAAGCTTGGAGGAGATGAAGCTGAACTGCTTTATAAATTTTTCAAGGAGGAAAGTCAGAACGTTGCAGATGGCTTAGGTGCAATATTTGGGGAGTGATACAGCTGAAAATCGTAGTCAAAGAGGAAGTCAGGGATATTAATATAGATACAGTAACCGGATTCTATGATTTAATCAAGGCAATGGATGCAGGAGGTGGCTTTGCTGCAAAAAACCTTGCAGTGGCTGAATCTATATATTCAAAAATGATGAATGACAAAGAGTCCTTTAATTTTCTTTCATATCCAGCAGATATTGTTTCTACAGGTATGAGAGGTATTCTTTCATACATGACAAAAAAAAAGATGTTTAAAGCTATAATAACAACTGCAGGTACAGTCGATCACGATTTAGCTAGAAGTTTGAATCCGTATTATCACGGAGACTTTAATGTAAGCGATGTAGATCTCCATAAATCAAAGATTCACAGATTGGGAAACATATTCATACCTGTTGAGAACTACGGCATAGCTATAGAACGCTATTTAACCGAGTTTTTTAAAAAAATCAATAAAAAAAAATATGGAATGCACGAGATAATATGGGAATTGGGCAGATCCATCAACAATGAAAGTTCTATTTTATACTGGGCATATGTGAATAAAATACCGGTTATAATACCCGGTTTCTTTGATGGAGCTTTTGGATATCAGCTATGGCAGTACGTACAGATGGGTAATAAACTTGATATCGATTTTTATATGGATGAATCCTTATTGTCAGAAATTGTGTTTAAGGCAAAAAGAACCGGTGCATTGATAATCGGTGGTGGCATATCCAAGCATCATACAATATGGTGGAATCAGTTCAAAGAAGGTCTGGACTACGCAATATACATTACTACTGCACAGGAATTTGATGGAAGTTTATCAGGGGCAAGACCCAGAGAAGCCATTTCATGGGGCAAAATAAAAGAAAAGGGGTTGTTTGTAACCGTTGACGGAGACGCCACTATAATTGTTCCATTGATTGTTCTGGCATATCTCAATAAAAAATAGAGGTATATTTATGAATATTTTTGTTACGGGCGGTGCAGGGTTCATAGGGAGCTATATGGTTGATAAATTGATAGATAAACATGAGGTATCTGTTTTTGATAATCTGTCTACAGGAAGTTTATCATTCATAAAAAAACATATGGATACCAAGAATTTTCACTTTATAAAAGGGGATATAAAAGATCTGAATACACTAAAAAGATCAATGAGCAATATGGATCTTGTTATTCATTTAGCCGCAAATCCAGATGTAAGGCTGGGTGTTAAAGATAGCTCTATAGATCTGAAGGAAGGAATAATCGGAACATACAATGTTGTTGAAGCCATGCGATTAAATAGCATAAATAACATAATATTCTCCTCAAGCTCGGTGGTGTATGGTGATGCAAAAATACTTCCAACGCCTGAGAATTACGGACCTTTGATGCCAATTTCTATTTATGGTGCATCCAAGCTATCCGCGGAATCACTTATTTCAGCTTTCGTGGGATCCTTTGGAATGAAAGCATGGATATATAGATTTGCTAATGTTATAGGGGAGAGATCCACCCATGGTGTAATATTTGACTTCATAAAAAAGTTGCATAGAGATAATAAAGAGTTGGAGGTTCTGGGAAATGGAAAGCAGAGGAAATCCTATATTTTGGCAGAGGATTGTGTTGATGCAATGCTATTCGGGTATGAACATAGGAGCAACAGTATCAATCTTTTTAATATAGGTGCTGAGGATCAGATATCTGTATCAAAAATATCAGAGATCGTTATCGAGGCTGTGAAATGCAATGCTGGGATCAGATACACAGGAACTGAAAGAGGATGGCCTGGTGATGTAATAAATCAGCATCTGGACATCAAGAAATTAAAGGAGCTTGGGTGGAGGCCAAGATACAGCTCTGAAGAAGCGGTAAGGATAACTGCCAAAAAAATTGCTGAATTATACAATGAATAAAAAATCAATATCAGCTATATAACTTAATAGCTATATATCCTTGAGAATCTGTGGTGAAATACTTATGTATATAGAGATGGATGGGTGGCGATTGGGAATACACTTCTCTTCCTGCCATATGGTGCCAGGGCATACTAAATGTGGTAGGTTCCACGGCCACGTATATTCGGTGAGAATTCGGATACATGGAGATACCCAGGATAACGGTATGATCGTGGATTTTCATTATGTAAAAGATTCTATTAAGAAGGCTGTCAATAAACTGGATCACAGAGTTATATTGCCACTTCCAGAAACAACAAATAGAATGGTTGTTGAAGACGATGGAAAATCTGTCTATGTAAAATTTGATGAAAAAAAATACATGTTTCCAAAAGAGGATTGTGTAATGATTCCTGTTAATGTCCCTACGGCTGAAGAGATATGTAAAGTATTTATAAAGTGGATTGCAGATGACTTGAGGCAGTTCTCCAATATAGAAATAATTGAGCTTAGCATAGACGAAGGAAGGGGACAGGGTGTATGGAGCTCACTTAAACTCAAGTAAATTTAGATCTTTGTTAGTACCTATATCGCCTGAAGGAAGAATGCTCATAATATAGTCCATACCAACGCCTGTTTTTTTAGATAAAACTCTTGCAAAATCCTCCTTTTTTATATCTCCTGGATATATCCTTATGTGATGCTCATTTTCATTTTTATTTTTTATGTATGAGTAAGGGACGATTTTCAATTTTCTGGAGTTATCAAAATCATCTATAAAAATGGCCATCTCAAGTGGTATTTTGTAAATATAGTTTTTGTTACCATAGATTATCCAGCTACCTTTAGCTATATATTCTCCTGTTGGTGCTGATTTACTTACCTGTTCTGGTGTTACCCAGAAAGCATCCGCCGATACATGTTTCACGGCCCAGGCACGAGAATAGCATATTGAAAACTGGCATGCTTCATAAATGGATTTTTCTGAAATAATTGTGTTATTGCTTTTTACTATAGTAACCGCAGCACCGTGGATATCTGCATGAATGAATAGATCACGTTCCTTCAGGTAGTGTTTCACAACATAATCATTATCCTTTGCATTTTTACCGGATATAACGATATTGCCATCTGAGGTTACGAACCAATGGTACCTTTCATACCATTTTCTTTTTGCATTATCAACATGATCCGTGCTATTGTTGTGAACAATAACCTTCTTATGTTCCAGTCCAGATAAGTCCTGCTCTATCTTTTTTAACTGTATATTGTATCCCTTTATCATTTCGTATAATCTGTTAACAGACAGTTCAATTTTTTTGTTCAAATAAAATGGTATTTCATATTCATTAAATTTGAAAATAGCTACATGTTCCTTGGGGATATATTTTATAATCATACCTTTTTCCATTAGTTTATTAATTACAGATTGTTCCACCTCTGCAGTGCCAAATTGTTTTAGTACATCCAAGAAAATGTTATAATTATTGTATATCTCTGCTATCCATTTTTTGTGAAGATCCATTTCATTCCTAACTCTGTTAATTTCGGCATAAAGGTGATCTTTTTGTTTTCTTAGGTTCTCCTCCTCCTCTTTTATTATATTATCATTTTCCCTATTTTTTATTAACTTATATCTTTCTATCAAAACATCTGATATTGTGGTATATATTTGCCAGTTATCTGCATTGCTATTATCATTTATTATATCAATCTCTCCTGTAACTTTATTAAACCATAAGCAATGCAGATCATCAGCAGTTTTTAGTAATGATATCCATAAACGATATATTTCACTATATACAGAAACATCAACCTCTTTTGCAGGGAAATGGATATCCATAGCTAATTTTTTTAATATATAATTTGCAACCTCCTTTCCCATAGCAACATCTGATGATAAAAATTGAATGATGGTTCTATCACTCGCCATTCCGGTTTGAAGCATAACTGTTTCATCCATTGATAGAGGATCTGCTCTGACTGGAGGAAATACATATTTTTCGTTGGGAAGAAGTGTCCTGCTCTTCCAAATCTTTTTTTCAGAACACCACTTTATTATCCAGTTCTGCAGAAGTGATACAGCCCCTGTACGAAAATTTTCTATAACTATTTGGAATAACCCCAATTCTGATTCAAATTCAATGATTATTGTTCTATCAAATTTATACTGCCATACATCCTTTATTATGGATCCTGTTAAATATTTTCTAAACAGATTGGCCACAGAATCTGGTTCGTTTTTATGAATCCATCTATCTGTTATAAATATAGCGTATTGTTCAATTATGACAAGTTCAAACTCATTAACTCCTTTTATACGAATTGTTATGCCACCGGTGTCATGAAATATTTTTAATACCCTTCCGTTAACAGTTTTTTTTTTCAGTTCCATTACAAGAGCATGAATTGTTAGACTGCCTATTTCGTTGTAAATTTTATGGTGATTCATTGCTAAATAGTTGCAAATTTTATGGGCATTCATTTACTGAACCTCCATTTAACTTGCTTGATAGCGAACGGAGACTGTATCCTCCCGCCAATCCTAAGAATTCTAAATTCTTTGCACCTGCATGGTCTGCATTATCTACATGGCCACATCGCAAACATAAAAATTTAATCCCCTTACGATTTCTCCTGTCTATGTTGCCACATTCAGGGCATCTCTGCGAAGTCTTCCAGGGATCTTTGCGATATACGGATATCCCAAGCTCTTCACACATCTGCTCTAACCGAATGCCAACCCTGGCATAATGCCAGAAAGACAGAAGTCTATTTACCCCACGTGAAAACCTTCCACGTTTATTCATCGTGACATTTTTTAAATCTTCTATTACTATTGCCTTTACTCCCTCTAAATTCAGCTTTTTTATGTACCTGTTCTCCTCTGTTGTTATATACTGGTGATATGATTTCCTGTGCTTATCTACCGATAACATTTCTGCTTTCATTTCGCTTCCTAGGTCCTGTCCATCTGATGTAAACAGCATTGAATTTACTCCTCTATCTATTCCTATTATTTTCCCTTTTGCACGTTTTTCATGTCTTTCTTTTTCTAATATTAAATCAATAAATAAGCCATTTTCTTTATTCCATCCTAATCTTATTGACTTCCCTATCTGCCAACCGTCGTTAAGTAATGCATTTATTTGCTTATTCAGATTGAATAATATTACCACACCGGGAACGCCTGAACCGAATTTCACACACTTATCAAAAGAACCATCAAAACCATCTATTCTTGTGAATCTGCCATCTAAATTGGCTATTGTTTTATGGAACCTGGGCATTCTTTTATCTTTTTTTTCTAACTGTGATGATATGATTTCTTTAGACTGCTTTCCTATGCATTGTGATAACCTGGCTGTAATATTAAATTTAAGGGATGTCCCATCTGTTACCTCCTTAGATAAAAATCCACTGGAGAAATCCTGTGCAGACCATAGCCTCTCTATTGTATAATTCACTGCCCTGTTATAAGTAACTAAAAACTCCTCAAGCTTATTGACCTTGTTTATATTTACCTCTTTCAGATATATACGGGATGTCCTCTTCATTTTATTATTATTGGTTAGATTCATTCTTTATTACCTCTACTATCTTATCTTTCTTCCTCTTGCCCTTCCTCAGCCCGTAATATCTAGCGCACATTGATGTTACCATTGATATCATATCCTGCATCAGGTCGTTCCTATCATTATCCGTTTCATTCACTACCTCTATATGCTTCCCCAGCTCATTGAATAATATGTTTATGTAGTTGAATCCAAATCTGGTAAGCCTATCTTTATGCTCAACTATAAGTGTATTATAATTCTTATCTATAAATAATTTATTCAATTGCTTACGATTATCATCAACTCCACTGCCTGTTTCTTTGACTATCTTGTATATGGAATAACCTTTAGCTATTGCATAATTTTCTAAACGTTGAGCCTGTGCATCCAGATTATTTTTATTTTCCGAACTGGAAACACTTGCATAAATGCATACCTTATGTGGGAATTTATTTCAATCAGATCATTTACAATAATTGTACCGGTTGGTAATGTGAAAGCATTTAATTTACCATCCTTCCATAATCTCCAAGCTGTTTTATAAGAAATACCCAATTTTTAGCCTATGTTGATAATTTCATATGTCACTATCTGTCCATATGTGTCTATTAAATATTTAAAGTTTTTTAATACCTTCAATTCACTTTCAATAAAAGAACATTATTGGTTTCAGTCAACTCCGGTTGCATCAGGCTATTAATTATGCTGATTATCAATCGATTTGCTCCATCCATTCATAATGGTTTATCTCTTTCATGTGAATGATATTCTCAAATTTATTCATGATTTTTTTTGTGATACTGCCAATTTTTCCGTTGCCCACTATTCTTCTGTCAACCTCTACTATGGGGGTTATTTCTGCAGCGGTACCTGTTAAAAATAGTTCATCTGCAATATACAGTTCTTCTCTAGCAATATTATTCTTTCTAAATGGGATGTTCAGATCATTAGCAATTCTTATAACAGAATCTCTGGTGATTCCTCTGAGAATGCCTGCTGTAGTAGGAGGCGTCATCAGCTCTCCGTCCTTAACATAGAACAGATTTTCACCTGTTCCTTCGGTTACGAGACCATACATGTTCAACATAATAGCTTCATCAAAACCTGTCTTCTGTGCCTCAACCTTTGCCAAAACGGAATTAGCATAATTTCCAACCGCCTTTGCCATTGGTGGTATACTCAATGGATTAACTCTCTGCCAGGAGGATACCATGCATCGTATGCCATTACTCTTTGCAGATTCTCCCAAATAAGCACCCCACTTCCATGCAGCAATAGATAGATCAACTCTGTTTTTCAATGGGCTTATACCCATCTCACCATATCCATAGTATGCCAAAGGCCTTATATAACAATCTGTAAGCTCATTAATCTTAACTGTATCCTTAATAGCCTTTTTTATTTCACTGAATGTATATGGAATAGCCATTTCATAAATTTTAGCACTTTCCAGTAACCTTTTAATATGATCGTCTAATCTGAATATGGCAGCCTTACCATCTATGCCATATGATCGAATTCCTTCAAACACTGCTGTCGCGTAGTGCATGGCATGTGTAAGAACATGAACTTTAGCATCTTTCCATGGAACCATTTCACCATTCATCCAAATAAACTGTGATTCCTGCATGTTGCAGTGTATATTGTAACCGCATTTAAAATTATCCTATTAATTTCTTAAATTTCTTAGCATAAAGGATAATAACCCTTTACATATTATGGAAAATATTGGATAGGATCAAGCAATATTAATTTATAGTGTTTGACATAATACTGTATACCTATGAATAATCAAATATAAGGATAAATAGTGATGTCATGGACTATAATATGTTTTTAAATGAGAGGTGGTCACAATGTCCGATAGTAATGATAACAGTTACAACGAAAGAAAGAGACTTTTAGAAGCAATGGATGAAACCAAACTATCAAAGTTTCATTTAAAAACATGGTTGGTATCTGGAATGGGTTTTTTTACAGATGCCTATGATCTATTCATTATAGGAATGGTTATTGCAATACTTGCAACTCCGTGGCATTTAACAAAATTTCAGGAAGGATTGCTGGGGAGCACCTCGCTTATTGCTGCTGTTTTCGGTGCATTGATATTTGGAAAGTTGCTGGATGTATATGGCAGAAAGGCAATCTATGGCATTGAATTAATAATTCTTATAGCAGGTGCACTTTTGTCTGCATTATCTACCAATATAGATCAGCTAATTTTATGGCGGTTTGTACTTGGTATAGGTATAGGTGGTGATTATGCAGCCAGTGCAATAATCATGAGTGAATATGCCAACAGAAAGGATAGAGGCAAACTTGTAGGTATGGTCTTTTCAATGCAAAGTTTAGGTCTTTTAGTAGGTCCTCTCATAACAATGATCCTATTACAGCTACCTATACCTGTTATGCTGGATTGGAGAATACTGTTGGCTATAGGAACCATACCACCATTACTTGTTGTTTATTACAGGCGACAGATATCTGAATCTCCCAGATTTTTACTTGCAGTTAAAGGTGATGTTAGCAGTGCAAAAAAAAGCATAAATCAGGTAGTTACAGTAGAAAATGAACAGAATATCAAAAACAATAATGTAAAAATAAATTCAAGTGGATGGATATTGTTTACCAACAAAAAGCTTCTCTTACTAACGATTGGTGTATCTTTGAGCTGGTTCCTCATGGACTGGGCATTTTACGGCAATACCATATCTACCTCTTTTATAATGGGCAGTATAGCAAGTAAAGCCTCTCTTTACACAATAGCTCTGTATACCTTCGTAATATTTGCTGTTTTTGCTTTTCCAGGTTACTGGTTAGCTACCTCTCTTCTTGATACATTGGGAAGAAAGAGTATACAGGCAATGGGATTTGCTGTTATGTCTGTATGTTATATAACGATCAGTATTGTTCCTGCTATAATGCATAACATAACCTATTTTATAGGTATATATGGAATAAGCTATTTTTTTATAGAGTTTGGACCTAACGTTACAACTTTTGTGTATCCTTCAGAGATCTTTCCTTCGCATGTCAGAGGAACAGGTGATGGTATTGCAGCGTCAAGTGGCAAAATAGGGGCATTTATCGGTACATTACTGTTTCCGATACTCAATATTTTTGTACATATAACAGGGGTATTTGCAATACTTGCATTTTTATCTTTAATCGGTGTAGTGGTAACAATTTTAATTCTTCCTGAAACCAAACAAAAATCACTGGAAGAGGCTTCGGGAGAGGATGAACTGACTGTTGTACTAACACAATTTTCATCACAGTTATTATCTCTTATAACAAATGCTGAAGATGCTTCAGAAAAATTTGTTAAGCTGTGTAAGGAACCGGACCAGAATACGAAGGCAAAGTACGTAAAACAGATAAAGGTTATAGAGCATAACTCAGATACAATTGTTCATCAAATACATGTGAATATAAACAGAGGGAAAGTATCTCAATTAACCAGAATGGATGTTATAGCTATAGCATCCAGTGTTGACGATATAATTGATGAAGTAGAGGCTGTTTCTGCACGATTTGATATTTTTAACTACCCCGTACCTGATAAAAGGATAATTGAGTTATCTAACATCATAAAAGAATCTATTAAAGAGATACATTATGGTATTACTGTACTTGATAGACTATTAAAAAAAGATTATAAGGATCTGGAAAAGGTGTGTATTAGTGTTAATACGCTTGAAAACAGAGCTGATGATATTCTCAGAGAAGGTATTAAAGAATTATTTAATAATGAGAAAAATGTATACAGGTTATTGGTCTACAAAGAGATATACGAAAAACTAGAAGAGGTAACCGATAGATGTGAAGACGTAACTGATGTCTTTAAAGATCTGATAGTAAAATACATTCAGGAGTGAAGTTAGAATGTAAAAGAATGCCAGAAACAACCATTTTAAATTAAAAAATTAGTTTTTGAGTGTCTGTTTTTGGCGATTTTAGTGATTTCTATGTCGTATTAACATAATGTTAAATACTCCCACCATGATGCAAGATGACATCCAGATCCACTATTTAAAGATTGATAGGGGTGTGGGGGAAGCTATAAATCTCCTCCCTTCAGGATGGAGATACATGGACTTCCCCCATCTTCCTTATCAACATCTTTATATATATATGTGCATATAAATGCCCTGTTATGATTATATCAATACAGATTATATCCCAATAAAAAACTTACTAAAATTTTGAATGACCAAATAGAACTATGCAGGCGATTATATAACGCTGGTCTAACAGAACGTAAAGAAGCTTATAGATTATCCCAGACTTCTCTTACCTATAATTTACAACAAAATGAATTGCCTGCTGTTAAATCAGACAATCCTGAATATAACGATATTCATTCACAGGTTTTATGCGATGTTCTTAACCGATTAGATAAGGCTTATAAAGGATTCTTTGAACGAATTAAAAATAAAGGTAAAAAAGGTAAGAAAGCGGGTTTCCCACGTTATAAATCCAGAGGCAAATATAACTCCATTACCTATCCTCAACTCGGTTTTAAATTAATTCATAAAAACAACGGTTCTAAAAAAGGTATATTACAGTTAAGCAAGATAGGATATATTAAAATCATTGTAAGCAGAGATATAACATACGGTAAAATCAAGACGTGTACTGTTAAAAGAGATAAAGCAGGCGATTGGCTCGCTACCTTTACTGTGGAATTACCCGATACAGTTAAGAAGCCATTAGAACAGATTAAAGAACAGGATATTATTGGTGTTGATGTCGGCATAAACAAATTAGCCGTGTTAACTGATGGTATAGAAGTTAAAGAGATAGATAATCCAAAGTTAATAGCGAAGTATGAAAAAGGTATTAAAACACTACAGAAACAACTATCCAGAACAAAGAAACGCTCTTATAACAGAGCCAAGATAAGAAAGAAAGTCGCTAAAAAACAGCGTAAGTTAGCGAATGCACGAAAAGATAATCTGCATAAAGCATCTAATCAAATAGTGGAGAGTGAAAATATAATAGTCTTTGAGGATTTAAATGTTCAGGGAATGGTTCAGAATCACAATCTAGCAAAGAGTATATCAGACGGTTCCTGGGGCAAACTGATAGACATGTGTGTTTACAAAGCCGAAAATGCTGGTAAATACATAGAGTTTGTAAATCCAAGAAACACAAGTCAGTTATGCTCACGTTGCGGAGCAGTTGTAAAGAAGGACTTATCCGTGAGAATCCATAGTTGTAATAACTGTGGATTAGTAATGGATCGGGATCTTAACGCTGCTCTGAACATAAGAGAGAAATACATACGGAACGTGTGGAACTCTGTAAAAATGCCTGCTGATGCTCTGACCTCTACTCATCTAAATGAGCAAGCTGGAGCGATGAAGCAGGAATTTCCGATGCTTTAGCTGAGGGGTAGTTCACATAAATTATAACACTCTATATTTAAAAATTTTTGATAAGACAAAGTTATGTAAAAATATATATATTTAGATAAGATGATATGTGTAGCACTGAAATATGGGCCGGTAGATCAGCTGGAAGATCGCTATCTTGGCAAAAGATCCAAAATGGTAGAGGTCGTGAGTTCAAATCTCGCCCGGTCCATTGCAACTATGATTCGTGGTGTGATTGCTATAAATTTATTTGATTTACCCAAACTTTCTCTAAATTTTAATCCATCATCGGTATAAGTATTTCTGTCATAGCTTGATACGGCTTGATACGTAAACTATATAATATAGGTCTACATTAATATCCCTATAATTAGTATAGATGTCCGTATTGAATAATCTGATTATAGAGGGTTAATCAATGTATAGAAAAGGTAAACGATTTATTAAAAATAGAAAGGCAGTAGCGTCAGTAGTTGGCACCATGATGGCTATGATGGTATTTCTAAGTATCTTTACACTTATAACAACGCAATACATTCCTGTGTGGATGCAATCTAATGAGATAACTTTTATAGACAATTCAATAGGTGGTATGATTTCACTAGATCATGCCCTTACCATGGAGGCAATATCCAATACAACTCAGATAACAGAAAGAACTCCTTTTAGGATGGAATCTGCAGATGTACCAGTACTGTCACCTCCAACAGCAGGTGTGTTGACTTTTAATCCTCTTAACGGGTTATTTTACGTGAGCTTTCAGGTACCAACATCCAGTACATCTTCCGGGCCTAGTGGTTTTACTACGTTTAATTTAGGAACCTATAACCCAGGTTCTCCATCAACAAATTATGGAGGTGGATACGGTGGAAGTGTAGATTATTATGTTCCTGCAAGATATGTGCAACCTGAAAGGATCGTGTATGAAGGCAGTGCAATTATTGTATCAGAGAGCTCAGCAATGGTGGTAAAGGTATCTCCAGAATTCAAAATAATGACATATACTGTATCAGGTACCACATACTATGAACTTTACCTAGGAATATATGGACTTTATGGACAACCGGCAACAGGAAGTGGTCCTGGTATTCAGAGTATTTATACAACTTTACTTGGTGAACAGCAATATAAGGAAAATTATGGAACAAATCTCGAGTCTACCACAATAAATATACTTACACCCTATCCAACTGCATGGATTAACTATTTAAATGGATATCTTTCTATACATGATCCTGGATCATACAGTGTAAGTAATCCACCAAGTGCTGGCCCACCTGGTAGCAATGAATTTCTTGTAACTGTAACTATTACAGGGTTATCAGCAGTGAATATTGTAGTTGCAACTTATGGATTTAGTATGTATAGTGGTTCATCTCTATAATGGTGATAAAATGAGTGTAGATATGAGAGGTAGAAACGGCGTTAAGATCAGATTGCCAAAAAAGGAAATTGGTGAGTTTGTTAATTCTTTAAAAAAAAGCACGGGGTCCAATCCAATAACAGAGATACCTAAAATTACGGATCCTGCTATTGAAATACTTGAATTTAAACCAATTAGACCACCCTATTCGTATGCAAGAATTTTATATAATAACAGATCTAAAGATTTTCTTTATGAAGCGATAGAACCTCATCTTAATGATGAGGAGCAGGAGTTCTATAATTTTATTGAAGAATCTCTTAAAAAAACATTAACGTACGATGTAGACCATCTAAAATATCAGGATAAAGAAGAATATCTCAAAGGGAATGTTGAATCCTTTTTGCAGAGTAGAGCTACAAAAATCACACCAATACTGCGTGAAAAACTTATATACTATGTTTTAAGGGATTATATTGGATATGGTCCAATTGATGTGCTCATACGTGATGAAGAGGTGGAAGATATCTCCTGTGACGGTGTAGGTATCAATGTATATATTTTTCATCAAAAATATGAATCTATTAGATCAAATGTTATTATAAACTCAGACGAGAAGATAAATTCATTCGTAATCTCTTTAAGTCAACGATCTGGAAAGCAGGCTTCCGTAGCAAATCCGATTGTAGATGGGACTACCACCGAAGGGCATAGATTGCAGGCTACCTATGCTAGAGAGATATCTACAAGGGGTGGTAGTTTTACGATACGACGTTTTAAGGAAAGGCCGTTTACTCCTGTTGATATTATCATCAGCAAAACTGCCAGTGTTGATATGATGGTATACATGTGGGTGGCAGCTGAAAATGGTGAATCTCTTATAATCTGTGGAGGCCCCGGTGCTGGTAAAACATCTACATTAAATGCTGTAGCTCTTTTCATACCACCTACCTCAAAGATAGTATCCATGGAAGATACCAGAGAGATCAATCTACCTCATGAAAACTGGATCCCTGGAGCTACACGATCTGGAACCGGTGAAAGGGGTATAGACGGCAGGGCACCAGGTGAGATTGATATGTTTGATCTTGTAAGAGCTGCCTTAAGACAGAGACCAAATTTCATTATTGTTGGAGAGGTTAGAGGTAAGGAAACCTATACAATGTTTCAGGCTATGGCTACAGGACATACAACCTATTCAACAATGCATGCAGATTCCGTTAAATCAATGGTAAACAGGCTCGAGAATCCTCCTATCAATACACCAAGAATTCTATTATCAGCTTTAAACAATGTTATTATACAGCATCAGGTCAGGGTAGGTATGAATGTTGTAAGACGTATTAAACAGATTGTGGAAATTGTTGGATTTGAACCTGAAACAAATGAACTTATAACAAATACTGTTTTTGAATGGGATTCCAACAATGATACTTTCATATACAGAGGGCACTCCTTCCTGTACGACAAAGTTATGGAAATGAAGAATTTAACACACGAAGAAATGGAAGAAGAGGTAAATAGACGTGTTGAAGTTTTAAATTATCTGGTTAGTAGAAAGGTAGTAGATTTTAAAAAGTTTGCCCAGATCATCATTTCATATTACAAAGAACCACATGAAACAATTGAAAAAATAAGAGGTGGAAAATTTGCCTGAAGTTGAAAATCCTTTTGATAAAATATTGAAGAATAGAAAAAAGTCGTTGCAACTTGGTACGTCTGAAGGAGGAACCCTGGGTTCACATCACACAAAGGTGCCGAAGGGATATGCACCTCAATTTGTGAATATGACGAATTTACAAAAAACTGCATGGCAAAATATGCATAAATTCGTTGAAGGAATGACTGTATCACAGGAACTGGAAGACGATCTGCTGAAGGCACATATAAATCTCAGAGGTGAGGAATACCTTTCTTACGTTCTTTTTATTACCCTTGTATCGGCACTTGTGTCGCTGGTAGCAGGTATTGTTGTCGGTGTCCTCATGTCTTTTGCGTATCCACTATATAAATCAATTCTAGTATCTGTACTTATAATATTTCTCATTCCGTTTATAGTATATTTTATGAATATGAAATTACCATCTATGAAGGCATCTGCTAGAGCAAGGGACATTGACAAAAGACTTGCATCTGCAATGGGTTTTATAGCCGCAATGGGTTCTGCGGATGTGAATATTGATGTTATATTTAAAGAGTTATCTAAACAAAAATTATACGGTGAAATCAGAAATGAAGCGTTATGGATAACCAGAGATACAGAGATTCTTGGTTATGATATCCTTACCGCCATGAAAAACGCTGTGGGTAGAACCCCTTCCAGAAAATTTCAAGATTTTCTACAGGGAGCTATAACAACAGTTACATCCGGAGGGCAATTAAAGCCCTATTTTATGATGAAAACAACTGAATATGAGAGAGATGCAAAATTGGATATGGCAAAAATGCTGGAAACCTTTGGTATGCTTGCTGAATCGTTCGTAACTGTCGTTGTTGCATTTCCACTCTTTCTAGTCGTTATACTTGCTATAATGGCAATTGTTGGTGGAAACGGTGTATACATGATGAATATTCTGTGGATAATCGTGCTTGTTATGATTCCTGCGTCGCAGTTTATGTTTATATTTATCATGGGTAATATGACTAAAGCTTAAGGTGTTAAAAATGGTAAGAAAAGTAGCTGTTAAAGAAGAGATTCCGATGAAGACCATTCTGTGGATTGTATCAATTACAATACTCATGATCTTTATTATACTAGCAGTTTTGAATATGGTACCCAGTGGTACTGGTAGCGGTACACTTGTAAATACCGCAATATTATCAGGAGAAAGTGCTCCCAATAGAGCTATAGATATGACCTCCTTTGGTCTTATCATTTTTTTCATGATTATGGGGCTATATCTGTCCCGTGAACAATCGGAAGTTGCAGATATTGAAAAGAGATTGCCAGATTTTCTTCATGATGTAGCGGAAGCCGGAAGATTTGGAATGAATCTAGCAGATGCCATTTCGGTTGCGTCTACCGGTAAATATGGTTCTTTAACTGCTGAAATAAAAAAGATGTCTGCACAGATACGATGGGGTGTATCCGTAACTGATGTTCTTCATCAATTTTATGAAAGGAGACCCACACCGCTTGTTAACAGGATAACCTCTATAATTATAAAAGCGAATGAAGCTGGTGGTAACATTGCAGATATACTATCACTTGTATCACATACTACTAAGGAGGTTCAGGAAATGGATTCACAGAGAAAGATACAGATGAGTACCTATCTTGCAGTTATATACATATCCTATTTTGTATTTATTATCACAATCATCATATTGAGTTCCACCTTCTTACCAGAGATGGTGAAAGCTGGTCAGGGAATTGCCAAATCAAGTGCTGCAGCATTAGGTGGATCTTCACCGATAACAATATCATATCAACTTATTCCCGAGATTGCAATTATTCTATTCGTTGCTGTTATGGTTCACGCAATAGGTGATGGTCTAATGGCCGGTGTACTTGATACAGGTCAGGTCGTATCTGGTATGAAACACGCAGGTATAATGTTGCTGATAGGGTGGATCATGATGAGGTTTCTTGTACCGCAGTTCAATAATGTTTAAAGAGGTGTAAATTTATGGATTTAAGTCTCATGAAAGGAGGATTTACGTTTAAAAAAAGTGCTAGACCTGTACGATTACCCAAAGGTTCAAAAAATGTATCTGAAGCAACTACAGATATAACGCCAATTAAGGCAGTAACAGAAAGTAATTTTAGTGAAATAGAACTGGATCCTGTTGAATTTCCTTATTCATATATCAGAGTATTGTACGATAATGTGTTAAATGAATACATATATGAATGTATTGAGCCACCCATGAAAGATGAAGAATGGGATTTTGTTACAGCAATTGAGGAGGAATTGGTTAAAAAGGTTCAATACATAACCATAGATGACAAAGAGAGTAAAGTGAAATATCTTATGGAACTCGCAAATGAAGTTATGCGTTCAATGGATATACACTTCAGTCCCCTGGTAAAGAGACGGCTTGAGTATTATATAAGAAGGGATTTTATAGGATATGGTATTATCCAGATTCCAATGATAGATACACAGGTAGAGGATATCTCTTGCGATGGAGTCGGAATTCCCATCTATATTTATCATCGTAAATATGGCTCTATAAGATCCACACTAAAATTCACCAACGAAAAGGATCTTGATTACTTTGTTGTATGGCTTGCACAAAGATGTGGTAAGCATATCTCTGTTTCATCACCTATGTTAGATGCAACGGTTCCGGATGGCTCAAGACTGCAGGCTACATTGGGTAAATACGTTACAAAAAAAGGCTCATCTTTTACTATAAGAAGATTCAGAGATAATCCATTCACACCCATTGATATGATCAAGTTTAAAACAGCGTCTCTGGAAATGATGGCCTATTTGTGGCTTGCCATTGAAAGTGGACAATCCATGATGGTATGTGGAGGTACTGCAAGTGGTAAAACAACCACTATAAATGCTGTCCTGTTATTTATACCACCTCAGATGAAGATTGTATCTATTGAAGATACCAGAGAACTTAATCTTCCACACGAAAATTGGGTGCCGCTTCTTACCAGAAGTGGATTTGGTGCAAAAAATCCAATAACAGGTAAGTCTCCAGGTGAAGTGGATATGTTTGATCTTCTTACCACATCACTTAGACAGAGACCCCAGTACCTGATGGTGGGAGAAGTTAGAGGTGCAGAAGCTTTTATAGTATTTCAGGCCATGGCAACTGGTAAAACAAGCTATACCACTTTCCACGCAGAATCTGTTTCTGCAATGGTACATAGAATGGAGAATCCACCAATCAATCTACCCAGAGCTTTAATGACTTCACTCAATCTTGTATCACTTCAGGCACAGGTTAAAGTGGGTAACAAAATGACGAGACGTGTTAAAGGGCTTACTGAGATTGTAGGTATTGACCCGGAAACAAATGAACTTATAACAAATACTGTATACTCGTGGAATCCTGCTGATGATTCATTTACCTACAGCGGTCATAGTTACATATATGAAAAGATAGCCTCATCCAAAGCATGGAGCATGAAGGATATGGAGAAGGAGGTTAAGAGGAGAGCCGATGTACTTAACTATCTGGTACTAATGGAGTCAAAGGGTACAAGAGAACATCCATTTACTTTCAAGGATGTAGCCAAAACAGTAGCGTGGTATTATAAAGAACCACTGGTAGTTGCAGAAAATGCTAAAAAAATGCTTTCTGAGGAAGGTATAGGCTGAACCTATAGTACCTATAACCCATTAAATTGCAATTGATTGCTAGATATGGCATTCTACGTACTGGGAAGTACATGCTACTTACAAAAACAGGGTTTACCAGCATTCAATTATCTATCGTAATTGCTCTAACGGTTTATAATGAACATAGTTCTGAACATATTCTATTCAAATCTATTATATTGCGATGTGTCCTCTCTATCTTACCTCCTTAGTTAATGGATTCCCGTAACATGGCAAGGGATGTATGTCATATTGGTAAACAATCGTCAACCCAATACGACAATTTCAAATATTACTAATTAATCTATTCTGTTATGGATTATCTGACGTTTGCCATTTCAAGTTTTGCTGCAATATTCGCAATAGTTGATCCTTTAACAGCAATTCCTTTTTTTCTAGCACTCACTGAAAATTTTTCAAAAAATGAAAAATATAGGGTGATACTTAGATCTACCACCGTAGCAATAGCAATATTGCTTGTATTTGCACTTATTGGTAAATATATATTTCTTATTCTTAACTTCACTACAGGAGCTTTTAAAATAGCTGGTGGTATTATTCTTTTTATGGTTGCTATGGATATGATCCATGGTGAAAGATCCAAAACGAAGCTTACTGAAAAGGATAGGGATGAGGCACTTTCACGTGAAGAGGTAGGTGTGGTCCCCCTTGGTATACCTTTGCTTGCAGGTCCCGGTGCAATTACAACTGTTATGATCTATATGTCTTATGCATCAGGTAATGCCCCAGCAATAATGATCCTGTTTGGAACTATACTTTTTATTGGAGCTCTAACCTATATCATATTCTCTCTTGCTGGTTCCATATACAGAATAGCAGGTAGAACGGGAATTCTTGTATTTTCAAGAGTTATGGGGCTATTGCTGGCTGCAATATCTATTCAGTTTATTATAGATGGTATACTGTTAAGTTTCAAAATTTAATTTATATTTTACCATTAAATATTATACAATATCTGATAAAAAATCAAGATGTAATGAAAAAGTAGATATCTTTATATTTTATCGTTATATACAGTTCTGTTGTGATGTTAATGACAGATATTGATATGAGTCCTAAAAGATATTCAAAAACAGCCTTGAAGGAGCCAGGCATGTTTGCATGGGTTATGCATAGAATAACGGGTATAGCAATATTACTTTTCTTTGGGTGGCATGTGATTGATCTTGTACGATTAGCGTATCAAAAGACAATAACAATAGCTGATCTTCAACCTTTTTTTACAGGATATGTCACCATGATTCTAAACGGAATATTTCTTGGAGTAATTGTATTTCATGGCATAAATGGATTCAGGGTTATTTTGCACGATATCTTCCCATCCCTGAATAAATATTATAAGCAAATTTTTTGGATATTTATGATTTTAGCTATAATTGGCATTGTTGTGACCTTGTACTATATGATACTATTCACATCTGTTATTGCATCAAGTTAGGGGTTATTATATGAATAAATTTGATGTTATCATTATAGGTGGTGGTCTTGCAGGATTGCGAGCAGGCATTGAGCTTTCTGGAAATGCAAAGGTAGCCATGTTAACCAAGGTATATCCCATGCGATCTCACTCATCTGCCGCCGAAGGAGGTGTAAATGCGGCTCTGGGTAACAGGGGTGATAATAAAGAAGACAATGTGTATACACACACCTACGATACTGTTAAAGGCAGTGATTACCTTGCTGATCAGGACGCCGCAGAGATTCTTTGTAAAGAGGGCATTGACAGAGTATATGAAATGGAACACTGGGGAGTTCCATTCAGCAGGACTGAGGAAGGCAAGATAGCACAGAGACCATTTGGAGGTGGAAGCTATGCAAGAGCCTGTTACGCCTCTGATAAAACGGGTCATGCCCTGCTTGAAACGATGTATGAACGAAGTTTAAAAGAGAATCTTTTTGTGTTCAATGAATATATGGTGCTTAAACTTGTTGTAAAGGATGGTTATGTTCATGGTGTGGTTGCATTATCACTCAGGACAGGAGAGGTGGAGGGGTTTATAGCAAAAACCATTATTATTGCCACAGGTGGTCTTGGCAGAATATACTCCTTCACTACCAATGCACATATAAATACTGGATTTGGAAATGCTATTGCTTACTGGGCTGGCGTAACTCTAAAGGATTCTGAATTCATACAGTTTCATCCGACTGGATTGCCTACTACTGGTATATTAATAACAGAGGGTGTAAGAGGCGAAGGAGGCATTCTTAAAAATAGACTTGGAGAACGATTCATGGAAAAATATGTGTCTATGAAACCACCTGAGCTAGCTCCTAGAGATATTGTTGCCAGATCAATGATGATTGAAATTAACGAAGGTAGAGGCTTTCCAGATATGGGCGGGTATCTCCATCTTGATGTTACACATCTTGACCCTGAAATAGTAAAGAAAAGATTAAGTCAGATCAGGGAGCTAACTATCAGTTTTATGGGTATAGATCCACTTAAAAAACCCATTCCTGTAAGGCCAGTTCAGCATTACTCCATGGGTGGTATTGGTACAGATATTGACGGTGCTACAAACATAAAGGGAATCTATGCAGCTGGTGAAGCAGCCTGTGTGAGTGTTCATGGTGCCAACAGGTTAGGAGCAAATTCCCTGCTCGAAACACTGGTTTTTGGAAGGAGAGCTGGTGTTGCGGCTCTTAATTACGTAAGAAATGAACGCTTTAATCCATCGGAAAGTTACGTTAATAGTGCAGTTGTTGAGATCAAGAGCAAAATAAAGGGTCTGTTTAATAAAAAGAATGGTGGTACTGAGTCTACAAAGATCATGCACGAGCTTCAGCAGACCATGGATAAATATGTAGGTATATTCAGAAATCAAATCGGCCTTGAGAGAGGTATCGAGATAATTGCTGATCTAAAGAAGAGATTTGAAAAGGTGGGTGTTTCATCAAAAGGTACAACCTACAACCTGGAGCTTATAAGAGTACTTGAACTAGAGGGTATGCTTGATATAGCAGAGGTAATTGCGAAAGGGGCACTGGCGAGAACTGAAACCAGAGGTGCCCATTTCAGAACAGATCATAAAGAAAGGGATGATACAAACTGGTTGAAACATACTATTGCTGAATATACACCTGATGGACCCAGATTTTCCTATCAACCAGTTCTGATCGGCAAATATAAACCTCAGAAAAGGGTGTATTGATTATGAAAAAAAAGATGAGAAAATTCAAAATATACAGGTATGATCCTGAAAAGGATAGCAAGCCTTATTACAGGGAATATTCAGTTGAGACTCATGAAGGAATGACTCTGCTTGATGCCATCATCCATATTTCTGAGAATATGGATCCATCTCTTTCCGTCAGATATTCATGCAGAATGTCTGTATGTGGTTCATGTGGTATGTCTGTTAATGATTCACTTAAACTTGCATGCAAAACGCAGCTAGAAACACTTCACGGAGATGTGTTAAAGATAGAACCATTGCCGTCAATGAAAGTTATAAAGGATCTTGTAGTTGATATGGAGCCCTTCCTGGATAATCTTAAAAAGGTAAAGCCATATCTTATAACACATACACCAGATCCGGCAAAAGAAAGATTACAATCGGTTTATGATAGGGAGCTTATAGATAGCAGTGTGGACTGTATCCTGTGTGGTTGCTGTACCACATCATGTCCTGTATTCTGGACTGATAAAGGATACCTTGGACCTGCCGCAATCACAAAGGCATTCAGATTTCTGTATGACTCCAGAGATGAAGGATATGAAGATAGACTGCATGTTCTTGGAGGCGTAGGTGGTGTTGATAAATGCCATCATGCATACAGATGTGTTGAGGCATGTCCAAAAAACATCAATACAACATATGCAATAGACATGGTGAAAAAGCTTATACTTACAGGAAAAAGAGATACAGAGTGAACTACTCAGGCCCTTACGGACGGGGTCTTCTCGTGAGGGATCTGATAAAAAAAGAAATTTCACCATAATAATCTATTATGACATTTGGTACCTGAACATAAATAATGTTTTTATAATAAAACATTTATACTAAAAAACTCAGGAGTTTGTACAATATAAACAATACAAATTATGTTCTATTTATTTTCATATCCTGAGTGTTACAAAAAATAAAAATAAAAAATTTTAAAATATAAAATCGTTTTCTGTTTAATCCTTCTTTCCATTTTTTATCATTGATGTTATATATGCAATTCCACCGGCAAAAACACCGAAAGCGCCTATAGCCATAAAGATACCAATTGGTATCATTAATGAAGATAGTATGTTTACGTGTACCCATAACGCCGTCTCACCAAGGCCACCATCATATTTAGGTAACATCGCTGCGCCACCAAAGAAACCGCCGTACATCATCAATATTGACGCACCTATAGTGCCTATACTCATGAATATAATGTGTATCCATGCAAAAAATGCGGAGATGCCTTTTACACTTTTATTGAGAATCACTTCAAGATACCAGTAAAACAAACCACTTACAGCCGTACCTAGAACTCCTACAAGCATTAACCCAACAAATCCAACCGTTAGCCACGTACCTGCACTGCCTGAAGCAACTACCATTGCAGCAGAGGGTTTATAAAACATACTCTGCATAAGAAATGTAGCCATAGAAAAGAATGCTACAGCTCCTATAATTATAGCTACATATATAAACCGATTGGCCCATATGCTCTCTTTTATCACACTTTTTATTTCATCCATATTGTATCACCACCAATACACCTCTAAATAATATATGAAATAATGACTTTAAATGTATTATGTTATTATTGTATTTATATTATTATGTTATATATATATTGTAAATATAAGATGTGGTTGGTTGTTGTTATCTGTTACTTTGAATTACACGTGTTTTATTATGTAAACGCCGTTTGAATATCTACCATTTATGGCCTTTGAATATTTACCACTTGTATTTATATTAAATAAAAGAGAATACAAAATTTAATATGATTTTGTTGTATTCTGTTTGATAATATGATATGTATAGGGTGTATGATATATACTATAAATAGACAAAGGATTTAAATACATACTTCTATGTATGTCTGAGGTGTTAGTATGAACAATAAAAGTTTGAAAGAAAAAATTTGGCTCTTTTTTCATTCGCCTAGGCAGTTATTTTACTTTACAGTAATATGGGGACTTATATTCAGTGTATTAAGTCCATTGTTTAATCAATTTTCGCCTATTTATGGAGGTACAAATGAGTTTCAACGTATTATGTATCTTCATGTATTGACAATTGTACTTGTAGTAGCGTTATCCTATATCATTGTAGATGTCTACAGACCCTGTCTCGAAATGTCCGAAGGTGTAAGAACTTTTGAATTTGATTTTATTATGTATGGTGGTTTTATAGCTATTGTTATTAATAGCATCTTTGGAATGATTGATTCTGTAGAGAACAGTATTCCTATGTGGATGCAGATTGTTGCATTTCTGTTCCTTGATGAGATTGCTATTGCACTTATAATAGCGCTGCCAATTCACATGTACAGAACCAAAGGACTGGAAAATGCAGATCTAACCTTCTGGTTATTGTGGGTGTCAATAGGGTCTGCATTTACAGCCGCCATGATCGGTCACATTGGTGGTTTTATAATGGCATTTGGAGGCAGTTTCATGACTCCTTATATCCATAGCATAGGCCTGAATTCTGCAACCTTTGAAGCCAATGCTATTACAAGCCATTCACACGAGATGATCGTAGCCATAATGGCAGGTATAGTAGCACTGTTCGCTACGAAATATGGCTATAATGAATTGAAAGGATTAAAAAAGTTTATAGCAAAATTGGGACTGGAGGTGGCTTTATTCGGTGTTGTAGCCATGACTGCAGTATATGTTGTAGGTGGATTGACGAACTATGTTATTCCTACGATGTTTACATTTGGTCCAGGAGCTGCTAATGGTTTGGCACAGGATGACCTTCTCACTGGAATTGTGGGAATAGGTGCCTTTTTGGTATTGATAGGCATGCTCTGGTCACCTGTAAAAAGTGCTGCTAAGAATATAGAAAAGGGTACAGATTACCTGATGAACGATCCAATAGGCATGGCTATCCTTCTTTCATGGGTGTTTGCACTGGTAATGATACCTGTGCTGGGGTACAGTATTGAACTTCAGGAGAATTATTTCGGTATGCTTGGATTTATAACCAATGCCCCTGGAGCTATCAGTGATATCAACTTTATGAGATTCCACCAGATGTTTGGATTTTTCCTTATGCCTGCAATGTCCACCCTGCTCATGGGTCTAGACTATTTTTCCTTTATTCCAAAAAACAGGGAATTGATCGGATATTCATTGATATTCGGTTCCCTGGTAATGTTCATAGGTGGCGTTGGTTTAATATTCTTTAATACAGCTAGCTGGAGTGTGTACTGGTATATAACAATACTGGGCATGATCCTATTTGCTTTTGGGGTAGGTACTGCTATATATACTGGGATGTCTGTATTTCAGGAAGAAAATATTGATAAGGTAAAAAAGGAGGTTAAGAAAGATAGTAGAACCTACTTTAATAACGGAAAAAGGGTTCCTGTCATAGGAGGTGCTGTTGTGGTAATTCTTTTGCTCATATCCGCAGGAACAATATTCTATGTGCATTCCCAGTCAGTTAACTATTCGTATATAGAAGGCATTAATGTCGCCGGTACTGCAGCGAATAATATTACTGTAAACATGACTTTTCCGTATGCATATAAGACCGGTACTTCTGTTGATATTTCGATGATTGCTACTGCTAACTTCACTATGGAAAATGTATCAACAAATATTACGTCGTTCAGTGTTGTTTCTACCGATCCAAGTTTAGCATGTACACTTACCTGCAATGAGTCAATGACCATGGTTCTATCTACGCCTGCAGGCTATTTTGATGGAACATTAACTATATTTGTAAATAGCAAATAGAGGTAGGTATGTATGGGGTAAAAGCGAAGTTGAAGGGAGTTATCAAGATTACGAAACCTGCTGTGGTAACACTGCTCGCTTTCACTGCTATAGCATCTGCTATAGTAGCTTACGGCAGTATTACTGTCTTCTTTTATATGCCATTTGTACTGGCTCTGATCTCTGTTGTAACGGGGGCTGCAGGAGCTGAGGCTGTCACAGCTTACACTGACAGGGATATTGACAGGATAATGGAGCGAACTAATAAAAGGCCAGTTCCATCAGGTACAATCAGCGGGGTAACCGCGTTAATCGTTGGGTTGGTACTTATATCCACATCCATAATTTTTGCCGTCGCTGTTAGTTTACTGGTTACAGTACTTATTTTAATAGCGTTGGTGGACAATATTGTAGTATACAGTCTATGGCTCAAGCGAAGTAGCAGATGGAATATCGTACTGGGTGGAATATGCGGTGGTATACCTGTCCTGATGGGGTGGGCATCTGTAACGGGTAGCCTGTCGTGGGCATCACTTTTTTTGGCAATGCTGGTAATTGTATGGATACCCATTCATATATGGAGTTTTTCAATTGAATATATGGAGGATTATCGAAAAGCCTCCATACCAATGTTTCCTCTTACCATTAAAACAGTTAAAAAATCCATGGTATGCGTAGGCATGGCTGGAATGGTTATTGCGATTTTTCCCATTTTGGCTTATTTTGCTGGTATAGGATCCTACCTATTTTTGGCCATATCAACGTTAATGGGACTTATCACCATAGCCCTGTCAATATCCCTCATAATGAAGCCTGCG
Organism: Thermoplasmatota archaeon; assembly: GCA_023379385.1. GTDB lineage: Archaea > Thermoplasmatota > Thermoplasmata > Lutacidiplasmatales > JAMCUS01 > JAMCUS01. Next base: position 54,963 of record JAMCUS010000024.1, read on the forward strand.
AAGAAAAATGCAAAACATCTGTTTATATTTTCCAACATCTATTTATTCATTGTTTTTGTAGCACTTATAATTCCATTTTTGAGATATTAAAATGCGTGAAGGTCATCTGTAATACGCCAATTTTAAAAAATTTAAAAATTCTTGCATTTTAAGCCATAACATTATTTGAATTTAGCATGACACTTCCAGCATTCATCGTCATCATCCTGTGCAACAGCACCGCAATTGGAACATATAAATTCATTTTTTTCAGTATTTTCGTTTTTATCTTTTTTAATAATTTTATTTGTAGCATTCTTTACAATCCTATTTTTTTTCTTTTCTCTGAAGTAGTATATTAACGGAAGTATAATCATAACGGGGATGCCTGCATAAAGAAATATACTGAATGCAGATAAGGCCACGACATAGGGGTATTCATTGTATATATTGGGAGCTATCAATGGTCCCTGAAGATATCCATTGCTTGTAATCCAGTGATGACTTACAGTACCATTAGAAGTTGTATAATTAACTTCAGCAGTAAGGGTGTATAGCCATAATCCACTTGAAAGGTTGTCAATTGTACAGTAATATTCTGTAAAATTTTTATTACTATGTAATATATGCATGACATCTGCAAACGATCTAGACCCGTCTGTATTCGTTATATTTATGTATACAGCATATTTAGCAGAACTGTTTCCGTTGGCCATATATGTTGTAAAATTGAATGTTGTTGGCGTTAAACTGTGATATGGTGAAACTGTGCTATTAATGAATGGTCCAGATGAGTTTATGGCAGGCGGTGCTGCGTATAACATAGATGAAAATAGTATTCCGTAGAGCAAGGCAGACACAACCAGAACTACGATTATTATATACGCGAGCTTTTTTAATGATTTCCAGTGCAGAATGCCGTATGGAATCGCAATTATAAGTATAGCACCTAAAAGTGCTCCAAGATCCTGCAAGGCATAGAAAGACAACACGAATATTCCTATAAATATCAATATCCATGCCACCTGCTTGAGGAAATCTTTATTCAGATATTTCTTATAGCTGTTTTCTTTCATGTTAGATTGATATGAATATATCATACATCTATATGAAATAAACTATTATTTGGGGTGTCTGTTATAATTTTTATCTATCTTTTTTTTAATATATATTTTTTCAAGTTTCTCAATTCTAGTCAATAGTTCTCTGTTTCTTTCCTTAAGATTTTCTATCTCTTCCTGCAGTTGTTCAATATTATTTTTACCGGTCTCCACCAGATATCTTCTGAGTCCCTTCAGAGATCTTTTCAATCTTGCCTGTATGTCTTTTTCCACAAGTCTATCGATAACCGGTATCACTGTTTTATCAGCAACCTCTTTTAACGATGCAACGGCAGCCATACTCACCTGTAAATATGGATCCTCTAATAATTTAATGAGCAAATCCTTTATATCATCTCTATTTTTTCCAAGTTTACCCAGTGCATAGATAGCACCAATCCTTGTGTAAAGTGGTTTATCGGTGGATGAGTACTCCATTGCATAATTAATGTTCTTTTCAATGCCCAGATCACCCATGGCCTTCAGGGCTGAGCTTCTTATGATATCCATAAAAGATTCTTTTGATAAACCATCTACAAGCAGATCAAAACCATCTATAAATTTAGTTTTACCTATTGCAGTATATGCATATGCTTCAACAAAATAACTTTGATCACCCCTGCTGAGAATCTCTTTTATAGCATTCCACACCTTTTTATCTCTGTATTTTGATAATGCCTTCACAACAGCAGTTCTTGCCATTGCATTTTTAAGATTCATGTTATCAAGTAAACCATCAAGTGCATGGTCTGTATGTATTTCTCCTAGTACTGATGCAGCTTCTGCCTGTATTCCCCAGAACTGATCTTTTTTAAGTTGCCCTGCCAGTATATCAACAGCCTTTATATCATAGCTTGATTTCATTTCCCTCATAGCCATGATCTTTTCATAAGTGCTATTTGAATTATTGAGGATATAGCTAAGTTCATCAACAGATTTTTTGAATGATGTTTTGCATAGCACCCACCCATCTGGATCAAAGGTTATTGTTACAGGTGGTTTATCCAAAGGTATGTAGAAAAGTTCACTCTCCTTGGATATTGTGAAGTTCCTGTCAACATATCCCTCTTTTGTATATATCCTGAATGTTGCCTCAAATTTGAATAAAGGGTTTTTAGAGAACGCATTTTTCTGTTTAACATCTATAATTGCATTTTTAAGATTGATATCATATTTCCATGATATGTCTAAAACAGGGTGTCCTGCTCTATAAATCCACTGTTCAAAAAACTGTTCCAGGCCTTTTCCAGATACCTCCTCCATGATCTTTCTGAAGTCATCTGTTTCAGCATATGATTCTGAATATCTTTTAAGGTACTCTTTTATACCCTCTCTGAATGTATCGTGGCCCAGAAATCCCCTGAGCATATGAAGGACAAGCGACCCTTTTTGATACGTGTGCCTGTCAAACAGCTCTATAGGTTCTGAATACACGCGTTGAACTATGGGTCTCATGTATGTAGAAGATTCTTCCATATACGCAGCAATGTTATTCAGAAGATACATTGTGAATTCATCTTTGCCCAATAGGTGCTCCTCATATAAAAGTTCAAAATAGGTCGCAAAACCCTCGTTTAACCATGCATGATACCAGTTTTTGCAGGTTACAAGGTCACCTGCCCATTGATGTGCAAGTTCATGTGCTATTAATGGCTCACTTTTATAGTTAAGTTCTGCTTTTTCGTCGTGCAGTGTAACATCTGTCAGAGTTGTAGATGAGATGTTTTCCATACCACCAAATATAAAATCAGATACAGTTACCTGTGAATATTTTTTATATGGATATCTAATGCCTGTAAAATTACTGAAAAAAGTCAGCATATCCTTTGTATTTTTAAAAGTTCTATCTGCGTCATTTACCCTTTCTGCAGGAACATAGTAATAGAGATCCACATCCTCCCATTTGTCTTTAATTTCTACAAAGTCACCAACTGCTATTGATGTTAAATAAGCAGAATGTTTTGTATCCTCTACCCAGTCAAACCATGTAAGACCATCTGGCGACTCATATTTTTCTTTCAGAACTCCGTTGGATATAACTATATAGGGTTTTTTAACACCTATAACAACCTCTGTTGTAAATTTAATACCTGGATAATCAATGCATGGAAACCAGTATCTAGAATCCTCGTCTTCTCCCTGACTCCATACCTGGTATTTTTTATCAGGATGGTCTTTATCAGGCGTTATAAAATACAATCCCTTTCGTGGAACTGTATTATAGGAAACAGTAAGCTTATATTCTTCACCACTATCGAGTTTATCTGTTAATTTGATATCTATACTATCTGTATATTTAATAAATTCAACTGGTTTATCATTTATGAATATGTTATCGATCTGAAGTTCAACAGCATCAAGTACTATGTGATCCAGGTTGTTTCTATATGGTTTAAACAGTATTATTGTTGTACCGTAAAATACCTTTTTATCAAAATCTATTTTTCCCTGTATTTTAAGATTATTTATAATAATATCAATATCTTTGGTATAATGTCTTGTAGCTCCTGGCAAAACAAAATTTTTTGATTCATCAACTGTTATATCCATTTCATATCACACTGTTCTAATTTACCAATAACACATATAAATTCAATATATTTTAAAATTTACATTGCAGTGTATGGAAACGAGAATATGCAACAATATTACAGATAGAATGCCTTAATGTATTCAAAATATTTAGCATCATTACATTTTAAATACTTTACTACATCTATCTCTATCACCATGACCAAAAAATTAGTTGTAGCTGTTACTGGTGCTTCAGGTGCTATATATGCATACAGGCTTCTTGAACATCTGAAAAAGGAGACGGTATATCTAATTATTTCCAGAGCTGCATCTCTAGTTATTGATGAAGAGCTAGGTCTTACAGAGAACGATTTTTATAAATTTGCAAAATTTCATTACGATGAAAACGAATTAAATGTACCTGTTGCGTCTGGAAGCAATGAACTTGATGCCGTTATCATAGTACCCGCCTCGTTGTCAACCATTGCAAAGATATCAAACGGTATTGAAGATAATCTTATAACGAGAGTTGCTTTTGTTGCGATCAAAGAAAACAAAAAATTAATAGTAGTGCCACGGGAGACTCCAATACCAGCTATCCAGCTCCATAACATGGAAAAGATCGCAACTAACGGTGGTATTGTTTTAATGGCTTCACCACCTTTTTATATTCACCCCGAAAGTGTTGATGATCTTGTTAACTACATGGTAGGCAAGATTCTAGACATCATAGGTATAAGTCATAATCTATATAAACGATATAAAAGTAACGAATGATGCCGTATAACAAAATAACCATGCAAATTATCGTAAATTACTCTCTACAATTGAATCCTGCACTATATTTCGCTGTTAAGAGCATCCCTTATGATTATAATATCGTGTATTGACTCATAAAGCACAGGATCATAATTGTTATTTAGAAATTTGTTTATTTGTACATCAACCTCTTTCATATTTTTTCTCTCAATAAGATCCTTTAGGATTTGATATATTTGCATGAGGTTGGGGTCCTTATCCATGTATGTATCTAAACCATTCATTATATTTATTGCTTTTTTAATATCTGAGGCATGTATCATTGATACAGCCTTTGTTATATAAAAATAAAACAGTAATTTTTTATTATTCAAAGAATCAAATATATAATATGCGTCGTTAAAATACTTTTCTCCTCTTGATTGTTCATTCAGCAGGTATGACAATAATCCAAGATTGGTATCGATCGTACCGAGCAATGATTGCTTTCCCCTTTTTGTAATGATTATTTGTGCCTGAATTAAGAGTTCATACGCCTTTTCCCAGTTTTTTTTATATTTTTCTATTCTTCCAAATGTGTTAAGAAGGGTACCCTTTTCGTTGAGAAGATTGTATCTTTCAGCTATATCCAGACCTTTTGAAGAATATTCCATAGCCATATCATACTCTTTGTTGTTTAAATACAGGTTTGATATATTATTATATATATTACATTCCAGTGACAGATCTGCAATCTTTTTTGCTATATCTATTGCCTTTTTGTAAAATTCAAGAGAGGTATCCATTTTTTTAAGGCTGGAATAAACTGTGCCAAGACCATTATATGACGACACAAGCAGTTCTGGCGACGAAATATTGAAAGCAATATCCTGGCAATGCTCAAAATGTTTTTTTGCGTTATCTATGCTTCCCATCTCTATATAAATATACGCAACTCTTTCGTGAATTTTTCCCATACGAAGAAGATTATCATATTCCATTTTTTGTTTTTTAAGAACATTCAGAATTTTAATATATTCTGTTAGGGCATTGTTTTTTTCGTCATAAGTTTCAAGTAAAATTGCGTGAAGAATAAAGAGGCTAGCGTCGTTAGAATCCTTGTTGAGCAGCATATTTACAAGAGATATCATTTCTCTGCCCAAGCCTGCATCTATCATGTTTAGGTAATGTTTTACTAAAGAACTTTTGGCTTCAATGATTTTATCACAATTTATAGCATGATATACCATTTCATATGTTATAACACCTATTCCCTCCTTTGTCTTATTAGATATGTTCAGATAGTGGTCGTATGCAAGTTCATGCCACCTTTTTTTTAGATCCTCTGAACTGTATTTATTGAAATACTCTCTGATAAGATCATGTATTGATATAAGGTTTGTATTTGAGACGTATACGAAACCCTTTTTAATAAGCTGTTTAAGAATTGACTTATCCTTATCATCTTTTGTAATCGTATATTCAGGCACCGGGTATCTGTAAATTGATACTTTACCCAGCAAATCTCTTTCAGTATCTGTAAGTTTTGAATTAATTGATTTATCTATGAAACTTTTGATGTTACTATCTATAATTGACAGGTCTGATTCGTTGTCTATAAGTGTGAGAAGGAGTGGATGTCCTGAAGTTATCTTATGTATCTCTTTGACAACCCTTTCGTTCGTGATATCCTTCAACTTTAAAAAACTAATTGTTCCATTAAGATCAAACCCAGATACATAAATGTCATTTATAGATGAAAATATATTGTCAGATGCTTTTTCCCTTCCCAAAAGGATCAGATTGCCTTTTTTACTCTTCTTCATAACTTCATTCAGTATTCTGTATATATGCGATAAAACATCAACAGCATATTGGATATTGTCAAATATTATTAAAAGATCTGGAATGGCCTGAACATCATCGTAAAAAATTTTTTCAATGACAGATCTATTTACAGAGTCAGAGGTACTGAGATAGGTAGATAAATAGGGCCTGTTTAATGTAGAAAGATGTGTGGCAATAAGTTCCATAATATGCAATTCAGATATGCCTTCATATAGATCAATCCATATTATACTGTTTTTTTTATCTTCTAAATATTTTTTCACTATAGAGCTTTTACCTATACCGGCTATTCCCCATATAAGAACCGATTCTCCGGATAATTTTAAAATATCATTCATTTTTGTTAAATAGGTCTCTCTATCCACAAAATTATTCTGTTCATATTTATTACCATTTTTTGGAGGTTGTTCTGAATCTCCAACTGCATTGAGTTCTTTTTCATTTTTTATTACGTTAGTTTCCCCTTCTAGAATTGCAAGCATACGTTTAGATACGCTATCAACGGATATTGGTAAAATAAATGTTATGTTGTATATTGTAACATAATCAATTATCTGGTGTATAAATTTTACAATGGAATCTTCTCCATTGTGCGTAGCAAGAAAATCAATTCCATCCAGAAAAAGCATATCACCATTTGATAAGGTACTTGTTATTGTCAAAAGAATAGTTACAATTTTAGTAGGGTCTATACTGTCTTCAGCCTGAATTTTGGTAAACCAGTATGTTTTTACATGTTCATTATTCTCAATAAATCCTCTTTTTGCAGGTCGTGATAATATCAATGCCTTTGAATTGCCATGAATTAATGAATAAAATTTTTTATATACCAGTTTTGGAGCTAGATCCTCAATTAAATAAATTTTACCAGTATTTGCAGTATTTGTATTGAGAATATTTTCAGAAGGCAAAGTCTCCTTAACGTTCCTGCTAAATAACCAGTTTATAGCATCCTGATCATCGAGTTTTTTTGCATATTTTTTCCCCTTAATAGTCAGTGAAAAAATCACATTATCATATAGTGGCATCTTTTCTATCAATTCTTTATTCATAAGATTTTTAAGTGCAGCGCTCACGTCACTTTCAGATATTGATAATATTCTCGACAAATTCTTCAAATTACTTTTATTATCTTTAGCATCCCAATTATAAAGGTATAACAGAATCCTTTCCTCCAAAAGCTTCAATAGTAATCCCTATATTAGGAAATGTGAATGATACTAAAATCTTTTTCCTATCAAAATTAGATATTTTATAGATACTAATTATTTTGATATATAGCCCCGGCAGGATTTTCTCAATATTATTCGAACCTGCGTCGCGGGATGTCTCCAGATATTGTGCATCTGCCAGAGTCCCACATGATTGACCACTACACTACGGGGCTATCAGATACGATTATAATTTACATAGATATATATGTTTCAGTGAAGTATCCTGTCTTTATGAATTGGTTGTTCATTCCTCAGTTTATTTTTAAAAATTTAACTCTGCGAACTGGAAGTTTCATTTCGCAAGAGAGGGGATGAATGCGAGCAAAATATTTTTATAGTTTTGTAAGGATACACTAGCTTTTATTAATATTAGAAAAATGTCCTACCGTTAACTTTTTCATGGTAGTAACAATGAAAATATTTATTGCTTAGTAGTTACATATTAATATACAATAATTAATCTAACGGTTATAGGTCCGTTTAGAATATGAAATGAAGTGGTGTTATATGGGTGTAGAAAATGAACTGAAAGTTATTAAATGTCCTAAATGTAATAAATATGTAGATGCAAGACAGGCGATATGTACTTTCTGCGGAACTGATTTGTCCAATACAAAACATGAATCCGAAATTGAATTGACGGGTGCTGTAAAAGAGTATATGGAGGATATTTCCAAGAGGCAGCAGGAACTACTTAAACTTGATGAACAGGTACGAATTAAAGACTCTGAAATCAAAAAGGTTGAAGAACGATTAAAAATCAGAATAGATGCAATAAAATCTGAACTAGATAGAATTCGTATAAGAGAATATAAAGTAAAACAGAAAGAGGTAGAACTCCTTAAAAGGGAAGATGATTTGGTTAAAAAAGAAAAGGAGATTAAAGATAGGCTGGACGAACTTGAAAAAAAGGAGAAAGAGTTTGCAGTAAATAACAGCAAGGTACAGACACTACTGGATGCATCTAAAAAGGATATAACTGATTTAACAGAGGCTACTGTTGACGAAAAGCTTATTAAAATAGCCAAATATAATGATGAAATAGAGGCAAAGGAGGAGAAGCTTAATAAAATATTAACAGCAATAAAAAATGAGATGATAAAAATTCACGAGGAAAAAAAGAGTATTGAAGAAAAGTTATATAACCTGGGTAAAGAAAAAGAAAAAAATATGGCATTGTTAGATATAATTAAAAAAAAGGAGACTAAACATATTTTATTCAGTTATTCCAAAAAGAAAACAGTTGAATGTCCAAAATGTGGTTCGTTAAACAGTGAAGAATCAACAACATGCGAGATATGTGAATACACTTTAAAATGAAGGTTATGAAATTATTTATATACTGGGCAATAATAATACTTTTTCTGACATCATTTATAGGTGCTACGGCAGCCGGTAGTGTTGCAACACAACCTCATTCTACCAATATGGTACTGATCAATGGATATGATAAACTTGGCACATTTGTAAAATATATGCCTGATAACATCAACTTATCATTCGTAGTAGCCTTGAATTTAAGAAATGAGATTATGCTTCAAAACATCCTATCAAATCACATAAAAATTTCCAGAAATGCGTTTATAAATAACATATCTCCGACGTTAAACGTTACAAATGTTGTTGAAGGTTATTTTAGAGGGTATGGATTGAATCTGTACACCTACAGTGATCGATTGAATCTGTTTGTGAGTGGTCCTGTAATGGGTGTCAATAGAGCATTAAGTACCGATATGGCTTATTACATGATAAATAAGGGAATATACTATCATCCTGCATCATCTATATATCTGCCCAGAACTATAGCAATCTACATTTCATCCATTACTGGATTAAACAGTTACAACGACACACTACATATATCATCACTTTACTATCACCATATAAACATACCGTCTAATGCAGGTAAATATTTTTATACACAGAATGGCAATCAATATTTTTATGGTTCTGCATTTCAATTTGCATTTGGCGCGGACAAAATATTTTCTAAAAACATATATCCGGTTAATCAAACGATTATAAATTTAATGTGGCAGGGTGTAAATTCAAATGATACCCCGGTAGGCCCCTACTACCCACCAGATATTACCAACTATATTAATGCAACATATCCACCCAATGAGCCATTACCAACTATACATTATATAGGTGTGCCGTACAATGGAATTCCAATAGTCAATCCAGGTAGCTCTGCACTACAGGAAATGTCTCCCCAGTATGCAAGGTCTGAAAATACGGTTGATCTTGATATGTTGGCAACAAATTCCCCTGGAGCGAATATATATGATGTATATGCATCTACCAATACACTTGCCGCTATGATAAATGCTCTGGAGTATGCTTTAAATGATAAAGCTCTAACAAACGTATCTGTTATATCAAATTCATGGGGAACCTCTGATACCTTTAGTACATCATGGAATAATCTTATAATGGAGGCGAATAGCAGAAGTATCACCGTTTTAGCTGCCAGCGGGGATTCGGGAAATAATGCGGTAATGTTTCCAGCTACAGATGCTAACAATACTTATGGCGTTGTAGCTGTGGGTGGCGTAACAATAACCATTTCAGGAACTCCATCATCTCCAGGGTATGTTAATTATGCGACTGTATGGATAAACAGCAATATAGGAAAAGTTATAGGAACCACGGCTGGAATAAGCAACGTGTACAGTGAGCCATCATGGCAGGTTAACAGTATAGCCAATAAGCTGATCAATGGTAAAGGTAGAGGTGTTGCTGATATATCGTCTGTTGCTAATAATACGATTATTTATATGTATCCGTACAACAATGTAATTATGGAGGGTACAAGTGTAGCTACCCCTGTAACAGCATCACAGATATCTGTCATTGACGCCTACAGGCATAACTTTCTTGGATTTTTTTTACCTGAACTATATAAACTCGGAGATAATGCTTCGACATATACCAACCCACCGTTTTTCTCTGTCTATAACGGAAGTACATTAAATTATTCAGCTCAACCTGGCTGGAGTTTTCCTACAGGGTTTGGAATTATCTATCCATATTATTTTTCAATAGATATGTCTGGGTTGTCTGTAATAGTTACTCCAAACAGAGATGGTGGTACACAACTTCCTCTTAACGTGTCTTTTAATATTCATACATATGATGGCATAGCTCCTTACAATTACACCATATATTTTGGTAATGCAAGTAGAACTATGTTTACTGATCTGAATAATAATAGCCTGAGAGTATACCATATATTCAATAAAAAGGGTATATATCCGGTTACAGTAAATGTAACCGACAGCAAAGATAAATCCGGAAATATGACAATTTATATATATGCTGGATATCCCCTATTCGCCAACTTATCTGTCAATGTTTATTCACAAAATATTGTGGCATCATATATTGCGTCAGTTACTATTGAACCCCATAGTGGCGTGTTACCGTACACTATAACATGGTCCTTTAGTGATGGGCAATCAGGAACTGTAATAACAAATGGAACGGTTATAGCAAGCAACCATTACATGCTTCCAGGTAGCTATCAATTCTCTGTTACCGTCACTGATTCCAACAATGGTACTTTTTCAAAAAATATTACGATCAATATTGTATCTAACTATACCTCTACAATATCCAATGATCTTTCTCCAATAAGCAAACTCTTCTTTGACCTGAATATATATACAATCATTCTTTATCTAATAGCTATACCGGCAGCCGTTATTGCTGTTATATACAGAAAAACAAAACCTCCAGAGCATAGAATACATGTAACCTATAAATAAACCCTATTTTTTTATGTTTGGATAGGGAATTTTAAACATTTTTGTAAAGTACCTTTTCTGTTCATACGTAGGTTTCTTGGATAATGAAATAGTCACATCTGATAACGGCTGGTCAGGTATAATATCTGCTGTATGAATCATACCATTTCTTGACACGATCAATCTGTATTTTCTATCAGGTGATAAATGTAATATAAGATCATTTACGTTTTCACCAGTTGCTCTTATATCATCTATTGCTATAAGTTCGTCAGCAGGGCATAATCCCGCCTTCTCTGCAGGAGATCCCCTATACACGACTTTTAATTTTAATTCTCCATCCATTTCAAGGCCAATATATGGATTATCCTTTTTTTTCATATCCTGCAATAAGCCAACATACGATAGATACCTTTTAAAATCTATTTCATCAGTTGTATATACAAGTTTTTTTATAATATTACGCAATGATATTGTATCCAGGGCATCATCCATTATATCTACAATATTTTTTTCATCAAAACCTGATGTTTTATAATTTTTCCACATATATGCCATAAGATCATCCAATGAATATTTTCCGTCGCTATTTTTAATAATATACAAATTAAGAATAAGCGCAATAAGTTCCCCTTTTTCATAATATGATACTGTACTGTTTACAGAATCTGGAGTTGGCTTATAAAATTTTATCCATGAATCAAAGCTAGAATCTGCAACCGACTGTATTAACCGTCCTGGTTTATTACGATAACTACTGATAGCTTTGCCCAGATATTCAATGTAATGACCAATATCATAACATTTTGCCCTGAGTGGTATTATATTTCCATAATAATTTGTAAAACCTTCATGAAACCAGAGAGTTTCTGTATACACTTCACTATCGTAGTTATAGGGAATAAGTTTTTTGGTTCTCAATCCTTTAACATTCCACATATGAAAATATTCATGTGCTATTACAGACAAAAGTATATTGTATTTTTTAATATCATTATAATTGAATGCTTCTGCTGGAAGCATTATTGATGATGAATTAATATGTTCAAGTCCTCCTCCACTGTTTCTGGTTCCAATATGAAATGAAAAATGGTATTTTTTCATATTTGGCCAGTCATTAAAAATTTTATACGATTCAAGTACAATTTTTTTAGAATTTTTTAATATTTTTGCATAATCTATTTTTTTATTAAAATTGCATAATGTAATACTGTGGCTTTTATCATTTACTATAAAATCTTTTTTAACTACGTTTCCTGATATATCAATTGGTGAATCCACCAGTTCATCATAATTCTCAGAATATAGTGTATTTTTATCTATAAATTTCAAGGATGTAAAAATTCTCCAGTGTTCAGGAATATCAAATTTGATTCTTACAGGTGCGTCTCTGTATACAGGTGAATAAATAAAGGAGGATGCGGGTATTATCTGTGCGTGAAATTTATCCATGTATGATGTTCTTACTGACAATTCACCCATATAGACGGTATATTCTATTTTGATCTGATTACCACCTTTATTAGTCACCAACCAATGGTTTTTATCAATCTTTATAAGCATAGATATATCATCAACTGTTTCAATCATCTCTATGTATCTTCCGAAATCCCTTATAACATATGAACCTGGAGTCCAGTTAGGTATTGAAATTATCAATTTGTCTATTTTTTTGGGTATTGTATAAACAATCGTAGCTGTATGCGTTTCAGGATGTTTCAGTGATACTGTATATTCTACAATTTCTGTCATATTTTTATATATTCTCATATCAAATATAAATATATCTATTACATTTAACCATTTTATTGACAGGTTAGCTGCATTTTTTGGAATAATACCCAGCATGAAGGATTCATCCACAATAAAGAGGAGGGGTCACATGTCAAAGGAAGGTGCACAGACAGCGAGATGGGCACTCTCCGTAGCGGTAGACGCAATAATACTGAGAAATAAACCCATCAACGAATACTATAATTCAATCAAGAAAAGGAAGGGGTCAGGTAGGTTTGCACATGTGTCCACAATGCGCAAACTCACGAGAATGATATACAAAATGCTAACGGAGAAAGAGGAGTGGAAATATCAAAGTCCTGTACTGACAGAGAAGAAGCTGCCAAAGCTTGAGGAGGAATGAATCAATCCGGATAAACAGGTCAACGAAACCTGCTGCATGGCTATGCCCTACATGAGTCAAATATTTGAACTCTTAGTGCTGAGTGCCAGTATCTGTCTTCGCTGTATTGTCAGATTGCATCTATGAATGCTTATGCGTGTTTGCGAAAAGGCAGAAAAGGCAGGTTTCGCCCTGGTCCATAGGATAGGATCATAAGGATGGAGATGTTAACTATGTAACGGTGAAGGGCTGACCTTAGATTTTACATGTGTGTAAGAGAGCAAAATATTTTGACAAAGTATTCAAAAAATCACCCTCAAAAAATATTTTTTAGGATTAAAATAAACCGTTTTTGGTATTCTTTTACAGCCTGTTGAGTAAAAACAACGATACATCCATTGATCAAGGTATAATTCTATACGACTTTATTTAGCATATTTTTCTTTTTGCATGTTTTTACTGGTTGTACAGGATATATATCCAGTACAAAAAGTAAAAGAATAAATATAATGTAAACATATAGAATAGATGCAGGATACGAGCATGGCATATTAATTCATATCTTAATGTTGTGGTGTACATATCATGGGGTTATTGGATTCTTTCAGATCTAAGGAAAATAAATTGACTACTACTGTTTCGACATTGCTTCAAGAATGTGATATGTTATATTCACAGAATAATCTTGCTGGTGAATTACAGAAGTTAGCTGAGTTATACGAGTTATTAAAAAATAACTATCAGAATCAGAATATATCTAATCGCCTAGAAATATCAAAATTTCTGGATTTATTGGGTATAAGGTTTATGAACCATGTCCAGAGGTATGATTATGCATATGCATCTTTTGAAATGGCTCTTAATATAAATCCAAATGATGAAAATTTATGGATACACCTTGCCATGACAATGTTAGATCTTAATCAAAATTTGGATAATGTTCTTCAGGCAGTTGAAAAGGCAATATCTATAAAGGAGAGCTCAGAGACATGGGGCCTTAAGGGGGATGTTCTTGCAAAAATGGGTAGGATTGATGAAGCAATTCAGGCGTATATATCCGCCCAAAATTTAGATGATAAATCAACCATATACATTGATAAAGCGTCTCAACTTGCTCCTGATAATTTAGATTTACTTGTACTAAAAATGAGGATGCTTTTAAACGCAGGTAATATTGATGAAGCGTCACAAATTTTGGCATCTTTAATAAATAGGGAACCTAACAGAGCAGAGTTATGGATCATTAAAGTAGAACTTGATATGCACAAAAATGATATTGATGGGGCACTGAATTCTGTGGATAAAGCCATATCCATATACCCCGACAATTCTGACTATTATGTACTCAAAGGAAACATAATTATGGAAGAGAAGAAATGGGATCTAGCTCTAAATTGTTATAATATCGCTTTAACCAAGGACCCAAACCATATCAATGCTTTAACAGGAAAGGCAAATACCCTGGCAATGTTAAATAAGGTTCCTGATTTACTTGAAGTTAGAAGGAGAATATCTGCAGTTGATCCAGACAATAATGAAAACTGGAAACAGCGTATGTTTTTGGCAAAAAGTCTTAATTTATATGATGAAGCTAATATATGTGCGGAGGCTGTGCTAAAAAGGGACCCCAATGATCTTGAAGCAAGGGATATAATAACAGACATAAAGTTTGGAACAAAACCAGATACAGAATCAAAAATGGATGAGGTTCAGATGCAACCCTCCTTTGATTTATCAGCAGACGAAGAAAAATTAAGAATATTAAAAGAAAGCGGTGATATTGACGGATCAATAAATTGTGCAAAGGACATGCTTTCAAAAGATCCAAATAATAAAGTAGCAATACTTGAAATTGCCAGATTTTACTCCATGAATAATGCCATGGATGAAGGTCTGACATATTTTGATAAATACGTAAAACTATATCCTGACGATGTAAATGTATCAATGGAACGGGCTACACTGCTTTACTCATTAAAGAGGTATGACGAAGCCATTGCAGCAACAGATGCTATATTAAATAAACATGAATCAGGAGAAGTATGGTTGTTGAAAGGACAAATTCTTCAGGAATACGCTTCAACCAAAAATAATGTAGATAAAGCTGATATTTATAAAGAGGTAGAAAATGCTTTTAATAGTGGACTACGATTGTATGGTCATGCAGTGCCAAGACTGCTGGAAGCTAAAGGAAAATTTTATCTGACTACTGGGAGGTATTCTGAATCCCTTTCTGTGTTTGAACTATTGACATCCACCTCTCCGTTAAATATTGATGGTATTATAGGAATGGCTAATAGTTTTATAGGCCTAAAAAATTACCCTAAAGCTTTAGATATGATCGATAAAGCACTTCAGTACGAAACTCAGAATATTGAATTATGGAAGACAAGAGGTAATTGCTATGAAGAAATGTCTCAATTTGAAAATGCACTATCTTCCTATAAACAGGCACTCGTCATTAAACCTGATAATACTGAACTCATGGGGCTTATTTTGAAATTATTAATAAAGCTTAATAGAAATGATGAAGCACTGTCATGGGTCAATAATTTATTAGCGTATAGAAAGGATTATTATCTATATGCTGTAAAAGGAGATATTCTTGTCAGTTTAAGCAGAATAAATGAAGCCATAGATGTTTATAAAATCGGTGTAAGCGTAAGCAACGACATAGACCTAATGGTAAAGCTTGCTAAGGCTGAATATATTGCAGGAAACATAGCTGATACCGATAATCTCTGCAAGGAGATCCTTGAAATGGATGAAAATAATATAAATGCATTGTCACTACATGCCCATATACTGTATGGTGAAAATAAATTTGAAGAAGCATTGAAAATTGTCAATAATGTTTTAGAAGTAGATAAAAAAAATTTGGATATTCTTAAATTAAAACTTTTCATACTTAAAGAATTAAGAATGAATGGTGAATATCTTAAATTAATAGATTTGATAATATCTATAGATAGTTCAGATTCATCCCTGCTGCTGGAGAAAGCAAAAGCTATTATAAAAACAGATAAAAAAGAGGAAGCAGAGGATTTACTTAAAAAGGTCATATCCGCAAATCCACAAAACAGAATTGCATTGGTAACACTTGCCGAACTGTATCTTTCTGAAAAAAAATATAACGAAGCCTTGAATCTTGGCGAAATCCTTGTAGCTGCAGATAACAACAGTTATGATGGATGGAATATAAAGACAAATGCACTTGTGGAGATGGATAGACTCAATGATGCCATGACCTTACTTAATAATGCACTTGTATCGTCACCCCACAATAATGGATTATTGGTTATAGGTGGTAATGTTCTGTTTAAAAAAGGAAGGAGAGATGAAGCAGAAATATATTACAGAAGGGCACTTGAAGTTGACCCAGAAAATATCAATGCATTGAAAGGTATTGGAAAATTAAAATTGCAATTAAATAATATTAAAGGTGCAAAAGAGTTTGTATTAAAGGCACTTAAAAAAGGAGAAACAGATCCAGAATTATGGTTAATGCTTGCCACTATAAACGAACAGATGGGTTTATTAGATGACGCTATTGATGATCTAAAAAAGGTAATTAATCTTGAAAATGGAGAAGAAGGGTATGAACGATTAGGTGAACTGTATAAAAGTACATCTAAATTCGATAGTGCTGAAAAATATTTTGAAATGGCACTAAAATATTATCCTGAAAAATATGAAATTGAGGTAAATAGAGGAGAGTGTCTTGAGCATTTGAAGCGATATGATGAAGCTCTTGCATGTTATGACAGAGTTATTACGCATAATCCAAATGATAAATATACATGGAATACAAAGGGTCTTCTGCATCTTCAACTTAAAAGATATGAAGAAGCTATAAAATGTTTTGATACCGCTATCAAGATTGATCCGCGATTTCAGAGTGCTATTGAAAGTAAAAGGGTATGTGAAGAGAAGGTTACAGAAAGTTCTATAGAAAGTTATTCTAAAAAAGTACTTGAACTGGAGTTCAAGAGTGGCAGACCATTAACTAAACAGGAAATCTTTTTGCATTGTGGTGTCCCATTTCCTCTTCTGGATAAAGTCGTTTCATACATAACAATACTTGACAAAATGGATGTTTTATCGTTGACCCAGGAGGATGTTAATAAATTAGATGACCTCTCCCTTGAGCTTTTTAAATTTTATGTAAGAAAAAGTGGGTTTATAGAGCCAAGAAATATTGCTTTATCAGAGGTTGTTGGATATCTACCAAGATTAAACACCTTTGAAACCAAACAATTGCTTTCCTATATAAAAGGTGTCATGGAACTTGAAGAGTCAAGGATCCCAATTATAGATGGTATAGATGATCTTCTACGAAAGGCACTTTCAGTTCCTAATTCATCTCATAATTTAATTGCCATGGCAGTTAATTATGGCATCGGTATTCTTAAAGCAAGAGCTCTTGAGAAAGGATTAAAAATGTTTGAAAATTATGACTCAGGTAATGAGTCTAAAGCGCCTTTAACTAACAATATGCAACCCACTATAGCTCCAACACCTCCAACAGATACCGGAATTAATGATGAAAAGGAATTGCCTGTATTGATAGAAAATGAAACAACATCTGAAATTAAGGATAATAGTTCATCATTCATCAGTAAGATACCGGTGAATAATAAAAAAATTAAGATGGAAGATAAAAATGCTAATGAAGAACGCTCTGGTCCGGTGTATAGATGCGCTATATGTGGTGGAAAAGCATATACTATGCATGATTGTGGAACACCACTTTGCGATAGATGCATATCAATTCATAGTGGAACCTGCCCCAAGTGTGGATTGCCTATATTGAGAAATACCACGTCATTTGATCAGGGAACTGGAATAAAAGAGGTTGAACTACCATCTGCAGATACATCCACAAAAAGGAAAAAAAGAAAAAAAGAACCCATGATTTTAAAAGCTACACCTGGAATTGTAAATAATATTAACAATACAGAAGAACATGAAAAAAACGAACGATAAAATATAATACTTTTTTATATTAAAAAATATTCAATCAAAAATTTAGAACAAAAAAAGGTTTATTGAATAAAGTCTATGTCTGTATCGTCTTTTTCATTCGGTCTGGAGGGTATTACTCCTGGCATTGATTTTGAAAATTTTGATTTTTGACCTAGTAGTGAAGGTGCATTAACCCCCGTTATTATGAGTAATACCTTAATTGTATTCTCCATAGTTTGATCAATAGTACATCCCCATATCATTCGTGCACGTTTACTTATTTTTGAACCAACAATTTCAGCTGCTTTCTGAGCCTCACTTACGGTCATATCAGGCCCTCCAACAACTCTCACAAGTGCTCCCTGTGCATCCTTCAGTTCAACGTCTCCTAACAATGGAGATGTTATTGCCTCATTTACCGATTCAGTAACTCTATCTGTAGTGGATTGAGATTCACCAAGTCCAATAAGTGCCACACCTGCATCCTTCATGACAGTTTGTAAATCTGCATAATCTATGTTAACAAGACCTGGCTTTGTAACGATCTCTGTTATACCCTTTATCGCAGTCATCAAAACTTCATCAGCAACCTTAAAAGCTGCTTCCAGTGGTAAACGCGGAACCAGTTCCAGTAATTTATCATTGGAAATTACAATAGTAGTGTCGCAGACCTTTCTCAGTTTATCTAACCCTCTTAATGCCTGTTCCATTCTAACGCTACCTTCAGCTGAAAACGGCAAGGTTGTTATACCCATTGTGAGGGACCCCATCTCTTTGGATAATTTTGCGACGTAATGAGCAGAACCTGTACCTGTACCACCACCCATACCCGCTGTGATAAAGGTTATATCAGATCCATTTAGAAATCTTTTTATTTCTTCTTCATTCTCACGTGCAGCTTCCTCACCAATCTCTGGCTTAGCCCCTGCACCAAGTCCCTTGGTAATCCTCCTGCCAATAAGTATTTTTTTAGGTGCTTTAATAGTAAAAAGATGTTTTGCATCCGTATTCAAGGCAGCCATATCTGCTCCTGTTATTCCTTCCTCTACACATCTATTTATTGTATTTGTCCCACCACCACCACATCCAACAATCTTTATATTAACTTTTAACTGTTCTGCAAGCCTAGCAAGCTCCTCATCTGTAGGATTCAGCGGTATAGTTGGACCTGCACTACTAATAGCCGGATCTACCTTTCTTTCTGCTTCATGTCTAGCCAGTGCCTCACTAATCAATGATTTAACCATCTCAATTACCTCTTAACAATAATTTATCTCTTAACACCTATGTATATAATCCTATATATATTTTATTGATTGTTAGAGGTATGGGGATAACTATAAAACTCCGTTGCTTTGGCTTAGGAGGGATGTCAATACGACATGGAAAGAATATAGAGTATTCAACAATTCTAAAATAATCGCATTTTAATTTATAAAATTACTATGTTTTTTTGTTTCAACAACAGACCTTCCAGCTGGATCACTATTTAATTCGTATTCTTTGATAACTCTGATTCCACCAATATACACATCTTTGGGAAATATAGCCGAAAATCCTTCATAAGGAGTCCATCCAGCCTTGCTATGAAGTCTATTACCTTTTATGTTTGTTACTTTATCCATGTCAAATATTGCAAGATCTGCATCCATATTTGACGCTATCACTCCTTTTTGTAGATTAAATAACTTTGCAGGATTTTCAGATAAGGACCTTATAACATTTGATATATTTAACAGACCTTTTTTAGAAAGATACAGCATTAATGGATACATTGTTTCCACACCTGGTATTCCTGCAGGAGCATTCTCGAATGAAACAATTTTCTCATTCTCCAGATGGGGTGCATGATCCGATGCCATAATAGGTACAATACCCTCTTTAAAGGCATTGAATAGATTTAATCTATCTTTTTCAGATCTTATGGGTGGGTTTACCTTTCCATATGTATTTAATGGAAGTTCATTATTAAGCAAAATATGATGTGGTGTTACCTCAAAACTTTTTCCGTACACGTATTGTAAATTATCTGGGCAACTCAGATGAGCTATATGTATATTTTTTGCATTCACATTAATAACCCTTTTTATAGCTTCTGCTTCCGATTTACAGTTACGTATTTTAGAATATTTTACCAAATTATCTGCCTGTTCTTTTAAAAAATATTTAGGTTCTTCAGCATGAAAAACAGTTATTTTTCCTGTTAAATCTAAATTTCTTATTAAATCAGGTAAATCAATACTATCATCTAGTACTAAACCCCCTGTTGTATGTGCCATAAATATTTTAAATCCAATAACGTGATTTATTAAATTTTTTATATTATTGATATTGTCTGTGTATCCATAAATACCATAATTACTGAAAGAGTTTTTTTTCATAGTTGCCAGTTTTTCTATACAGGCATCTGCAGATGAAGTAGCTGGTCTAGTATTTGGCATATCAAAATAGGTACCAATTCCACCATATACAGCAGACATACTCCCGGTATAAATGGTTTCCTTTTCTCTATATCCAGGATCTCTGAAATGTACATGCATGTCAATACCTGCAGGAACAATAATACAGCCACCATAATCAATTTTTGATAAAGCACTTATTGATGGCTTAATCTCTTTAATCTTACCGTCTAAAATTCCTATATCATTATCCTCAAATTTACCATTACGCCAGACTCTACCGGAAATTACAGTATCAAACACCATCCATCACCTTTCTTATAACATTACCTTCTGGCTCTATTTCATAAAAAATTTCTGCACTGAATTTCTCTATTTTACAATGTTTGTCTCTCCATGAATCCCTGCATAATCCAGCCTTTATACATGTTTGATTAAGGAATTCTTCTGTCGTCCAGTTATATTCTACGGCTACCTGTGGGAGTAACAGACCCCTATAAAATTCCTCTGTTATTATGAGTCCATCTCGTCCTATTTTTATTTGTTTAACTGGATCGTTAGAAGGGTCGATCTCTTCTGGTGGTGTTAGAATACTTACCTCTACGATTATTTTTTTTAATTCATTCCTTTCTAGTGGAGGAAATCTAGGGTCTCCAAAAGCGGCATTGAGAGCAGACTCCTTTATAGCCTCTTTTAGTTTCATAACTGGTGTTGGATACCCTATACACCCCCTTAGTTCTTTTTCAGGATATGTATTAAGTGTTATAAACACTCCTGATTTTTTTTCAAAAATATTTGAAAATTCAATAGATTTATTGTTATGTATATCAAATTTTTCCATTATAACATTTCTTGCGTACCTTACAGCAGTTATACCATCTTTATCCATATAGAAATACATATTCACACTCTCGTTTGATCTGCCCCCTAGATTTACAAACTCCACGGATTTACCAGCATTTTCGGCGCTGTAAATACATTGATCTATCGGTTTGCTTTCCAAGAGGCGTAGTCTGGTATACTCTCTGCAAGATTGTGATTTTAAGCCATGTTATTAGCATTTTTAATATTTTAACAGTTTTTTTATCAGGATATAACCTGTATTGATATGTTCTTATCATAATAATACAGTGAATGTTTATATACTATTTATATATTATTGCATTTATCTATATAATTATAAAAACTTTTTGCTTGCTTTCATCCCCTACCTTACGAAAGGGGTCTTCCCGTTAGCAGAGATATAAATGAGAAAGGGTTAAATTTGATGAAATCTATCTGTAACATTTGATACAATAACTTTATCAAAAATTCCTAAAATAGTTGGAGCAGATCAAAATGAATATAACACAGATAAACTCTGTATTTTTTAATGGTGATGCAGTAAGTACATTAGCTATACAAACTCACAAAATGTTTAACGACATGGGCTATAACTCTGCATTGGTAGCCGACTTATTCAGCGAGATAGATGAAGCCGAGGTATTGGCATTCAAAGATTACGACACATCAACGGTAATGGAAACGATTGCATACTTAACATCACGCTTTCTCAGACTGGATAACAAAACATATTATCTGAAAGAATACCTTAAAGCATTAGTTAATTATAACAAAGGCAAATCAAGAAATCTTATAGAGAATGCAGATGTCCGCATCTGGCATTTTGGTGCATTTTATCCTACATTTCAATATTTCCATGAGAAGGATTTTTTATTTTATCATGGAATAACCTATCCATATCTTAGCAACTTTACGAAATTTGGGTTATTCAGTAAAAACATGTTGCAAGCGACGTTAGATATGCAACCAAGGGTAATAACCCATAGCGAATTCATAAAACAGAGCATTATGGCATTGGGATTTCCAGAGCATTCAATAAGAAAGCTGCCACCTTTTACAAATATTAATATTCCATATCAGGAGCATACCCACAATAAGCCCAAGTTTGTGGCATACGGGCGTTATTCCCTAAATAAACAGATACCATCCATGGCAAAGTTCTGTAATGAATCAAATATTGAATTTACCCATTTTGGGGATAATATGCAAACAAAAGAGTTCAAGGAACAGTACAAAAAAGCAATGCAATACGCCTCAAGCAAAGTAAGAATACTACCCAAGCAACCTACGATTGACAAATTCCTTAAGGTAGCCAATATATATGTATCTGCAAGCCTGCATGAAGGGTTTGGTAGACCCATAATTGAAGCCTACGCCCATAGTTTGCCTGTCATTTGTAAAGATGGAACAGCCATGTCAGAAATTGTCAAGGATGGTGTAACTGGCTATCTGTTTAACCATTTTGATGAGATCCCTGCTCTAGCAGATAGGATAATACACAAATATAAAGAATTCAGTATGGCAGCGTATAAGGAGAGTAAAAAATACAGTATGGCGGCGTATAAAGAAGGATTGTTAAATATTATAAATGAAAAATATAAATAACATTACGGAATTAGTCACTATTATATGTAATGGTTATTATCTGGTGTGAACATGGAATCATCCAATAACAGAAATGTTAAGAATGAGTGTATCAAGGAACCACTTCTAATTATAGAAAATTGTGAACCGGATCTGTCAGAATGGTTAGGTCTGGAATATAATCATGTAATGAAGATCTGGAGCAATACTATATTTACCAATATTCCTGAAAGCTGGAATAACAATGTAAATATAAAATTTAAAAATAGTAACGCTAACCATGTTTATGAAATTTATTCAGAATACAAATTTATTGTTTTGGATCCAAAATCTGATGTTACGCTATCTGTCAATGATTTCAGCAGTGCAGATGGCATAATAATTGGTGGTATTTTAGGGTATGAAAAATTTACGGGAAATACATCCAGATACATAACAAAACATATCAATAAAAAAATAGTAAGGAGTTTAGGTAAAATTCAGCTTTCTATAGATTCAGCAGCTCTTGTTACAAAAATGGTTTTATTAGGAATTGAGATGAACGATATTGAACTTACTGATTCTTTTGAAATAAGATGGAATGATAACGAATCCACAATACTTCCGTATGGTTATGTTGTCATCGACAACAAAGTTATATTCACACCTGGGTTGATGGAATATATACGAAAAAAAAGAGATACGTAAATTTATGATACAATACTAAAGAAATCAATATTTTATATTAAGATCTCCCAAATTCGTCCATTCACATTTTAATTGTTTTCGATTTTTATGCAGTTCAGACTGAAGAATGTAGCCAACAATTAATGGCAACGCAATAGTTATTTCTGAATAAACAGTCGCTTTTTTAGCATCTTCCCAGATCTTTCCCCATGACTGGGCTTCTTCCAATGTACTTCCACTTAATCCACCCCAGTGTGGTGAATCTGTGGTGATCTGAAATGCATAATCATGCCCATGCGTATCGTATCCAAGTTCTTCTGATATTATTTCAACATCATTAATATAATTTTTTGGTGTTCCACCTCCAAGATATATGACACCAGTTTTTTTACTTTTAGCTTTAATCATTGTAAGTTCATATGTGTCTTTTATAGGATCTATATACATATGCTTAGAACCTTTCTTTCTAGCATACATCTCTGTAAGTCCAATACCTATACTGGAATCATTAAGAGCTGGTACAAATATGGGCACACCGTGTTTATAAGCAGAGGATACTATTGAATATTTATCATCTATTTTTGATCCTATGTAACCAATAAATTCCCTACTGGAATATCCCCTGGGATCTAGATTCTCTGCAAGCATTCCCAGGTATTTATCCGTTTCTCTGAACTTCTCTTCATCAACAAGGGTGTCATATATCCTATCTACAAATATATCGTGAAGTCCACCATTATCCATATCCGGACTTCCAATATAATGGTGGAATCCTCTCGCATTGTATATATCCTGGTAAACAATAGCTCCTGTAGATACTATAACATCAACAATCTTGTAAACAATCATATCTCTGATAATCTTTCTGAGACCTCCTGCAATAAGTGCACCACTCATTCCAAGTATGATTGTAGGTCTATCTCTGTCTGTTAACATGTTTTTGTACACAGAAGCACATAATCCAATATTTCTAGATTGTATTGAGGTATTTTTAAATGATTCAACAAGATCCTTTATGGTAGTAACTTCATCAAGATCCACAGGAACAACTCTATCCTTTAAAACCTCTTTCTTTATATATTTGACAGATCTATTTTTTTTTTGCATGCCCTTACCACTTCCCGTATGTCCCATTCTACCCTTTTTTATCATATCCTATCACCGCATAAAAATAGTTTATTCAAAATAGGTTTTATCGTTATAGATATGATGTATAAGTTCATTATCTTTAAAGTATATGCCCAATTCACGTTCTGCACTTTCTATACTGTCTGACGCATGAACTATATTCTTTCCCATATCAAGCCCAAAATCACCCCTGATCGTTCCAGGTGAGGCATCTATTGGGTTAGTCTTTCCTACTATGGATCTGACAACCTTTATGGCATCTGAACCCTCCCATACCATTGCAATAACAGGACCGGAAGTCAAATGCTTAATTAGACCATCATAGAATGGCTTTCCTACGTGTTCTGCATAATGCTCCATTGCCATTTTTTCAGTAGGTATCAATATTTTAATACCCTGCAATCTAAGTCCTTTTAATTCTAACTTATTTATAACTATTCCAGACAATCTCCTTTCAACACCGTCTGGTTTTATCATAACAAAAGTACGTTGAATCATGCTTTCACTTTACTTACTATATCTTTTTGGCACTGGTTATTCCTTTTTTATATGAGCCTGTCCATTTTACATTTTTAGATTCTCTTTTAAGTTTAAGCTGATTTTGCTGACATTTGTGGCTGCAGAAAAAAAAGACTATACCATCCCTTTTTATATACATTTTGCCTGTACCTGGTTCAATACTTTTATTACAGAATGAACATCGTTTATGTTCTACCATCAAAATCACCTTATAGATAATTTCTTCGCTTCCCTTGCAGTTTCTCTCAAAAGAAGAACATCCCCAATTCTTACTGCTCCCATTACATTCCTGGTTATAATCTTTCCTTTATCTCTACCATTCAGAACCCTAACCTTAACCTGCAGGGCTTCACCGGCCATTCCCGTTCTACCCACAATTTCTACAACCTCTGCAGGAGTTCCATTTTCATCCTCCATAAAGATCACCTTTTAATAGATGATACTGCCGCTACAATTTCGTTAAGAATCGGTTCACCTTTACCTGGTATTATAACTGCTACAGATGAGGCATTTTTATTTATACCTGCCGATTTACCGAGTTCCTGTTTATTCTTTACGTATACATATGGAATGTTTTTTTCTTCGCAAAGCATTGGTATATGCTCAAGTATCTCTGGAGGTTGTACATCCTCTGCAATAACTACAAGCTTGGCCTCACTTCTTTCGATCATTTTCGTAACCTCATTGGTACCTTTTGCAAGTTTACCAGATGCTCCGGCTACCTTTACCAATTCATATGCTTTATCCCCTATTTCCTTCGGAGTTTCAAATCTTATATATGATTCTTTTGCCATATTACACACCTCTACACTGCATAATCATGCTGTTCATTGATGTAGTGGTTAGTAATTACTACCATCATATAAACTTTTAGTTTAAAACTATGGTGCCTGTGAACTACACCATGCTAAAGCATCGGAGCTTCCAGCTTCATCGTTCCAGCTTGCTCATTTAGATGAGTAGAGGTCAGAACATCCACAGGCATTTTTACAGAGTTCCACACATGCCGTATGAATGCTATATGAGATCTAACCTCTCTCTTATGTTCAGAGCAGCGTTAAGATCCCGATCCATTACTAATCCACAGTTATTACAACTATGGATTCTCACGGATAAGTCCTTCTTTACAACTGCTCCGCAACGTGAGCATAACTGACTTGTATCTCTTGGATTTACAAACTCTATGTATTTACCAGCATTTTAGGATTTGTGAGTACACATGTCTATCAGTTTGCTCTAGGAGGAGTCTGATATACTGCCTGCACAGTTCCAGCTGATAGTTTAGAATTTTAGTAGTCTTTTTATTTGGATACAGTCTGTATTGATATGTGTCTATTATAGATAGACATATATATATGTGTAGTTATAGTTATGTTAAGGAAGATGGGGGAAGTCCATGTATCTCCATGCTAAGGCGTCGGAGTATTATAGCTTCCCCCATTCCCCTAACAATCTATAAATGTTATATACTCTTTTTGATTATATTCAGTCATGCAATTAAAATATTCTGTTAAAGTAATTGAAAACGTAACAGATACTGAATCTACGTATCTACTCAGACTTGAAAGAGGAGCTTCATGGCCATTTGATTATGATCCCGGTATGTTTATAACTGTATTTATTCCACGTAACGAAAAACCGCCTTTGACAAGGTCCTATTCTATCGCATCACCACCGTCACAAAAAGGATATCTTGAACTCTGCATAAAACGTGTTGAAGGAGGATTTGGTTCCAATTATTTATGTGACAGAAAACCCGGTGATGTTTTAGATATAACAAAACCGTTAGGAGTATTCACCTTAAAAGAAACAGGACATAAAAACATTTTATTTTTAGCAACTGGTACAGGAATTGCTCCCTTCAAATCTATGATTGAATCAATTTATGAGAATAAATTAAAAAATAAGCAGTTATGGCTATTTTTTGGTGTCAGAACACAAAAAGATATAATCTACAGGCATAGAATGGAGGAACTTGCTGGTATAACTAAGGATTATTTTCATTATATAGTATCATTAAGTAGGGAACCTTTGGATAGCAACTGGAAAGGAGAACGTGGACATATAGAAGATATAATAAAAAAATATATTCCTGATGTTAATGATACTGATGCATATATATGTGGATTACCTGTAATGGTGAATGAAACAGTTGCACTTCTGGAAAAACTAGGAATTCCTGAAAAATATATATTTAAAGAAAGATATTAAGAATGTTGTTATATGCCAAGGGTTCTTCTGGCGTCATCGCTCATTTTTTCCGGTGTCCATGGAGGATCCCAAACAATTTCTACAATTACATCCTTAACGTTCTTTATTTTTAGAAGTTCTGATTTAACCTCTTCAGCTAGCAGATCTCCTACAGGACATCCTATCGCTGTTAACGTCATTTTAACGGATACCACACCATCTTTACCAATATCAAGAGCATATATAAGACCCAGATCAACGATATTTATTGGTATTTCTGGATCATAACAATTTTTTAAACTGTTCAATACTTCATCCTTTGAAATGGTTGACTTTTGTTCTCTGGTATTTTGGCGTTCTTTTTCATCGTTCATATGCATCAAATCAACATATCTATACAGAATATATAATGTTTGTTTTTACTCAACGCTTATATTTGTAAAAATTCCCATCTTAACACCTCAATTAACCCTGTATAAGTAACCTATATGCCAGTATCAAAGTTACAGTGCTATCTCCATTTTTAAATGAACAACCTATAGTATACATGTGCTTGATAGCCCGTTTTAAAATTTTTTGAAACTCAACTTTAAATATTATGGTTTTAATTATCTGTCTGATGCATATTGAAGTAAAAAAAATATCAAAGATTTATGAAAATAATAAATACGCTTTAAAAGGAATCTCCCTTGATATAGACGCGAACGGCGTATTCTCTATTATTGGAAAGAATGGCGCAGGTAAAACTACGTTGGTTAGAATACTGGCAACACAGCTTATGCCCACATCTGGATATGCAAAAATAAATGGATATGATCTATTAACAGAGTCCAAAAAGATAAGAAGGTTTATAGCGGCTGTACCACAGGAAGCAAGAACCATACCATGGCTTACACCTATTCAAACTGTATTATCGTACCTAATGTGGAGAGGTTACTCTTACAGTGAAGCAAAAGAAAAAGCCAAGGATTCACTAAGAATGCTTAATCTTGAAGACATTGAAAATAAAAAAACTAGAAAATTATCAGGCGGACAAAAACGAAAAGTAATTGTAGCTACAATATTGGCTAGCGACGCTACGCTTATTTTTTTAGATGAGCCAACAACAGGGCTAGACTACCTGTCAAGAAAAGAGTTGTGGAATCTACTATATACAATGAAAAAAGATAGATTGATTATCCTCACTACACATTATCTGGAGGAAGCAGAAAATTTAGGGGATACAATATGCATACTCAATAAAGGAAGGGTAGTTGATATGGGAACTATTTTGGAATTAAGAAAGAAAATTAAATATTCATATTGCATGAAGGTTTTTTCTAACGATTTTAAAATTAGCAACTTGGACGGATATATAAAAAGGGTATCCTCCAATGAAATACAAATTTTTACATCTGGAAAATATGTTTACGATATAGCAAACAGACTTATATCTGAAAAAATACGATTTACCTTTCAGGAAGTATCATTAACAAATATATTTGAATTCTTGCTGGAGGACGATATTGATGTGCAGTAAATATCATGCCTTGAACCAGATTATTGCATCAATACTGGTCAATTCAATTTATGCCATGATAAATTATCCTGTTGTGTTAATAAATACTTTGTTAGCACCTTTATCATTATTAATCATAGTTACATTTGCCAGTCATGGCACGTTATTGCCAATTGCTGCAGAGGGTGCTATTATCATGAACGTAATATCCAGTGGAACCTCTTTACAAGGCGACCTTTCACATCTCAAAAATGATATGAAGGTCCAGGAGATGATAGTAAGTTCACCTACAGGTGCTGGTATTTACGTTACAGGTATGGCGATCTCAGAGCTGGTTTATTCTATTCCGACCCTGTCTGTTTTGGTAATTTTGAATATTATTTTCGTTAAAGTTACATATCTTGCTGGTCTGTATATATGCATGGATGTAGGCGTGGTGTTTATATTTTCTACATCACTTGGTTTTTTATTATCCACGTTTTCCTCCGATATTGTAGAGAGCTGGGCGTTCAGTGGAATATTATCACCACTACTAGCTACGATACCACCAGTATATTACCCTATAAGCTATATTCCATACCCATACAGATACCTAGCATATCTATCTCCGACTACATATGCGGCAGAAATAGCCCAAAGTGCTGCAGGACTTGTTTACATCAGCTACGTGAATCTTATATTAGCATGGGGCATACTTATATCTGTTACCTTTTTTGTTTTATTTATTGCAATAACTCGATCCAGATGGGTTGATGTATGAAAATAGCTTGTTTTAATATTTTACAAAATCCATAAAATATCTATGTAACAAATATATATATGTTCTAAACGCTCTATGTTATATGTAACAACCATGAAATTTAAATGAAGGAGTCTTCATGAGCATAGTGTCTGATACCATTAAAAGGTTTTCTTCTGTTTCTTTAGAGAATTTTAAGGAATTCTGGAATTTTAATAAAGATATATTAAATGAGGTTGACAAAATATTGAATGAAAAACTTACAATTGATCTATTATTAAAGTTATCACCCCTCAACTGGTTTATAATAAGGTCCTATCTTACCTTGGATACCAAAATAATCTACAGCATAAAGAACGTATCTTATAGAGATATCACCCCTTTAATCTACACAACCATTCTACTTCCGATAGACAATACAGTACTAACTCGCGCTAGGGATAGATCAAATGATATTCCTGATTTTGATGACTTTTATATAAATCCATATATTAAAAATAAACTTTTTAATTTAATGTTTAATGATGTATCTTTTAAAAAGAATGAAAGTATAGATCTTGCCGATGACCTTAAGGTACAGCTATCGATACCCGTAATATTGGCGGAATCTAAGAAACAGAGAATAGAAATTACCCAGAACAGGTTAATATCAAAAAAATCAATAGAAAATTTAGCTAAATTAACAAATCTGGATATTCCTGCAGCAAGATACCTCATAAAAACAATTGCACATGAAGGATACATGGATATTGTAAATAACAGACTGATTATAAATTCAGAAGGAGTAAAGCTTTTAAAATATAGCATCTGTGACATATGGAAAATCATTTCCAAATCAGTTATATCTTATCTTGAAAAAAGTCAGGATTATTTTTATATATTATATTTGATTATTGGTTCTGTACCAAAGGATAAATCTGTTAATCTCAATCATTTTATGTGGAATTTATATCTCAATATATGGAGATTGGGTAAGAAAGTATGGATTGATGATTCAAATATTATAATCAACTGGCTTACTCCGCTTCATTACCTTTCGCTTATAAGATTGTCAGGAAAAAGAGAGAATATAAAAATAGGGATAAGCGATGAACTTAAAAACATTATTAAAGATAATATAAAAGTAAATAGTGCATTTCCTACCAATAAATTTTATATTTTACAGAATAATGAGGTACACATATATTCTTTGGAATCTGCTGGCAATATTCTATACACAGGTGCATTAACTGGAATACTGGATACACTGGACAGAATATCTATTTTCAGGATAACCTCTGATTCATTGAAAACAGCCTTGATATCTGGGTTAAGCATGGAAGATGCCAATTATTTTTTTAATAATGCAAAAACAAAAATATCTGATAATTTAAGGTATCTGGTAAAGACTATCTACAAAGATATATCACATTTTGATGTGAAAAAAGGTACTGTTTTTATATGCAGGACTCGTTTAGATTGCGAAATCATCAAAAAAAACGGTGGTGATTGTGTTGAATGGATTACTAAGAATATTGCAATTGTAACCAATAATGACAAAGCCGAAACCATCATAAACATGCTTGTAAGTGCAGGATTATTGATAAGCCACACACCTGAGGTTACAGAAAAGTACAGTGGTATGGAGGATATTCCATTATCAGATGGTATGAAATGGATGATAACATATATGCCCAGGTATATCATATCTGATCTATACGAATGGAATCAATTAGATAGCAGGAATGAGAGTGAGATGTCAGTTATAGATGCCAACGATATTTTAAAATTTATAAAGAATGCCGTTGATAAAAAAATGGCAATAACAGTTTCATATTTTAATGACAAAGGGAGAATAAATAATGTTTCAATTGTTCCAGTGAACCTTATTAATAACAGCTACATTGCCTGTCTTTCAAAAAATAAAAAAATAACCATAAATATAAATCACATTATCTCTATAAAAAAATCATAACTCGCCACTTTCAATTTTCCATGTTTTATCTCCTATGTAATGGATCGTAGCTACCACTTTTCCAGTAATCTTTGTTATAATTTCATTACCGTCTTTCAGTGCAATACCTATTGCAAGTGGTTTCTTATGTACCTCCTCGTTTATCCATACAATATCATCTGTTTTTATATCCAGATCACAGTTAACAACGCCTCTGCCCATAACATCTGCACCGTTTACAATAAAACTGACAGCACCACTATCTACGGTAACAAATTTTTTATTCAATGGATGCTTTAAAATCTGTGAAATAGAGAGCATATACTGTTCATTTTTTTCTATAACAGCTATTTTATTGTCCGCAAGTATTAGATTAAATGATCCTGTGTTTTCTACCCTTTCAACGTTGAGAGTATTGAACCTATAATTTATTCCCAGAGCTTCCTCCATCTTTTTTTCTATAACGTGTATCTCTTTCTCTCTAATCCTTATTCTGTTTTTCCATATCATTGTTATTCATACCTTATCCTTTTCAATTCTAAGGGTTGAAAGCATTTTATCCCTTGATTCAACACCATATAATTTATAAAATTTATCTGATACATAAAGTGTATCTATCCTACCTTCCTTTACAACCCTGATATATTTCATCTTCTTAAGTTCCTGTAAGACTTCTATGTAGGATTTACCAAGTGCGGATATTATATCCTTCTGCTTCACAGGTTCTCTAAACATAACAAAAATAAGCAATTTTAACTGCTTTTCTGTAAATGGAATGTTTACCATTTTTTTAACAAGTTCCTTGTACCTGTCTTTTAATTTTATAAATATAAATTTATCTTTTCTAACTATTTCAAGAGCACTACCCCTTTCGTCGTAGTCCTTTATCAGAAGGTCTATTGCTTCATCAAGCTCCTCATTGCTATGTATACTTGCCTTCTCCATAACCTCTACATAGCTGCATGGAGATGGATAAAGGTATAATATGGCTTCAATCTTTTTTGCACTTTCACTTAACATTAATTCAAGGTCCTCCGTATCTGTATACCTCCATAGGAATGTTTTTGTATGATTTTAATTTTGCCGTAGTAGATAAGAAATAACATAGCTACGAAATACCTGACGGTTTTATCAATATTATTCCTGCATAACTCTTCAAATGATATCTCCACATCCCCTTTATATGTGCTAATTAAAGATAACAGTTCATTCATATCGTCTGTTATACTTTCTCCATGGACCTCTATTTTAAATTCAAATAAGGTTTTATCTTTAACTATATTCTTTTTACTATATTTTTTATCCTCAATATAGATATTTTCTATCTCTTCTACTATATCCAGAAGTGTTAACGTTCTAGGAGTAAAATCCAGTTTAGCAACCTCTTCGGATAATTTGATCATATCCATATCAACAGAATTGATATAATCGTATCCATAATCAACTGTATCCTCCTCCTGGGGGCTAATCTTTTTAAGAACCTGTTCTGATTGTAACTGTAGCACATTCCATGCTAGGTGTATAAGTTTACCAGCATTTACTATGTTTACAAAATTTTCTTTAATATGTTTGAAATAGATTTCAGAGAACTTTGTAAGATCTATATCCCAGGGATCAAAATCTCCATCTATAATGACTTCAAAAAGAGATATCAATGCTCTATCCACAGGATCATCAATATGAGCGTATCTTCCTTCTCCAACGCTTTTCACTATGCCTATATATCTGGATAATCTGTTGTCATCATCTTCCGATATAATTGATTGGTTGAATAGCAGGTAATTCATTATTTTTTCATAATTGTTTACCTCTACAATGCTGTTTATTTCTCCATTTTGAGGTATTATACTTGCCATTAAGCAACACCACCTTCTCCTTCTTTGCCTATCGCAGTATCTGGTATTTCATGATCCTTTATAGATATAATATCCTTTGATATAATCATAGAGATCCCATCTCCCTGCTGGGTTACCCCGTATATTCTATCTGCCTCTCTTAATGTAGCTTTTCGTAGCGATATCATCACGATCTGCGTATTCTCTGATAATCTCTTTATCATCTTGCCAATTCTTTCTGCACTCACTGCATCCAGAAACATATCCACTTCATCCAAAACATAGAATGGTGATGGCAGATATTTCTGTATTGACATAATGAAGGTAAGCGATGTTAAGCTTTTTTCACCACCTGATAAGGCTTCAATTCTTTGCACTTTCTTGCCAATTGGTTTTGCTTTAATTATCAGACCACCGTTAAATGGGTCTTCATAGTTATCAAGAAGTATCTCTGCCTCACCACCTGAAGATAGAATACCATATATCTCTTTGAAATTTTTATTAATTTCGTAAAATACCTGAAGGAATCTGTTCTTTTTTTCTATGTTTATCTCTTCCGTTACCTTCTGTATCTCTTTTTTCTCTAAATCCATCTTGTCAAGGGACTGGACAAGCTCATCCAGTCTATGCCTAATCTCCTGATATTCCTCAATAGCTTTCATGTTTACATTACCCATCTCTTTGAGCATACGTTCCTGGTTGTTTACTGTAGAGATTAGTTCATCCTTACTAACATTTTTGAAATTCTCTTTCATTTCCATCTTGAGTTCTGGTTCTATAATTTTTATCTCTTCCTGAATTTCCTTGCATTTAGATGTTAATGTATCTACAACAATCTGTCTGTTGCTGATATTTCCCTTAATAGCTTCCCTTTTTGTATTTAACCTATCTATTTCTTTTTTCTGTTTTTCCAGTTGTTCCTTAAGCTCTCCGTATTGGCTTATTATTGATGATATTAACAATTCTGAACTTTTTATCTTATCCCGTGTAACATCAAGCTCTTTTTTGATTTTGTTAAGTTCATCTTTATTATTAGCCATATTATAGGTAAATATTTTAATTTCATCTTCAAGTTCATGAATCCTCTTATTTTCATTCTCAATAGTTGTACTGAGTTCTACAATTGAACTGGTAAGTCCATTGATCTCCTTCTGATACGTTTCTCTCAATTTTTCTAATTTTTCTAGATTGTTAACAATTTCTTTGGGAGCTTTATTTAATAACTCTTCTTTAATATTTTTATAATCCGCATTTAATTTGCTGACCGATTCATTAAATGATTCCAAATCCCTTTCCACCTTCGATATTTCATCTGTATATCCGTTAATATCCTTATCAAGCATCTCTGCTTTGCTGGTATTCACGTTATAATCCTTTTTAAGTTTTATTAGTTCATCAGCACCAGTTCTGCTTTTCTCATTCAACTTTCCTATCTCTACCATATTTATATTTAGTTTTGCTTCTATATCTTTTAAATAAATATCTACATCCGCCTTCTTTTGCTTAAGCATATCCAGTCTGGATTCAAGCTTATTTATAGTTAGAAGCAGATTCTCAAGATCGGTAGCATTTGCGCTACTTCCAAATGTGATATTGGATTCACGTGTGAACCCACCTATCATGGCACCGTTTGCTTCTATAAGGTCTCCGTCAACAGTTATCAGCCTTACACCTCCCATAACTGATTTTGCACTTTCAATAGAGTCCACAAGAACCGTATCCCCCACTGCATACCATATTGCTTTTCTATACTCTTCGTTGAATTTAATGATCTCTATTAACATGCCTATTGCATGCTCATTCTTGCATACCATCAATGCCTTTCCTCTGGGTCTACCATCTAACAATTTATTTAGAGGTAAAAAAGTGGTTCTACCCAATTTTTTTTCCTTAAGATAGGATATGCATTCTGAAGCTACATTCTCATCCCTAACAACAACAGAGTTTATTCTGCTACCTATTGCAACAAGTACCGCTTTTCTATATTTTTCATCTACGGATATAAGTTCTTTTATGTGTCCTATTATTCCCTCTATAGAACCACTATTTCTGAGAGATATTATGTACTCGCTTCCGTCTGATGTTGTAAGAATCTCTTTTTTTCCCTCCAATTTTCCCCTGTCACGTGTAAGAGTCCTGAGTTTACCCTCAATCTCCTCTTTTTCCTTCTCTATTGACGTTAGTTCTCCCCTGTTTTTATAAAATTGATTTTTCAGTTCTTCTGTTTCCTTCTCCAGTTTTGTTATATTGCCCGATTTAATATATTTTTCAAGGTCAGTAATCTCAAACTTTATTCTTTTACATTCTTCATCTATTTCTGATTTTTCAACAATTTTTTTATCCTTTTCCTTGCGAAGCTGTTCCATCCTTTCGTTGGTTAGCTGGATCATCTCTTTCATCTTTTCCAGTTCCTTTTCAATGGATATTCTTCTCTTTTCCAGTTCATTGTATTCCATGAGGTTGCTTGTATGATTCTTTTTTAATAAAGTAAGTTCATCATCTACGGTCTTGAATCTGTTCTCTTTATCCTCTTTATCAGTTTTGAGTGAGTCAATCTTATCCCTGTATTCAATAATCCTTTTTTTTCTTTTTTCAATCTCAGTTTTGCTTGTGTTCATATTGGAATTGATATCTTTTATTCCTGCTTCTATATTTTCCATTTTCTCTGTTAACTTGGCCTCCATAATAGCATTTTGCTGATACTCTTTTGAAGTTACCTCGTTCTTATATTGCTCCTTTTCATTAATCTTTGATATGAGATTGCTCTGTTCTTTCTGTGCCTCTGTCAGATCATCGTCAACTTTTTTAAGTTCCTCTTTATAATGTTCTACCTCACTTCCAGTCTCTTTTATCTGATTCATCAAACCATCTATTGATTTAACCTTATCCAGATATTCCTTCCACTTAATTGCCAGTCTCTCTTCCTCCATTTTAGATAAAATATCTCTGTATTTTTCTGCATCCTTTTTATCATGTTCGAGCATCTTTAATCGCTGTTCAGTTTCATTTTTTATAATCTCTATTTTAGATACATTCTCCTCTATAGCTACTTTTTTTTCTTCTGCTTTAAGAAGCTCAACATCATATACCGAAACACCTGAGATTGTATCTATAATTTTTCTCCTCTCCTTTGAACCTATCTCTATTACTGACGTAATATCACCCTGCTGAACTATGTTGAAGCTAT
The DNA here is from genome assembly GCA_023379385.1 of Thermoplasmatota archaeon. GTDB lineage: Archaea > Thermoplasmatota > Thermoplasmata > Lutacidiplasmatales > JAMCUS01 > JAMCUS01. Next base: position 91,707 of record JAMCUS010000024.1, read on the forward strand.
CCATGTTTATTCTGGCATTATCCAGAATTGTTTCAAGGTCTGTATGTGACACCTTTTTATTGTTGATATATATGTTACTGCTGTACCCATCCGGATTATTTGGAGACAATCTGATGGTTCTTGTTATTTCAATCTCATCACTGTCTATAGCTATTTCCCTGCTTTTGTTATCAAAAACAATTGATACAGAAGCATGCGTAGCAGGATCCCTATTTGCCCCTCCATTGAAAATAAGATCTGTCAACTTCTGTGCTCTCAGAGCCCTGCTGCCTTTCTGTCCCAGGACAAAAATTATTGCATCGCTTATATTGGACTTACCACTTCCGTTAGGTCCTGTAACAGCAGTGAATCCCTTCTCAAACGGTATTACTGTCTTTTTATGAAATGATTTAAAATTCTCCATTTTCATCATTTTAATATACATTCATTCCCATCCCCGTTTTATAAACATCATCAATGTGTCAGCTATGTTTATATATTGTATATGCTGTTATATATACTTTTTGTGTTCAATATGTGGTTAAATGTCTGAAATGTATTGGGTTGATAGATGACGTGTTGTGACATCTCTTCTTCTGTCTAGGCATAGGTGTATTTTCAGTTATCCCTCTTTTTGAAACAGAAGTCATTCAAAAATGTTAAATATTGTGTTTACGTTGTAACGGCGTGGTGAAAAATGACAAAAAAAGTAGAGCTAAGGGTATACGGGATGACGTGTGATGATTGCGTAGCTCATGTAAGTGAAGGGTTAAAGGGTACCAAAGGTGTGCTTGACGTCATTGTTTCACTAAAGGATGGCAAAGCTGAAGTATTGATAAACGATGCAGTTAATCCAAAAGAATTGGAAAATATTGAAGTCTTCAAAAAACCATCACACTACAAAGCACAGGTTAGGCGTGTTAAAGATGAGTGAATACGATCTGGCTATCATAGGCATAGGTGCAGCAGCTTTTTCGGCAGCAATAAAAGCTAGTGAACTCACATCAAATCAGATGAAGATTGCAATGATAGGTTATGGTGCTCTTGGTGGAACATGCGTTAATGTTGGTTGTGTACCTTCAAAATATCTTATAGAGGCATCAAAGAGTTTCAGAAATGCTAAAAAGATGGTATATGACGGTATGGAATCCTCTGTAACCATAGATTTCAATGAATTCATGGAATCTTTAAATAAATTCGTTGAAACTGAAAGGGAAGAGAAATATACAAAGGTCCTCAAAAACTTTAAGAATATTGATTTATACGATGGAAAAGCCAAATTTATAGACAAAAATACTGTTACAGTTAATGGTAATAAAATAAGTGCATTCAATTTTATTATCGCTACAGGGTCCAAAACTTTTATACCTGATTTAAAGGGGCTTGTAAATTACTATACCAGCGATAACATATGGACAATCAGAAAAATACCTGAAAAATTGGCAATACTAGGTTCTGGAGAAGTAGCATTAGAACTTGCAAATGCATTCTCTAATTTTGGTTCAGAAGTTCATATTATAAACAGATCAAATAGATTATTGAAAGGATTTGATGATGATATAACCAATGAATTAAGAAACATAATGGCTAAAAACGGTATAAAATTTCATCTGGGTGTTGATATAAAAGAAATAAAGAACAATAAAGAAAAGAAAATAATATTTTATAACGGAACCGAACAACCAATTGATGTAGACGAAATAATTGTTGCCATGGGTAGACAGCCCAATATAGAAGAGTTATGTCTTGAAAAAGCTGAGGTAAAATATAACCACGGCATATTGGTAGATAGCCATATGAAAACATCCTGTGAGAACATCTATGCTGCCGGTGATTGCGTTGAACAGGAATTAAAACTGGAAACATTAGCCGGAAAGGAAGGTGCCGTGGCTGCTGGAAACATACTGGGATCAGATGAGAGCATAAATATAAAGGAAATTCCGTGGGCTGCTTTCTGTGAACCAAATGTAGCCTCTGTTGGTTATACTGAAAAGGAGCTGAAATTACAAAATAGGGATTATATCGTAAGGAAAATTGATCTGAAAAATGTTGTCAAGGCCAATATACTCAAATCAAATGAAGGTATTGTTAAAATTATATCAGATAACGAAAAAAGGATACTCGGTATGCAAATTATTGCTCCACATGCAGCCGAATTTATAATTGAAGGTGTTTATCTGGTAAAACACAGACTTACCTATGATGATATAATAAACACAAGCCATATATTTCCTACAGTTGCGGAATCCGTAAAAATAGCGGGGCAATCTTTTATAAGAGATATATCTAAAATGAGCTGTTGCATGGAGTAAACTTAAAAGTAATACACTTAATACTGTGATGCAATAAATATTGTTAAACTTTTATTTTTAACGTTATATGGAATAAAATATATTTCCATTTTTTTAAATAGTAATTTTGTATATCTTGTAATCATGATTGAATTAGCAGAAAAGATAGCTGAATACGTGGTTGATGTTGATTATAAAGATCTTTCCCAGACAGTAATTGATGAAGCTAAACGCAGGGTTATTGATACATTAGGAGTTGCCAAAGCATCTCTTCAGTCCCCACCTGCATTGGTAAATAAAAAAATGGTTAACTATTACCCAGGAGATAGTTACCTGATTGGTGGTGGTAGAGCCTCCCCTGATTTTTCATCGTTCTATAACGGCCTATTAATACGATATCTGGATTTTAATGATACCTATCTATCCAAAGAACCGTTGCACCCCAGTGATATGATTGGCGCCCTTTTATCTGTCGGTACATTGTTCAACAAAACAGGCAAGGACCTCATATTATCTGTTGCCGTAGGATATGAAGTAGGGGTTAGATTATGTAACAGCAGTTCTTTAAGAAAAAAGGGATATGATCACGTAAATTTTTTAGAAGTGGCTACAGCATCTGCATTATCAAAGATGCTTTCTTTATCCAGGGAACAGGTTGTCAATGCGATATCCATAACATTAGTACCTCACATAGCTATGAGAGAGACCAGATCTGGTGAGTTATCTATGTGGAAGGCAGGTGCTGCTGCTAATGCAGATAGAAATGCTACTTTCGCTACATTGTCTGCGTTGAATGGATTTACGGGTCCATCCAAACCCTTTTCAGGAAAAATGGGCTTTATAAATCAGATAGCAAATGATATGGATTTAACTGAGTTTGAAAAAATGGATAAACCATCTGGTATACTCAAAACCTATATTAAAGAGTTCCCTGTAGAATATCATGCTGAAGCCGCCATAGAAGCTGCGTTAAAAATAAATGTTAAAAATATAAAAAAAGTTGTTATAGAGACCTATGAGGCTGCAAAAACAATACTTGCAGATCCAGAAAAATGGAACCCAAAAAACAGGGAAACAGCGGATCACAGTCTTCCATATGTGGTGGCTGTTTCTTTATTATATCATGATTTTTGGCTTGATTCATATCAGCATATCAATAACCCGTCTGTTTTAAACTTGATGAAAAATATTACTGTAACAGAAAATAGACAGTACAACGAAGTTTATGCCGAACAGTTACCCACCAAAATTATTGTAAAACTGGATAACGGAGAGGTCATTGAGGAAGAGGTAAAAATACCTAAAGGGCACTCAAACATGCCTATGAACAACGAAGAGGTAGAGAATAAGTATGTTAAACTGGGTGGTTCTAAAAATGAATTAAATGCGGTATGGACGCTTGAAGAGAGGATGGTGAGGGATATTGTATAATTCTATTTTAAAAGAAGATTTTATGATTATACCGGGTGTATTCAATCCCTTTTCTGCATTGCTATCTGAGAGAGTAGGATTTAAATCTGTGTATCTGTCAGGTGCAGCATTAACAGCATCTTACGGCATACCTGATATCGGGTTGATTACCCTGGATGAAGTGGCAGGCATGGTGAGAAAAATAAGAGAGGTTACAGAAATACCGATAATAGTTGATGCTGATACGGGATTTGGAGAACCGGTGAATGTCTACAGAACAGTAAGAATGCTTGAGGATGCAGGTGCTACCGCAATACAGATTGAAGATCAACGGTTGCCAAAAAAATGCGGTCATCTTAATGGAAAAGAGATTGTTGATAGAGATGAGATGATCACAAAGATACATACCGCATTAAAGGCTAGAAAGGATCTTAACATCGTTGCTAGAACTGATTCCAGAGCCGTATACGGTATGGAGGAGGCAATAGAGCGGTGCAATATATATAAAGAAGAGGGTGCAGATATTATTTTTCCAGAGGCATTGGAAAGTGAAGAAGAGTTCAAAACAGTCCATTCAAAGGTGAAAGCACCGTTGCTTGCAAATATGACTGAATTTGGGAAGACACCCTATATTAGCAGTGAACAATTTAAAAATATGGGTTATAAATATGTCATATATCCAGTAACAATATTCAGGATTGCAGGCAAGGCAATGAAAGTGGCACTTGAAAGATTGATTAAAGAAGGCTCTCAACAAAATATGGTAAACGATATGATGACCAGAAAAGAGCTTTACAGCATAATTAATTATGATTTTTATGATAAAATGGACAAAGAGTTATCCAGCAAGTGAATTTTTTCCTACATACGATCTCTAATGCAAGTAATCAATTGACTGTTGATATTGCCATATTTAAATGAATCTAAGCTGAGTTCGGACATAGAGGTGTAGAATCGTCGTAAATTATTCGCGATCTCTGGCAGTATCACTTAAAAATAATTCGCACTGTGCCAGGTATGAAACACTCCAAGTTCAGTGCCTTCACCATCGCCACCTCTTTCTACTTGAATTTGATCTTTCTTGCGTTACCATTAACTGTTATGAGACCTCCTAACCTTGTTCTTGATAGACCACGTAAGGAAATACCAAAAACAGTTTATTTTAGTCCTAAAAAACGTTTTTTGAGCGTGAATTTTTGAAGATTTTATTGGATTATTCAGTTCTATTACAACCTGCCGAGATGTTACCAACTTTTCATTGATAAAATGAATAACTACTCAAAAAAGAAATTGATTCAGCCTGTATTAATAACTAGATTGATTGTTTATCCATCTTCCTTACGTTTTAATTTTATATGTTTGTTATAATTAAATTAATTGAGTTAAGATAATTTAATAAGGTTATAAGGTATATACTACGAATATAGTGTTGATATTGAGTATATATATAAATGGTGTATAAAAGGTGTTTTAAATGAGAATGAAAATAAAGAATTTAATAAAAAAGGATATGATATCTGTTGAAAAAGGGAGTTCTGGTCTTTCGGCGATAAAAATCATGCATGAAAATGGTATAAGTTCTTTACCCATTACTGAAAAAAATAAGGTTGTAGGCATACTTACGGAAAGGGACGTGATAAAATCTATAGCGAACGGGTCTACAATGAATCGTCCTGTTGAAGAGCTGGGCCATATGGGGAAGATCGTAACAATAATGGATGACGACCCAATATCAAAAGCTGCGGAGGAGATGAATATACACAACATAAGGCATTTGATTGTTTTATCCAGTAAGGACAAAACCCCCATAGGCATCGTTTCTGTAAGGGACCTGATCACAGACGAACAGGTTATACTGGCATTAAGTTCACTTTCAGAAGAGAATATAAGGGGTAGTGATTAATATGGTGGCAGAAATATCTAAAGGGTTGGAAGACGTTTTTATAAAGACAACCACACTGACCAATATTGATGGAATTAAGGGAATACTCAGGTACAGAGGATATGATATAAATGATCTTGTAGAACATGGCACCTACGAAGAGGTCATATATTTAATGATTTACGGATCATTACCAACAAAAGAGCAGCTGAATACACTGAAAGAAAAGATGAAAAAACATTATAATATAAGCAGTGACCTGTTGAATATTCTCGCTAAGCTACCAAAAAATGCAGATGCAATTGGCATGTTAGAGGTGGCGTTTTCCGTACTAGCCTCTGGTGAAGTTGATTACAAGTGGAAGCCAGATGCAGATAAGGAAAAAGCTATAGAGCTTATCGCCAAAAGTTTATCTATTGTGGCCAATATTTACAGGATAAAAGAGGGGTTACCAGTAAAGAATGCAGTAATAAAAGAAAGCTATGCCGAGACCTTTTTAAACGTCTGCTTTGATAAACCAGTTCCAAAAGAATTTGTAAATGTTATGGATAAAGCGTTAATACTCTATGCCGATCATGAAGTTCCTGCCTCTACTACAGCAGCACTGGTTGTTTCATCAACCCTTACAGATATGGCATCATCTATTGTAGCAGGTTTAGCTGCACTGAAGGGACCTTTGCACGGAGGTGCTGCAGAAGCGGCTTTTAAACAATTCATTGATATTGGAAATGTAAACAATGTAGATTCCTGGTTTAATAAGCATGTATTGGAAAACAAAGAACGATTAATGGGGTTCGGTCACAGAGTATATAAAACAACAGACCCACGTTCCAAGATATTTAAACGATTCAGTGAAACCTTTTCCAAATACAACAAAGAGGTGGATAGGTATTATCAAATCGCTAGCAAACTGGAGAATTTAGCAACAAATGAATTTTCCCATAAAGGTATATTTGCAAATACAGATTTTTACTCTGGAATTGTTTATTATGGCTTGGGGTTTGCCCCGTATATGCCAACGCCACTTTTTGCACTGTCCCGTGTTACTGGATGGCTGGCACATGTAATGGAGTATGTTGAGGAGCAAGAACGAATTATCAGGCCCAGAGCTATCTACGTTGGAATTGACAGGCGGGATTATGTCCCAATCGATAAAAGATAACGGGTGCGCAAGCAGAATCGTTATTGGGCTTATTGTTGAACCACCACCTATCTTTTCACTACAGAAGCGGATATTTCATTCATAACTGATACACACAAATATTTAATAATAAAGTAAACATACATCTCCTGTGTGCTGAGGTAGCCCAGCCCGGTAAGGCGCCAGCCTTGAGAGCTGGTGGTGTTTATCATCGCGGGAGTTCAAATTACAATAAGGAAAATCTCCCCCTCAGCGCATGATATGTGGAACTAGCGTTAACATCTACTTTTTATAATCCGTTGCATTTAGCTATATGATATCTATGGATTTTCGATTATTTCCATATAACGCTCATCCCTATCAGATAAAGGTAATGGATAACCTTTACTATAATATTGAACATCGAATAACCACTCTGCTTAATGCTCCAACCGGATCTGGAAAAACAATAATGTCTCTAACACCAGCGTTAGATTTTGCATTCAGAGAAAATAAAAAAATACTTTATCTGGTAAGGACTAAAACACAGGAACTGCAGGTCCTAAAAGAACTGAAAGAGATCCATAAAATAAGACCTGTAACAGGTATCGGTATTCAGGGAAGACGGGGCAGATGCCCTTTATTGGATAAAAAATCAGAATTCAAATATGGTGGTTTTGATGAGCTATCAAAGATATGCAGCGATAGAAAAAGAAAGAGCCTGTCCAAAGCATCCACTAAATTGGGTAGCTTTGTCTTTGATGAATGGAATAATCTCATGGAGGTAAAGGAGTATAGTGCAATTGACGACGAATGCAAATATTTTGAAAAAACGATAGAGGAAGGACACAGATACATTGAGGATTTCACAACAACAATATGGATGCCTGATGAATTCAACAACATATCTGAAAAGGCCGGTATATGTCCTTATGAGATGAGTAAAAAATTGATTGAATATTCAACTGTTGTGATTGCTCCCTACATATTTTATTTTAATTCTGCTATAAGAAATAATCTCTTGAATTGGATGAACATTTCTGAAAATGATTTAATGGTTATAATTGATGAAGCACACAACATACCCCAGTATCTAAGAGACCTCAGTTCTGTATCTTTAACACCAGGCATTATTGATTATGCCATAAAAGAACATGTACATTATGGAATGATGTATAGCAAAAGGGAGGATATTCTTTTTGTAAATGAGTTGCTGAATGGTGTTAAAAAATTTATAATCAATGAAGCATCCAAGCTGGATTCTAGCGATGACAGACTTTTTAGTGAAGATGAATTTTATGAATACCTTATGTACTACACCAGGCATAGAATACGAGACATAAAAAATATGATATTAAAAATGATAGAAGCAGGTGACTATATAAAGGAAGATAAGAGACGTGAGAAAAAGCTACCAAGGTCATATCTGTATAAGGCAGCCGTATTTCTTGAAATGCTGAATAATGTGGATTCCACATATATTAAAATTATAAATAAGTATCCACAATCTGTAGAAATGTATAATATGGAACCTGCTAAATTAGCAGAACCGCTTAAGTCTACATTTTGGAATATGCATATGTCTGGAACACTGATACCCCTGGATCAGTACAGGGATGTGTTAGAACTGGGAACGGACTCTGATATGATAGTTGCATCCTCAATATATCCAATTGAAAACAGAAAAATAATTTACAGCGATAGAGTAACAACTCAGTATGATATAATAAATAAAGATACAGAGATGTTTAATCATATACATGAAGAGATCATTAAAATTTTGAAAAAGGTTGTAAAAAATACCATAATATTCTATCCAAGTTATTCCATGCTGCTCAAAGGTGAGGTATACATAAAAAAATGGATAAAAGACAGGCCTATCTTTTCTGAAAAAAAAGATACTGAAACCACAACAATATTTGAGTATCTGGACAGCTTTAAGCAATCAATAAAAAGTGGTGGTATTTTATTATCGGTTGCTGGTGGCAGGGTTGCCGAAGGTATAGATTTACCAGGGGAACAACTTGAAGTGGTAATTGTAGTAGGCATTCCATTTCCCAGGCCTACTACTAAAAATAAAATGCTGGAAAGATACTATAATGTAAAGTATGATAATAACGGATGGAATTACGTGTACAGAGATCCTACAACCAGAAAGGTAATGCAGTGCATAGGTAGATTGATCAGGTCGGTGAATGACAGAGGTGTTATTGTTATATTGGATAAAAGAGCAACCATGCTAAAAAAATATTTGAATGATTTGTCTCCATCTACAGAACCTGCTAACGATATACTTAAATTTTTTAATATATATGTAGCTGCATCTACTGATCCTTATCAGCACAGTCTGTAAAAGATTTTATTTTATCTGAAACCTCTTTTTTGATATCATCAGGCATATAATTATCTATCATATTAAAAATACCATTTTCCTCTTTAAAAATATGGTGAAGTAAAAGATCGTCTATCTTTTTTATATTATCATCTTTTGTATCAATTGTTTTACTGTTTACTGCTTTGGGACAAAATTATTTTGCCTACCTCTTATATTAACTATCAGTCTAACAAATATTTAAAGTTTATTTAAATTTAAATCAACGCAAAATTTATATAGGGTTATATTATATATATATAACTATTATGATAAGAACCTATCAATACAGGATATATCCAAATAAGAAGACCACCAAAATTCTAAATTATACTATAGAACTATGCAGGCAGTTATATAACGCTGCCCTCACGGAACGTAAAGAGGCTTATAGATCTTCCCAGATTTCTCTTAATTATTATTCTCAAACTAAGGAACTCCCCGCTACTAAATTAGAAAATCCTGAACTTAACGATGTTTATTCTCAGGTTCTTTGCGATGTTGTTAAACGCCTAGATAATGCTTATAACCTCTTCTTTAATCGTGTCAAGAG
>JAMCUS010000025.1 GCA_023379385.1 Thermoplasmatota archaeon
GTCTTATCTCTTTTATGATATTCTCTTTCATAACATCAGGTATTGTGAGTTTCTTCATAATCTTCATAATATAGATAATTAAATCAACTATTTAAACTATGCGAAACTATTTATGACGCCATGTATAGTAAATGTTCGTTTTTGGATAATGAAAGTGTAGAACATCACGATACATACATTGGCAAAAGAATAGGCCGTGGAGTTTTCTTGTCAGCTAATGGCACACGTATAAACGCATATCTTAACGCATCATACAATATAATAAAAAAAGCACTCCCAGAAGCGTTTGCAACTGGATAGAGGGTATAGGGTTACACCCCACGAAGTTTAAGCATCAAGCAGATGATAACTTCCAAAGGCGGATGTTAACATGGTTAACATAAACCATAACCTATAGGATATTATTATATATAAAAAATTGATACTTTGAATGTAATGGGCTCGTAGATCAGTTGGAAGATCGCTACACTTGCAATGTAGAGGCCTCGGGTTCAAATCCCGACGAGTCCATATTGCTCTGAATTGATTTGTTTGGCTTGGAGTGGACTGCAAACAATACCTTAAAGAGTAACATATTGATAATGAACTAATGAAAGCATTTGAAAATAAAGAGAATCCATTGATAGGTTATGCAAAAATAGTTCCAAAGACCTGTAATAATTGAGAAATAAAAGATACTAGCACACAGCTAAACAAGTACAATATAACAGACCCCAGTACAGATGTTAACAAGTATCATAAGCTATGTATGCATAAAATTATGCAGACTTACTTCTTTCCTTTGATTTTGTACGTAATCCAGAATATCCACACTTTCTACATCTTACGGCTTTTGATGAATTTTTAGTGTAGCAGTTCATGCATATTTTTTTATTCAATAACCTTTCAATAGCTTCAGGAAATGGCATTTCTATATCACCATTACGTTTACATCTTACTTCCTATTTAATTCTTTCGTGTAACACCATACCAATTATATGCCATTATATGGATAATAATTTTTTGTATTATTTTACGTTGAACCCACGAAGCGCTGAAAAGTTTATATCTGTATTACCCACGTGGGCATTGTGAAATAATACTTTATGGCAATTGTAGTGAGAAAACAAGACAGTATAATAGAACTGCGTCATCTAAAGATTTATTCTCGTAGCTATATATAATCGGCATAGGTGTAACAAACTATAATAAGCATTTAAATTATTTAAATAAAAAATAAAATTTTAAAAATAACTCCAAAAATTATCTTGCCACAAATCATATTCCTCTTTTTTTTCTTGCATGTAATGTGTTTTAAATGATTTATTTTTCTTTTCCTTATGGTACATTTTTAAAAGTTCATTTTTGTTATAATGTGATAATTCATCAAATCTTGTCTTTACCTTTTTTTCAATTAAAGGATGTAACTTAGTCATTTTAGGACCTATAAAACATATTTTAAAAAAATGATTATCCCCTAGAGTGATATGAAAAATACGCCAGTCTATATCAATATCATTTAAAAATTCGTTACCAACCATATTTGTAAGTGCTTCAGCCACTACACTTGCATCTTCGTCATCAATTTTGAATGTAATTTCTAGACCTTTTTCCATTTTTAATTCACTCCTACGCTGGTATATACATAATTACACTACTAAACCTTTTCCAATAGTTATTTGTTGTTGTAAATGCCTTTGAATTATTTTCAATATTTACCAATTTTATTATTCAAACTTGAGTTTGGACACGGTAAAATAAATCCCTCACGGATTGGGCGTGAGCGTTTGTAGTATTACCTTTTTGAAAATAATTTTCACTATGCATTACTCCATAATGAATTATTTATGGTAATATTATTATTACGTATTCATGACCTTTATTTGGGGTTTGAAAAAATCAAATGACACTGTCCACTACTACCTCAGAAAAACAGGATGTGTCAATGGAAAGCCTAAGGTTACCATGAATATTTATTTGAGTACTATTGATAAGATCAGACAGGAGATTATGGCGGTGGAAGAAAAGGAGATACTCAAAACACTTAATATAGATGCTTTAGTTCAGAATTAATTTTAATTAATACTACAAGTTACTACGTATGCCAGTACGTACTATTTTTTTGATTGACGTCCGAACTCAGGTCAAATATTTTTGTGTTTCACAATGAATTCATACCAGAATACATTACTCTATTAGGGATTGACGCAAAATAATATACTAATATTTATAAGTATGTATTTTATGTTATAGGCATGAACAAAAATATTTTAGTAGATAAAAAGCTACAATAATTATATAGCCTCAACGAGCTGGATTCTAGACATTATGTTGCTCTATGGGCAATGGAGCTCTAGGTTGGGGTGGTATATCGGAGGTCAGCAGATTGAGCGGAGTGGCTATTAATACAATAAGAAAGGGCATTAAGGAGATAAAATCGGAAGCCCCTCTTAAGGTAGGAAATAGGATACGTAGGATTGGTGGTGGAAGAAAAAAGATCGTAGAAAAGGATCCTGGAACGATGAGAGAGATTGAGAGGATACTAGATGAGAATACCACTGGTGATCCAATGAGCATGATTAAGTGGACAAATAAATCCACTTATGCAATAGCTTCGGAGTTAAACAGGAAAGCAATAAAAATATCTCCAGATACTGTTGGAAGAATAATCAAGCAATGTGGCTACACCCTCCAATCAAACAAGAAGTCAAAAGAAGATGGAAATTCCGAAGATAGAGATTCACAATTCCTATACATAAACGAGATGGTAAAAAAATTTGTTAAGAATGGGGACCCGATAATATCGGTTGATGCGAAGAAGAAAGAACTGGTAGGTAACTTCAAGAACAAGGGAAGAAGATGGTTAAAGAAAGGTAAGGCAGAGATAGTGAATGTTTATGATTTTGAATATCTTGCAGAAGGAAAAGCAGTCCCCTATGGAATATACGAACTGGAAACAAACAGCGGTTTTGTCAATGTTGGAATAAGCCATGATACTGCAGAATTTGCGGTAGAGAGCATAAGACAATGGTGGAAGAAGATAGGCAGAGAAAACTATCCTGGTGCACAGAAACTGTTGATCACAGCTGACTGTGGAGGCAGTAATGCAAGTCGTAGTAGGCTGTGGAGATATCATCTGCAAAAATTTTCAAATGAAACGTATCTGAACGTAACTGTGTGTCATTATCCACCTGGTACAAGCAAGTGGAACAAGATTGAACATAGAATGTTCTCTTTTATCAGTATGAACTGGAAAGGAAAACCACTGGTAAATTACGAAACGATAGTGAACCTGATCCGTGGAACAACTACAAATAAGGGGTTACGGATATCTGCAAGAGTAGATAAGAAAATGTACGATATAGGTAGAAAAGTCTCTGAAAAAGAGTATAGTAAAATTAACATTACGAACCACAAAACAAATTTTCAGTGAAATTATACGATATCAAAGATTTAATATATTATATTGCAGTAATCCCTATGCCAATTTTCTACATTGTTATTTAAAATTTTTATACATCATGGATGGGGTTGGCTTATCTGTTAATTTAGTATATTTAGCATCTTTTTTGTGTGTATATGGTATAAAATCTTTATCTGTTAATTCAAAAAATATCAACTGGCCAATAGGCATGCCTCTATAAATGCGTACAGGCATCTTAACTGATAACTCTAAAGTCCAGTAATTACAGAAGCCAACATCTCCTTTTCCTGCTGTAGCATGGATGTCAATACCCAATCTGCCAATACTGCTTTTGCCTTCTAAAAATGGAACGCATGAATGTGTTTCAGTATATTCCTCTGTAACACCTAGATAAAAATTAGTAGGTTTAAGAATGAATCCATTTTTTGATATTTCAAAATATTTTATTTTATTTTCTTTTTTAGCATCTAAAACCTCTTCTTCATATATTGCTAACCAATTTCCCAGATGAACATCGTACGAGTTACTGCCTAAACATTTTTGTCTGAATGGCTTGATAACTATATTTTTTGCTTTTATCTCTTTAAGAATTCTATTACTAGATAAAATCATAAATTGTACCTATTTGCTATTTATTATTAATCGTTATTCTACTTTGCGTTCATTTTCAGGTTATTTTTGAACCTTTTTTTTCTTTTTTGTTTTATCTATTCCAATACTATACATCTCTTTTTCCATGTTATCTACCCATTTATCAAAATCACTATTTTCATTATTATTTAATTCCTCTCTTTCTTTTTTAATTTTGTTGGATTCTGCAATATCTTTTGTCTCTTCCTCTGGTACAGTTCCCTCTTCCTCCTTCGTCTCTTCCTCCGGTACAGTTCCCTCTTTCTCCTTCGTCTCTTTCTCCGGTACAGTTCCCTCTTCCTCTTTCGTCTCTTCCTCCGGTACAGTTCCCTCTTTCTCCTTCGTCTCTTCCTCCGGTACAGTTCCCTCTTCCTCTTTTGTCTCTTTCTCCGGTACAGTATCCACTTCCTCTTTCGTCTCTTCCTCCGGTACAGTTCCCTCTTCCTCTTTCGTCTCTTCCTCCGGTACAGTTCCCTCTTCCTCTTTCGTCTCTTCCTCCGGTACAGTATCCACTTCCTCTTTCGTCTCATTCTCCGGTACAGTTCCCACTTCCTCCTTCGTCTCTTCCTCCGGTACAGTTCCCACTTCCTCTTTTGTCTCTTTTAAAATGCGTGGTAACTTATGTATTTTACCTGATCCTATTTCGTCAACTTTATTCAGCTCTTTTTCGGTTGTAATGCTACCCGTATCTGTATCTAATTGCATAGTTTCTTTTTCAATAACATCTTCTGCAACCTCTTCCTCACTTTTTTGAAACACTTCTAATTTTTCGTTGTCAATATTACCAGATTCAAAAATTTTGTCTTCTTCTGCGCTGGCATTGCTATCAACATGTTCACCAGATTCTTCTATTGATTTAATATTATCTGTTTCTATTGCATTTGTCTCGTTTACCTCTTTATTAGTGCCTGTATCTATCAATTCTGTTTTTTCATTAAATGTATCAACTGTTGAATCTGTTTCTTCTTTGTTATTTGTGATGTTCTCATTTTGTTCGGGTATTGCTACCTCTTCTTTATTGGTGGTCTCTGCTACATCTTCTTTTCCTATTTCACTTTCAACCATTACATCTGGAGCGCCGGTTGTATTCTCATTAATGGGCTCTTTTACAGTGTTATCTGACGCTACACTCTCTGTTCCCTCTGCTAAGGACCCTTCAGACGATGTTACTTCCTCTTTTGGGGATGTTATAGCTGCTTTATTTGACTCTTCAGATATGGATACTCCAGTTACTTCTTCTTTTATATCTTTAACAGATTGGGATGATGCAGCTCCGTCATCTATTTTTTTCCTGCCAATATTCAATTTAGGAGATTCTCTATTATCTTTTACTACCTTTGATTTAATTTTTAATTTTTTATCGTTTCTGGATGTAGGTCTAATTCCGCCTGTATTACTGGCATTGCCACCTCTTTTTTTTATAATCAATACACCGATAGCTATTATGAGAATGGATAGTAAAATAATAATCCAGAACGGAAAGCTATATAACATGGAAACAATACTTGATGTTTTTGATACTACCCCACTCGCAGGTAATGGATAAATTGCTATCGTTTCGTTATATTCAACGGATCTGTATCTCGGACTGTACGCTTTTATTGTTAAAAATAGGTTTTGCTGTACTGTAACCTTTGCTATATCCAGTGTAATATTTACATAACCAAATTTATTGGTTGTAAGCAAGGTTCCATTACCAGCTTTGTTGTTAAGAAGATTTGTATTTGTTATTAATATTGACGGTGTAAAATATATATTTACTGATACATTGTATAATGGAGTTCCATTAGCGCTGTTGAATGCGTATATAGATATGTTATCGTTTTTAGTTGAATATGCATAGGAATACTGCATATATACGTTCAACCCTATGGTAGATGTAATGTTTGTAACGGAACTTTTATTATAGATATAAATAGAATATGTTGTAGATGCCAGATAGTAACCAGTCATTGTTGCATTTATAATAAAGGTCTCAACAACTGTCTTGGTTGTGTAGTTGGCATGGAATGTAGCGACTACTGAACCATTTTTAGTTATACTTTTGTAGATTATATAACCCTCAGATTTATTGGTAACAAGTATAGATACATGCTCGCCTGTTAATGGAACTCCCAGTGAGGTTGCATTTATGTATAGTGTGATATTCCTCCCTGAATATGCATATGAACTGCTATTAATTACAAGATCAATCGGTTTTATGCTGACCTGACTTTCAAGATAGAGAGAGGTTTCGTTGTATACCGCGTAGTAGTTGACCGAGGTAACTGTTGCATATATATTTTCTATGCCTGATACAATGGATCCATTATTCATGAAATTCAGTATGGTAGTTGCAATACCATTGCTATTGCTTGAGGTGCTGTTATTGGATAAATAGGCAACGGATGAATCGGACAGGTAGAAAGATACTGACGCACCCTGTAAAGGCAGGTTATCACTTGCATTATACACATAAGCGGTTACGTTAATAGAGGTAAGACTGGATAGAGAAACCATGTTTTGAGATAGAGATAATTCAACTCCCATTCTGTATAGAACCACCTTAGCAGGTATTATCGTTATCGTTGTAAAAATTGTAGTACTGAAATATCCCTTCATTGATGCAGTAATATACATGCCTTCAATAACAGATCTTGATAGGTTGCTGGCTATAAATTCGTTGCTGAAGGGTGTTATGCCCTTATAATATAATAGACTTCCATAAGATGAATCTGTCAGGCTGAATGTCAAATTTACATTATTAATAAGAGTGTTATTAACTCCATTCTTTACTATAGTCTTGAAAGATATCTTGTTTGAATTGTTCAGGAGGATCTCACCAGGCAATCCTGAAACAGATATTTCCATTTTCCCCATGGTAATCTGTACGAATCCATAAGATATATTGCCATATAATCCTGGTCCATATACAGAAATTTTAATTCGTTCAATTCCGTTATAACTTGTAATAGTTTTATTTATATTGAATTTAAATGTGAATTTATAGCCAGTTATCATTTCTTTGGTTGTATTGAAAGTTCCTATCGTGCTGTTGAATCCGGATAGTTCTACCGTTGCATTATATGGACTGGATATGCCTTTGTTAATAGATACTGTACCATTTAGATAGGTATAATTATAATAAGCCATGTTCAGACTGCTGTTCTGTGCAGTGATAACAGTATACGCTCCTACAAGGTCTATGCCGTAATAACTGTTATACTGGATATAAGCTTTATCTGTTATATTAATTGATAGCCAGTCCATTACAGAACCATAAAAAGATCTGTTGCCATTTACAATGATAGATGCGTTACCACTACCATCCGTTGTTATATAGGCTATGCCAACTATCTTTGAACCATTTACTAATTCTGCTTCCGAGCCGTTGTATAATGTCAGCGCAATAACTGCATGCTTTACTGCTGAACCATTTACTCCATCAGTTACATGGAAGGTTATATCTGTGCTATTTCCAGTGTTATAATGGATGGGATTAACTGTTGGGGTTATGGTTAGATTGAAGAAACTATAATTATATATTGTACTTTGAGGCAAAATGTAGATATAACTATAATTTTTCGCTGTAATTCCTGTAGTAATATTGCTCGCTGTTATAGTAAAATTTACCTTTACGGGGTTGATTATAGCGCTATTTGAAATAAATTTAACATAATCCGAGCCGTTGCTGGTATATTTGGAATAGATCATGCTTCCGTAGCCGGTATTCCATGACATCGTTATAGACAGATTGTCTTTATACAGAGATCCGCTTGAAGCATTGAATATATTGATAACTCCATCAGAGGATTCTCCAGGCCGTATCCATGTTTTGGACATATGCATCTGTACATTGATTGATGATGGTATAATCGTTATAAGAGTACTGTTATAACTCCTGCTGTAATTATCTTTCCATATGGTTACATAAAATGTTTCTGTCTCTATACTGCCTGTATTCCATGAAGCATTGAAACTGAAAAGTGCATATCCCTGTTGATCTGCTTTAGCACTGGTTCTGTTGATGGTTCCCAGTAGAGGATCGGATAGATTTACAGATATGTTCATACCTCCGATTGGCTTACCTGTTCCTGTAACTGCTGTAATGTTTATTACGGAGTTATCAATGTTGTAGTTTAGATTCAATACAGATTGAGAGACAGCAATCATTGCAGTATCATTCCCAGGCATTACAGGTATGGAGATGTAGGTTGAACCGTTAATGTATGAATTATTGGATACGTTAAGAAGAATGAGAGCATTCTCCGGTGCTACAATTGTTCCTGTAAAATTGAACGATACATTTGTATAGCTATCTGTTACTGGCACGGTAACCACATTTCCCTTTACCGCTGATCCGTGTGGTTGTATATAGCCATATGATGATGTTACAAGCGTCCAGGTTGCATTACCATTTGAAACAGCCTTTGAATTGGATAGGTTAAATATTCTGGCAGATATTACTGTGCTATTTCCCTTATCCAGATATATAGCAGCAGGGGATGCAGCCCATTTTATAGATAGTACAGGTGCTGGTCTTACTGTAATTTCATCGTATATAATATCGCTTTTAAAATAACTCACATTCTTTCCAGAACTCAAAACAAATTCAATGGTTGCATTGAGCCATGTAGATACTGCAGGGGCAGTCCAGTTTACATCCAGCATACCTGAAACATCTGTATAACCAGTTATACTTTTTGAATTGCCTGAAAAATTACCACCTGAATAGGTTATAGCCTTAACCATGCCATTATCAATCGGCATCCAGACTTCCGGATTTCTGGTTGTATTTTCCCATCCACTTCTTACCTTAAAGGTAACAATGCTACCGCCACTGGTAATGTAATTGCTATTCAGGGAATCAGGGGTTACATATCCCGTAATTTCAGGAATCGCAAATACATATAAAATTCCATGTGAATAAATTATCAACTTTCCATTGGCTACAACAGGTGAACTGTATATAGGTCCAGCTGTTTTATATGCCCATATTAACGGATCAGAACTATTTTTTAGAAGTGATGCATTCAACGCATATATATACCCACTCTGGGATGCCAAATATATAACGTTATTGGCTATTACAGGGGATGCAGTAATGGCACCAGAGGTATTAAAGGTGCCTTCTGTGATATTATTATTATTACTCAAAGCGGATCCTAAACTTATGTTATAAAGCGTATTGCCCATCGGCATGTAGATGTATCCATTGGCAATCACCGGTGTTCCATAAATATTGAAATTTTGATTGGATGACAGCAGTGTATTTGACTTTTCAGTCATGTTAGATTCATAATACACAGTCATGTATGTATAAGCTGTTAATAAAGTTGGAATAGTTGTTTGATAGAAAAACGCTACGTAACCGGTTTTACCGTATGTAAAATAGATCGGTGTAGCATATTCCTGCGCTCCTGTAGTAAGGGGCGACACAGTGGGTGCAATTCTTATTGAATTATCAAGTTTTAAACTCGATGATCCAGATGAGTAGCTTAAGGTAGCTTTGATTATTTGATCGGATGTCTGGTTTGTACCCCCGAAATTATAAAATCCAAACAGGTCATAACTGGTGGTACCATTCTTGACAGCTGTAACACCACTTATGTCCGGACCACTTACGTTATTGTTTAGGTTTAATTTATTAAAAAGTTCACCTTCTTTTGTACCAGATCCCAGGTACCCACCAAAAACATATATAAAATAGGAGTTTAGAGTAGAGCTTGCAACAGTATCTATAACAGCATCATAGCCACTCTTGGAAATCACGGTAAAAGGTGACGAAACATAGTTATTATTATTATTATTTGATAAATTACCCATATACCTGCCATTTGCACTGCTTGGATTTGCAGATACGCCACCTGTTGATGCATTAAATATATAAAAATAACCAGCCTGATTGGGTCCATTTGCAGCTACATAAATGGAATCATTCACGATACCTATACCATCTGTTTCATTGAAGTAGTAGTTGGAAGGCAGTGCAGAAGAGCCGGTCGTACTATTTGCCCACCAGACAAGTTTGCCTGTAGTCAGGTTATATGCATATAGATCATGGGTACCGGGGCCATTCATATAAACGGTATTGTTGTATACAAGTGGAGAGGGATTATATGGAAAGTTGTTGTTAACAGGAGCAGTTGTATTGTTGAGCGGTTCACTCCATAAAAGGTAGGGCTCCATCGGAGCGGGTGAGGATAGATTGCTATTATGAGAATCGCTGTATAACCATTGCGTCCACCCATTATTTTCAGCAGACAGAATCGTCTGCGCCATTGCATCCATTTTTTTGGAATAACTCCTGTTTACATTTAAAGAAACAGAATTGAAATTGATACTGGGTATGATAAGAATAACGACCAATAATAATATCAAAAATATATTAAATACTTGATGAATTTTTTTAATCACCAACCTCACACTCTTACATACCTCATTTTCTAATCAGATTTATTATATATATATCTTTCTTATGAATTATACAGCACCATATATAAAATAAAATAAATCAAAGTGACAAATCTTATTTACTTTATATTCCATTAATCCTGTTGATATATGAGGTTTAAATGCTTGGATTCAGATGGTGTATGATATGATAGGAGATATGGTTTCTGAAATTAAAAAATTAAAGATGGAAAAAGAGGCTGTAGTTTTGGCTCACAACTATCAGATAGGTGCTGTACAGGATCTTGCTGATTTCGTTGGCGATTCTCTGGGTCTTTCATATGAGGCTAGAAAGACTGACAAAAAAATGATTGTATTCTGCGGTGTTGATTTTATGGCTGAAACAGCAAAGATCATAAATCCGGATAAGATAGTCCTATTGCCAAATAAATATGCACAGTGCCCGATGGCAGCTATGATAGATGCAAACTCATTGACATTATTCAAAAAGGAGCATCCTGACGCAGCCGTTGTTTCATATGTCAATACAACGGCGGAGGTGAAAGCCCTGAGTGATGTGTGCTGTACCTCTGCAAACGCTATAAAAATTGTTAAAGAGATACCTCAGGAAGAGGTTATATTTGTGCCGGACGTAAATCTGGCATTATACGTTCAGAGATTTGTCAAAAATAAGAAGATATATCCGTGGCCAGGTTATTGTTATACACACAAGGGCATTAAACCAGACGTTATTAAAGAACTGAGAAATGGATACCCTGATGCCCCTGTGGTGGTGCATCCTGAATGTACTCCGGAGCTTATAGATATTGCGGATAAGGTATCCTCAACAGAAGGAATGATAAAATATTGCAGAGAAAATGATAGCCATACATTCATAATAGCTACAGAAACGGGAATGATCCACAGACTGAAAAAAGAGATTCCGGATAAAGATTTTATAGAGATTCCGAATGCAATATGTGCAGCACAAAAGCACGTAAGACTGGAGGATTTATACAGAAGTCTGGTTGAAGAGATTTATGAAGTGAAGATACCGGATGAAATTATAGATAAAGCACGCATACCAATAGATAGAATGCTTGAGATAGGCAGAGGGGAATGATTTCATAAAATCATATTTCAGAATATAATCCTTAGCTTATTTGGATACAGGAAAATCTATAAATTGCTCTTTTAACTTAACCTATTTATGGAAGAATTAAATTTATCGCCTTATAATATAAACGGATTTATCAATCTCAAAAAGGATATACATATATATGATACGACATTGGCTTCGTATAACGAAAAGAGAAGAATTTTAAATATTATCAACTCCAAAAAGATGGCTCATATATTGAATGATATGCAGATAGAGGATATTGTCGTAGGAACACCATATCTTTCAGATACAGAAAAAATTATTGTGAAGGAGATTAAAAAGCTAGATCTCATATCAAATGCAGGGGTATACGCCAACCTGACCAAAGGTTCAATAGATTCTGCTCTTGATACAGACGCTGATTTTCTTCTAGTAAATATTCCTGTTTCAGAGGTTATGTTAACAGATCAGTATTCAATATCCTTTGATGAACATATATCCAGAGTTAAAGAACTGCTTGAATACATCAGATCACATGGAATAAGATATGGTGTAATTCTGAACGATTGTTCCAGAGCATATATTGATAATATAAAGGTAGTTACAGACCTTGCTATCAACTTTAAGGCAGAAAGGGTAGAAATAGAAGATACTGCCGGTGTACTCAATCCAGATGGCACCTCATTTTTGATAAAGAATATCAATGGTAAAAACAGGAATATAGGTATAAGAGCCTATAACAATTTTGGTCTTGCACTAGCAAATAGCATTGAAGCACTGAAATACGGAGCAAACTGGGTTTCTGCGTCTCTATATGGTGCGGGGTTTAAATCAGGTATAACTTCACTTGAACAGATTATCATGGCTCTCAAATATCTTTATAACGTTGATCTAAAAATAGATATGAATTTTATAGAAAAAGGTCTACATGAACTTGCGAAGGCTATGCCAAAAAAACATATAACACATGTTCCAAAGTAGTGCAACATTACCCTAGTAAATAGAGTTATAATTGCTGCACTCTGTGTATGTATTAAAAATATTCATTTATGCAATTGACCCTAATTCTTAACCCCTTTGGACTGAAGCAGTGATCTGTATTGTTCAGGACTCAACAAAGTGTTAATCTCTTCAGGATTATCCGTTTCAATTTTTGCAATCCATCCATTCTCATACGGTGAGGAATTTATCAATTCACTGTTTGTATTGAGGTGTTCATTTACCTCAATAACTTTGCCAGATAATGGCACATAAATATCACTGGATGCTTTAACAGATTCAATTGTTGCTATGATCTCTTTCTTTTTATATACCCTGCCTATGACAGGCAATTCTATGTAAACCACATCTGTTAGCTCACTCTGGGCGTAATCGGTAATACCCATAATAACAATATTATCTACCTTTTTTACCCATTCATGTGTATCACTATAATAAAGTTCATCCGGTACAATCATAATAACACATCTCTTTCATGTTCCTTCATCCCATTCAGATAGATATAATTTTTGCTCTTTTGTCAAATGATCTATCTTTATACCCATTGATTTCAACTTTAACATGGCAACATATCTATCTATTTTAGCTGGAACAGGATAGATCTTTGATTTTAGTTTTTCATTTAAAAGATATTTTGCAGACAATGCTTGAAGTGAAAAACTCATATCCATTATTTCTGCGGGATGACCTTGCCCTGCTACAAGATTTATTAGTCTTCCCTCACCTAAAAGATATAATTTTTTCCCATTTTCCAATACATATTCATCAACATATCGTCTTACAGTTCTATGTGACTTTGATACAGCATCCAGATCTTTTAAGGATACCTCCTTATTAAAATGGCCTGCATTGGCCAATACAGCACCATTTTTACAATTTAATAGATCTTTTTTAGATACAACATCTTTACAACCGGTTGCAGTTACTATAAAATCTGCAACGCCAACAGCTTTTTTCATGGGCATAACAGAGAAACCATCCATACGTGCCTCTATGGCCTTTACTGGATCAATTTCTGTTACCACAACTTCTGCTCCTAAACCTTTAGCTCTCATTGCAATGCCTCTACCACACCACCCATATCCTGCCACAACAAAGGTAGATCCAGCAATAGTTAAATTGGTTGCAGAGAATATACCGTCAAAAGTAGATTGACCAGTACCATATCTATTATCAAATAGATGCTTCATCGATGCATCATTAACATCAATGACCGGAATTTTAAGTTCTCTTTTTTTTTCCATTGCCTTTAATCTTACAATTCCAGTTGTAGTTTCCTCATTCGCACCTTTGGTGTCATGAATAAGATGGGTATATTCTCTATGCAGTAAAGATATCAGATCTGCACCGTCATCTATTATGATATCAGGTGAAAAATCTAAAATATTATGCAAATATTCCCAGTATTCAGTATCGCTTTCTCCTTTTTTCCCATATACAGATACGCCGTAATCTTCATGTAACGATTTAATCACAGAATCGTCACTGCTTAAAGGATTACAGCTTGTTATTCTTATATCGGCACCACCATTTTTTAGAGCTATAGAAAGATAGGCTGTTTTAGCTTCCAGATGAAGTGCCATACCTATCTTTACATTTTTGAAGGATCTCTCTTCCTTAAGTTTGTTATCTATATTATTTAGAATAGGCATGTGACTTATAACCCATTCTATCTTTTGCTTTCCTTCAGAATACGCATTCACTGACACACCCCAGGAATTATAATATTAAAATAATAAAAGGTTGTTGTTTACTTTGTTACTTTAGTACTGCACTGCAATAGGGACATACTACAAAGTCTGCAGGAACCTCTTTCCCACATTTGGGGCATTTTTGTTTATCATGTGATGTCGTTGTCGCTGCACCACTCTGGGTATCAAGCAATTTTTTAACAGTGTCCGGTGACGGTTTAACCGGTCCTCCTGCTGCTGGTTTACCCACAGGGGTTCCTAACAGGTCTTTAAGTGTATCTGCAGAGGGTTTTGTTGGCGCTTCCTGCAACAGCTTACCACCAGTGCCACCTTTCTTCATTGGTTCCTTGGAGGGTTCCTTTAAACCTCCTGCTGGTTTAGACGGTGTTGTTGATTTAGTACCGCCAAACATACCACCAAATGGTGGAGACTTGGGTGACTGAGAGGTTGTTGTTGATGTAGTGGTAGGCATTGCTTCCGATATTGATGCAGCACCATATGCAGCACCTTCCTCTCCAGACCATTTACTGAAGGTAACATAACTAGGCTTGGATTTCCACCACTTCCAGAAGTTGAGTTCAGAATAATCCTTGCCCATCTCTGTTTTGGCCATATCCTTGTATTTCTGTATATAATCTAAATATGCTTTTCTTGCCTTCTCCTGTGAAGAGTTTGCCTGTAATTTCTCACCTGTAAATACCGCACCACATTCACTGCATACCTTGGATGACGATGATACCCACGCACCACATTCACTGCATTTAACGGTATCAACTTCGAAATCAGCACCGCATTTAGGACATTTTATTGCAGAAGCTGGAATAATAGCACCACATTCACCGCATTCAACAAATTTTCCTCCTTTCATCTTTGGCAATACGAACAGGAAGACCAGCAACAATACCACAATCACCACCACAACAATTCCAAGGATGAGACCTAGTGGAATCGCAGATGATTGAGACTGTGTTTGCACAGGTTTTGGAGGTACCGGTAAGGGTATTACATTAATCATGTTGTTGGTAGTTGATTTATAATAGCCACTTGCAAAATCATATGTAGCAGTTATATTTAGAGTATATGTATTGGCCACAGATGGAACCTGTATCTGCACAGAGCTTTCTGTCCCAGATTTAACACTTGCAGTGATGTTTTTTTCTACTGTACTGCCTATCATCAATTTAATGCTTACAGGAACTGTTACACCCGCATATGAACTTGTGTTAACTGTGATATTTATCATTATTGTACTATTAACATATATTGTTCCCAGATTTGCAAGGGTTGTATCCACACTAACGGTAATCAATGGTGGTAGAATGGTAAAGGGAGTTACAGTGGTATTCGTAAAAGTCTCCCATGTAGAATTAACATATATACGATTATTTAGGGATTTACCTGTTAATATAGACGGAGTCACCTGTGCCTGGAATGGTATCACGTCAGTTTTACCAGCAGGTATTGTAATGCTAGTGGATGAGTATATTGTACGTGGTGAATTCTCATAAACATCCATCTGAACTGTAAGGGATACAGACGAAAGGGTCTTGGTACCATTGTTTATCAATGTTACATTTCCATATATATAATCACCTAAAGTCACAGTATTTGTGGATAGCCTGACGTTGCTTATACCTAGATATGATACAATCTTAGGTTGGATTACTTCTAAACTTGTTGCTGTAGCAGATTTTATTGGGACAGTTATAGGCGGCGATTGGGTCAACCCAGTAATTTCTGCTTTGAATGTGTAATTACCACCATTCGAAAAACCACCAGTCATTGTATATGTATAGATGTATGTATTATTTGAATAATATTCAATGTTAGCAACAGTCATAGAGCCTACACTAACAGTACCATTCATCAATAAACCAATACCCACACTCGTAGCATTACCATTACCGTTGTTTACTACAATTGCTTTGAATGTGATACTTTCATCAACATTGATCTTTGCATTGGTTATATTAGTCTGGTTCTGGCTTATATACACAGAACTTATTGAAAGTTGTGGAATGCCCATAACGGTTATGTTATGCATAGCTGTCTTGTTTTGAGTTGTATTTAATCCGGTAGTTCCAATATGCACTACTACACTTTCATTACCAATCCACGTCCCATTATATGGAATGGTTAATGTAACCGTTCCAATAGAATATGGTTGATTGGGTTTGGATATTTTTGTATAATTTATTGACACTACAGTACTCGACAGAACCTTATGCATGGGTGTTGTTATATTTACATAAACAGGTAGCGTACCATTACCAGGGGATATAGAGTTATTTTTTAATTCAACCGACGCGGTTACGGTGATCTTCTGCGTCTCATAAACAGAATACAGGGGTGAAGGTGTGGATACCTTAAAAGTACTATTCACGATCATGAAATCAGGTCTCCATAATGGTAAAACAACAGGAGGTATTTTTTCGACATTTGCGGTTGTATTCAAGACAGGATAATGTGCCAGACTAGGTATCAGTACAGTACTTGTAAAGTTGTGCGTATATTTACCTGTTGTGTTCGTGATATTCAGAGTCTTTTCAGACGACACACTATATTTTCCTATATAACCACTTATACCATTGGGCAAGCTAGATTCTGTCAGTAAATTGCTTATCAAAGGAATTGTAACCATTCCACTGCTGTTGGTATATGGTGAGTATAACGGTAAATCTCTGCTCTTTAGATATGCTCTATAGGAGGAACTGTCGTTCATGGTTTTATTCACATATGGATGATATGTATCGTTGATATAACTATATAACAACGGATCAGTTTGCTTAATATTGTTAAAATGATATGTATCAAATATCGCAGTAGGATTGGATGCATTAAGTGGATACAACGATATATTCAGGATACCGCCAGATATTGGAGAGTGTGTTTGATCGTACAGGGGTATTTTTATCAATCTGTATATGGCT
Source organism: Thermoplasmatota archaeon (assembly GCA_023379385.1). Taxonomy (GTDB): domain Archaea; phylum Thermoplasmatota; class Thermoplasmata; order Lutacidiplasmatales; family JAMCUS01; genus JAMCUS01. The sequence continues at coordinate 17,128 of JAMCUS010000025.1, forward strand.
ACACTTGCAGTATTACTCAATGGCAATATTGCACTGGAACCATTATTAGCATATAGAGGATAAAAGCTTCCTGTCACAGATAGATTGAGTATAAAAGCTATCGAATTATCAAACAATACAAGTTTACGGGCAACCGATGAAGAGTTTAATGAGAATGTTACAGGTTGCCACGTTAAATCTACCGAAGAGGATATCAGGGTAATATTTGATCCATGATCTATTGTAATATTGTAGTCACCACTGTACGGAAATGCTAAAATTGATACATGAGTTATATATGTATCATTGGGACCATTGTTGGTTATGGTTATTGATGCTGATTTTGTGATATTATAATAACTAACATATGGATAATAATACGTTGGCAATCCACTTAAAGGAATCCTAAAAATTTGAAGAGAATTTGATGCATTTAGAACTAAAGGTTGGTTGTAATTATATGTATATACAACACCATTTATTGTTACACTGAAAGTTATCGGTAATATAGTTGCAGATGGTGACGAGGCACCATGACCTAATCCAAGATTGGTTAAAGACGCTGCAAAAACCAGATAAAGTTTGGAATATTTGAATATATACGTATTATTTAAAGAGGAACCAAAGTTACTCCATGTACCAGATGAACCGGATGTTGGCCCATATGGTGATGCTGGTCCTATAATAGTGCTTGGAGTTGTGGAATTAAAGATTGTAGAAACCATTGGTAATGTAGGTTCATCAAAGTATGATGATATTGTGGAATTCAACATAAACATGTGACTTCTATTATTTATAGATAGAGTTGGGGCCCAGTTCTCAGCAGCTATAAGCCTGTAATTGCTAGTTGCAACACCATACTGCTCAACAAGTGGATTTTTTGTTAAAACTGAATTGTTTAAGAAGAGGTTACTTGTACGTGTAACATTGATACTTCCAGAGAACTCAAATTTACTGTTGTTCATAATCAAAGATGAATTTTTGTTTATGTAAACATGCAATGATAAATATGGATTTATCAAGTGTTGAGGCATAGATGTTGTTATTATAGAATTGTTTAGAATAAGTTTACTTCCATTTGTGACATTTATCCAGAAGTGATGAGTAGGTGTATTTGGACCACCATTATCTTCAAGAAATTTCATTGTGATTCCATTGATAATAAGTGTGCTGTTTCTTTCTACAGTGATATTTCCTGATTGATTCCAGTAACTATTTTTACTGTTGTATTTGTTAATGATAAAAATTTGATTTGGGTGTAATCCACCTATAACAAGGTCACCAAGCCCACCTGTATAAGGTGGTACAACAGTTACATTGGTTGTATTGGGTGTAGTTATGTTAGTATATGAACTACCGGTTGATCCCGTTGCAGTAACGTTTACACCAATTCTGTACATAGATGCTGCATGGCTAGGGTTAAATATGTAGTATGATGTATTGGATCCTATCGGTATCGTTGTATTCAACCACCATTTGTAAGTATAATAAGGGTGCGAAATACCTGATGACGTTGCGCTCACTGTAAAGTTTATACTGCCACCCAGATAAATATAAACGTTTCCTGATGGACTTAAAGTAGCAGTTACCGATGACGATGCTAGGGCAGTTAATTTCTTTCCATTACCATTAGCAGTTTTATAATAACCATTGCTTGGAACTCCAGTAAAAATGGCTATAACCATAGAAGCGATCATTAAGTATATTAACACAACAGCCCACATTTTGCTAAACTTCATTTTAAAATCACCTTACTACAAACTCGTTTATCTATTATATAGTTATTATTACATACTCAATGTAATATAAGTATTTTTCTTAATTGTATCATGAAAAATTTTAACAAAACATTATTAACTATAACTGCGATTATCTACTATATAAATATAGATAATTTCTAAAAACTTATAAAAAGGTTAACAAAACGAATAATACCACAAATAATTGTATCTTGAACAATAAGAATAAATAGTTGTTTTTAGAAAATCTCTATAAAGGTAGTAGGGGTCTGGACGCCCCGAATATGTGCCCGTGTGTTGGAATAACCTGGGAAGCTCCTTACAAACGATAAATAGGGAGTAGTCCATAAGAACACTGTTAGAAGGGACCCTTCAAGACAGAGGTGTGTCATCTTAATGAATGATTGAAGGCCAACCCCAGTGTCCTATAATATCCCCTGATAAAGGGTCAACGTAGAGAGAAGGTGTTAAGCCGATCAGTGAACTACATTGTTATTATCGGGGGAATAATATGTATTGTAGTGAAAGGTGATCACTTCACCCTTAAGGATGGGGCTTCCCGCCTCATCGTTCCTGCTTGCATATTTTTACTATACGTAGAGGTTAGACCCGAGTTTGGATATCAATCAAAGAAATACTTCGTACTGGCCATACGTGATATCTTGTAGTATTAATTTAATCCTTAACCCTGTAATTTTTGCGTAATTTGCTTTGTTTCCTTTTAATTTACAATAGTTTTGCATATTACCCCGTAAATAAAAATGATTTGTAATCCTTTTTTAAAAAAAGTAACTTTTTTAGGAGCCGTGAACACTCCCCTATTGCTTTTACTATTTCCCCAAACATTCTCTGCGATTCTCTAGCCATTTTTGCTAGCAGTGTATACGCAAAGATGAGGCTTACCCCGTGTATAAGGGGCATTACCTCATCCCCTATCTGATACACTCCCATACCTAAAGCTTTTCCATCTTTATGGAATTCTTCGATCATTCATCTTACCCTCCAGATCTTCAGGTATTCTTCCAGCGTTATTGCCTCTTCATTGCTTATTAGATATTTGCAGCTGTTATGCATCTCATCATATAATATTAACAATGATACCGCTAATCCATTTGTTAATGACACCTCCGTTGTCAGATATTTTCCGTACGTTGGTAGTATATTCATGCCTGCTCTGTCTGTAAGATTCTCTTTCATTAAGTTTGCCAATTCATCCAAACTCATCCATCCTGTTTTATCATGTTTCCTTCTTACCACACTTACCTCTGACTGCTTTACCACCCTGTTGCACTTCAGTTCTGTCACGAAC
>JAMCUS010000026.1 GCA_023379385.1 Thermoplasmatota archaeon
CAAACACCTGTCAGTCCACACCTTGAACACTCTTTTGATGTGTTGTATGGATCAACATGGACAACAGGTATTTCAAGTAGTCTGGCTTTGTATTCTATCATTGCATCTTCCAGGATTGTTACCGAAATAAATGCGAATTCCTTATCCAGTTCAATGAAAAAATTCCTGCCATGTTTTACTTTATAAGTCAGTATCGTTTATTATCCCTATATGAAAAACATTATATATTATACATATATAATTATCGCAATTAATTTCATCCATAAAGGTTGGAGGGTTTCTTGCGAAACGCATGTAACCCATGCAATTTAATATTTACTCCACCAGGAATCAACATTTTTCTGAATTTCGTCTATAACGGCGTGGTTGTTTTGCAGGTGTTTGAATCTTCCCTGAACTTTTATATAATCACCTACAGGAATTCGTGGGTCTTGCCTGTATGTTATTCGCATCTGTCCGTTAACCACTTCGTACAGTGGGAATATACCTGTTCTGGTTGCTAACTTCATAACCTCAACCGTTTTTGATGGGTCATGTTTCCAGCCAGTAGGACAACCGGCAAGTGCGTTAATAAATCGTGTACCCTTTATACCCAGCGCCTTTTTTATTTTATCTTTAAAGTCATTGAAGAAAGCGATGTTGACCGTTGCTGCGTAAGGTATATTATGGGCAACCATAATATCTGTTATTGGTTTTTTCTTTTCTTTTTTTCCAATAAGATTCTCAGTGCCGATCTCTGATGTAGTAGTCCATGCTCCATAGGGTGTAGCAGAAGATCGCTGAATACCTGTATTCATATACGCTTCGTTATCATACATTATGTAAAGAACATCGTTACCTCTTTCAGCCATTCCACTCAATGCCTGTAGTCCTATATCTGAGGTAGCACCATCGCCGGCAAAGACTATAATATGTGCATTAAGCAATCCTTTTCTTTTTATTGATGCATCTATACCTGTTGCCGTAGCTGCTGAATTTTCGAATGCTGTATGTATCCATGGTACCTTCCATGAAGTGTATGGATACGGCGTACTGAATACCTCCAGACATCCAGTAGCATTGACAACAAAAGTATCAGGGCCTGCAATTTTAAGAACCCATCTTACAAGAATGGGAACTGAGCATCCTGCACATGCTTTATGCCCACTTACAAAATATTCATTATCATTCATGACACATCCTCCCCCAGGGGTTTAAGTTGTTCCCATACGATATGGTTGCTATCCGCATTCATCTCCATGGCAAGGGTATATATTTTAATAAAATCATCAATAGTCATATCCCTTCCTCCAAGACCAGCGATGAAGTCAATAATTTCTGGTTTAAAGTCTGAATCATATAAAATAGATCTTAACTCCGCATATAGGACTGAACCATCATAACCCGGCGTAACATTTCTATCAATAACAGCTATCTTTACATCCATGGATAAATATTTTTTAATCTGTTGAGATGGAAATGGCCTGAATGCCACCAGTCTCAACAAGCCCGCTTTTTTCCCCTGTTCCCTCAGTACATCAACTGCATCCTTTATCGTACCTGATACGGCTCCCATTGATACAAAAATAAGTTCTGCGTCATCCAATCTATATGGTTCAACAACATCATAGTTCCTGTTGAATCTTTTCTTGAAATCAGAAAAAATATCGAAAATAACTGAATTCGCAGCTTCCATAGCAACTGTAACTTGATGTCTGAATTCTGTATAATATTCCGGCGATGCAAAAGAGCCCAGTGTAGCTGGTTTTTCAGTGTCCAATATGATTCTGTTGGTTGTATTCTTACCAATAAAATCAGTTACCTCTTTTTTGTCAGGGATATTAATGGCCTCCATGGTATGCGTTAGAAGGAATGCATCCATACAGATCATAACTGGAAGGTGAACCTTCTCATTTTCTGATATTTTAAAGGCGGCAATGGTTAAGTCCAATATCTCCTGATTGTTTTCTGCATATAGCTGAATCCATCCGGAATTCCTTTCATCTATGCTATCCTGCTGATCATTCCATATATTGAGTGGTGCACTTATAGCCCTGTTACCTATTGCCATTACGATGGGTAATCTCATACCACTTGCTATAGCAAGCATCTCATGCATATATGCCAAACCCTGACTGGCAGTCGCAGTCATAACTCTCGATCCTGATGCGGAAGCTCCTATCGCAACTGAAATGGCAGAATGTTCACTTTCTGTAGGTATAAAAGTGGCATTCATCTCCCCATTTGCAATCAGTTCAGAGATCTTTTCTGGAAATAGAGTAGAAGGTGTTATCGGGTAGGCGGGTATTACATCAACGGAAGAGAGCATGGCTGCATATGCTGTTACCTCATTTCCCTTCATTACTTTATACATATTAGATCTCCTCCCTGATCATATCTATCGCCTTGGAAACACACTCATTTACACATATGCCACATCCTTTACAGAAAGTGTAGTTTATTTTCGGAACCTTCTTTTTTTTCAGTTGACTGTATGGTGCAGAATATGATGTTCCATCTACCTTATCTATTGCGATGTCAGGGCAATATGTCCAGCATATATCGCATCTGATACACTTTGAATAATCTATAACCGGTTTCATGGATCTCCAGGAGCCGGTTTCATTGGCAATACTATTGCCTGTGGATGTTATCGTAGCCCCTTTATTAAAAATCATTAAAACACCCCTGTGACCGTGTTATCAAAAGCCTCTATGGCTGCATTGAGGTTGTTTTCTGTTTTTATAGTTACATTATCTTTAATGGCATCCAGAATGCTATTCAATTTTACATTTTTTATAACTTTAACATATGCACCCAGTATCGCAGTATTTACTATGGGTGAATTCTCTGTTCCGAGTTTATTTTTAATGGCTATGGAGGTCGCGTCAACGTAACTAACCCTGTAGCCATTGTATTGTTCCTGTTTCTCGACACCGCCTCTGTTTATGATGAGATCTCCTCCCTTCTTTAGTCCATATAAAAAATCTATCTCTGATAGCAGCGAATTATCCAGCACAATAACTGCATCGGGCGTATATACATTCATTTTAATTCGTATCTTTTTCTTATCCAGGCGTGTATATGCCTCTACTGGAGCACCCCTTCTTTCAACTCCGAAAAAGGGAAATGACTGCACGTCATACCCATCATTAAAGGCTGCAATAGCAAGTATATTTGCGGCAGTGACTGCACCTTGCCCACCTCTACCATGAAACCTTATCTCAAACATATACCTGTATCGGTATATGAAATCATAAAGATATCTGTTACCGACACTTAAACTCTATATATTGTATATATAAATATAGTTGTTTTATTGATAGTGGAGGTATGGTGGATTCTGTAAAGTTCCGTTGCTTTAGGATATGTTTATGATTAACATGCTTATCCGTATTAATTAAAACTGAATCAATAAATAATTTAAACAGGCTTGTTATTATTTAACACATCCTTAGGGATTACTGAATACTAACATAACAAATATTATTAATAACAATGACACGTAATTGCCATGGATAATGATAGGAAGTATGCATGGTTGGTAAAGGCAATTTCTGATGTAGACATGGCAAAGTTAAACATAACACCGCATGAAACTCATCCAAAATGGAACTATACAATCCTGCCACAGAAGAGTTGATTATGTTATATTATTATTTGGTAATCCATTAGCTGATGAGAGGATGCCACAACAAATTTGTATCTATAGTACATCAAATAAATGAGACTAATTCATAATTAGCATGAGTTTTATGAGTAAACATTATAAAACAGATTGTTTATTTGTATTACGTGTTTATAACATCAAATTACAAAAAGGAGTATCTGAATCAGATCATGGAGATTGTAGCCGACAGTTTGGGTGAGTTTTACGGGCCAGATTTATATGAAAATCTATCCAGGAACTGGAGAGATGGGTTTATTGTTTCTACTTATAAAAATATCGTCGTTGGGTTTATACTAGGCGTAATTCCAGCGTCTACAGAAAGTAGAATACTGATGTTTGCTGTCAAAAAAGAATTCAGAGGTAATGGTATTGGCACAATGTTAATGAATTCCTTTATAGAAAGAAGTGCAAATATAGGTGTTAAAAAAATATCACTTGAGGTCAGAGTATCAAATAAAATAGCAATCTCTCTTTATATTCATTTTGGATTCACATTTTCTCCTCAGATTATTCCCAAATATTACAGCAACGGCGAAGACGGATATCAGATGATAAAATATCTGTGATTCTGCGGCGCTCAATCAATCATATCCGTGGGGTTCTTCAGTAACATTCCAGTTATAATAAGGAGTTTTGGTAATCTTGGATACAGGGGGTTTATCACCCCTTTCAATAGATCTTTTAATTGCCTCCTCTATAGGAATTACCTTCTTGATAGCTGTATTTACATCTGAGGCCTCAATAAGTGGCTTGTGATTTATCTTTGCCATATCTCCTGCTACTCTTATTACCCCTCCCAGTTCTCTCAATCTCAGCGTTAATCTATTTGGTTTTTCGTCGTAATATTTGGCTCTTCTTCTAGCTTCATCAATTAGGGCATATATTGCCTCTCTAGATGCATGTGGAATCTTTCCGTCATTGGCAATTTCCTGTGCAATGAACTGCGCTAGCTTTGATACATTTCTTTCATTATCCTCCATTGTAGTTGAGAGAAGAACTTCGTATCCGTTACCGAGTATTCTTGATCGTAATGGAGGTAATATGTACTGCAGATCTTCTATATTGGCAGAACCAACAAAAATAAAATCACATGGTACAGCATCTACCCTTACGCTGGCGCCTGAGCTCTGAGGATTCCTACCTGATATGGGAAACTTTTTTTCCTGCATAGCTGTCAAAATATATCGTTGTAGAATGCCTAGTTGGGGTATCTCGTCTATGAAAAGAACACCTTCATGAGAGTCGTGAATCACACCGGCCACTACCCGTTCAAATGGTAATTGACCAAGAGTGGGATGTCCACCATATGGATCATGTCTAACATCTCCCAGAAGTTCTGTTTCACTTGCTCCTGTGGCAATAACAAACGGTGATCTGTTTATTGGAACAAGTACTTTACTGGGCCTTTTTTTAGCATGTTCTCTTCTCTTTTCAAGAGCCCTTTGATTCAGTATCTTTATCTTATCCCCCGCTTTTTCATAGGCAACGATCTCTTCCGAACCGTTTACGATCCTAGTTGCTTTTATAGATTCATTTCCAACGGCACGATTCATAGTAACTTCAAGTAATCCACCTAGCCCGCCCAGTATGTCTTTAAATGGCCCTTCTGGAATCTTACCTGCTCCACCCTTTATTGTACCGCATGAGGGACATTCAACCTCTGTATAACTGGAATACATGCCACATTTACTACATCTATATCCGAGCTTTTCAGCAATATCGGCAGGTGCATTCTCTGGATCTATAAGGTCCCCATCCATAGCAAGCTTCGATTCATGTTCAAGGAAAACCTGCTCTTTTGTTAAAACCTCTATAAAGGGTCTTTCATGTGATTCAGGATTATCCACAACTCTTATTTCGTGTTCCGGTGCCTGTATATGAAATGATATTGCCTGAGCAGTCATGGATTTTCCAATTCCAGGTGGTCCAAAAAGGAGGAGATGTCTTCTCTGATAGGCAGCAATTCTGGCTGTTTCTACAGCTTCATCCTGTCCTATTATTCTATCCAGCGGATCCTTCGGAATAGCAATATCCTCGCTTGTTTCAATTTCATCTATTGTAAATCCTTTTTTTGCATTAAGCGTTTTCATAATCCCAGATCTTTCATATATATTAATTTCATTGTTTCAGGTATCCTTGTTATACTGGAATTAGTTCTGCCTACAATGGTTTTTATTCCTTTTGATTCTGATATGTCCAGTAAGTTCTGAGTTATAATCCCATCAAAGATTACTGTGATAATTGCTGCATTCTCATTAGTTATGGTACTCATAAGGTCTTTAACATCTATCTCCTTAATCACATTATCTAATGAATCAAGAAACCTTGCCTTATGTTTATCTTTTATGTCAATCATAAACTTCCTATATTTATCGAACTGTGATGACAAGGCAGGTTTTATATTATCATGGGAAGATACCTTTACTGTGACTGGAGGTAAAGTCTGTGCTTTTGATAGATTATTAATCGTTTTTTGGGATGGCATATTGCTGTGTGTTGATTGGGACGCAAAACCTTCATGTTCTACGGTAGTCGTGCCTGAAGAACCATGTTCGTCACTATCGCTTATTGCTTCGTGACGGCTGTTGCTATTTCCATGATGATTGTTTATGTTATTATCGTAATTCTCTTTGTTATCACTACGATTATTGGCACTGGATGACTCTTCACCGGGATGATATAATTCCAGATATTGCTCCAGAGATATCTTATTTCTTAAACATTTCATAATCTGTTTTTGAGAAAGTTCTTCCACTTCCTGTCCCATGGGTGCTCTGGCTACATAATCTATCTCTGCAACCTGTAATAATTCTCTAAGAATTAGTTCTCCACCTCTGTCACCATCCACAAACACGGTTACAGTTTTTGATTTTGAAAGGTTCTTTATGGTATCCGGAATATTTGTTCCCTCAACAGCGATTGTGTTTTTTATTCCAGATTTAAGCAGGTTAATGATATCCGACCTTCCTTCTACAACTATTATAGCATCACTTCCATCTACATTTGGTCCTGCCGGTAATTTCTCTTTGCCATAGCTTTTTATTTCATCTACCTGTATGGAACCTCTTACAGCCTCCATGATATCTGAACTTATATTCTTACTATCTTCTATGAGCTTATTGAGCAGTATTTTGGCTTTTTCTATAACCTTTGCCCTTTTGGATAACCTTACATCCTCTACGTTAATGATCTCTATTGTAGACCTGCATGGTCCTATTCTATCTATCGTTTCCAGAGATGACGCAAGTATAGCTGTCTCTACCTGATCAAGGCTAGATGGTATAGTTGCCGTACCCTCTGATTTACCTTTTTTTGAGTTTATCTCTACCTCTATCCTTCCTATTCTTCCACTTTTTTGCAGGTCTCTGAGATCTAACTCATCACCAAGAAGTCCTTCAGTCTGCCCGAAAATAGCTCCTACAACATCTGGCTTATCTATCACACCATCTGCTGCAATCTTTGCATGTATCAAATATTTTGTAGTTGTTGAATCCAATTGATTCATATTTTCACCTTTTGTAACCTCTATGCACGAAATAAAATATAGATTGCTATCCTTTATGCATCTACCTTGCTCCTCTGTACAATAAAATCCTATATTTGATAAAGGAATATAATTTACTTAGAGTGGTAACATGATGATAACTATCATACATTTAATATCGCACCTTACAATTACTAGAATAGCTTAACTAATATAAGTGTATTTTGTTACGTTACATGCTAATGTTTATTATACGTGGTTAAAATTTTTATTCGTATCCTATTACAAATGTTGATTTAACCTGAGTTTGGACATGGTAAAATAAATTCCTAGTAGATTGAACGTGAGCGTTTATAGTATTACCTTTTTGATAATCATTTTCACTATGCATTACTCCATAATGAATTATTTATGGTGGTATTACTATTACTTATCCATGACTTTTATTTGTGATTTGAAAAAACTAAGTGATACTGTTCATTACTACCCCGGAAAAAGTGAACGTGTCAATGAAAAGCCAAATGTTGTCATGAATATATGTTTAGGTACTGATGATAAAATCATACAGGAGAACATGGGAGTGGAAGAAAAGGAGATTGTTAAAATACTTAAGATATACGCTTTAGTTCCGAATTAATTTTAATTAATACTACAAGTTATTACGTATGCCAGTAAGAAGTATTTTTTGGTTAATGTCCGAACTCGGGTTTAACTTGCCTGCAATAACATTTAAGGTATTTCCGGTGGTTTTCTTACCCATGTGCCTCTAAAGGTACAAAATAATTCCTAGAATTTTGAAAAATCACGATTATTGTTAATCGAGTTTACCCAATTATTGAGAACATTTTATAATTCATCATAACTGGGCAAATCTTCAAATAGAATTTTGTCTAATTCTATACAGTAGTAATTCTCTCTGCTTTCTGATTCATGACTAAATTTACTCTTTGAAAACTACATTTTATAATTATAATATTCAAATTTTTTATTTATCAATTTGTAACTTAATTTTATATTTTTATTTTTAATGAGGTAGTAGTAAAGATCATATATATCTCTTGTCCTTTGTCCGTTAAATATTGCTTTAACCTTCTCAGAGCCAGCCTCATCTAAATTCGTACCCAAAAGATGTTTAATAGGTAGGAAATATTCAGGACGATCTAATTTTAGAGTTACATTTTTTTCGACAACAGATTCTTGTTTGCTTATTTCAATATAAACTACGTGTCTATCTTTAGCACTTATTTTTAATGATAGCGTTATATTGTTATCAATTACTACTTTCAAATCATTATTTTACAGCCTGTAGAAGAAAAGTTAGATGTATTTGGAATTCAATATCCTAATAAAAGTGCATTTACAGAAGGTAGAATGGCAAAATTAATCCACTTTGCGGGCAAGCATTCCTAAACAGGAAATTGAAAGGCATTTGAGAGTCATAGATAAATAGGAATTATGGACTTGAATCTACGTTGTTATTATGATCAAACTAGTACTTAACTGCATAAGTTACTAATCATATTCCTAAGTTAAAGGATCTCAACATTGGAATGCAATATAGGGTTAGGTAAAGTATTACGAAAAGAACTGCGCAGGTTATGGGTAGGAAGAGCTAAAACAAATACGAAATATTGATTAACTATGTTGATATGTTTGCTATGTGAGTAATATGTCTATTTTATCGTCATCAAAAGGAAAACATCAGGAAGATAAATTTAATGCACAGATGCTTGTGGATCAGGGATATGAAGCAAAAACCCCTGTGGAGGAGTTGATAAGTAGCGTAGGCATGAAATTATCCATTTTCAGGGAAAAGGGATTTGATAGAGCTGAAGCAATGGCCAATCTATTTCCGGATATTGTTATGGATTTAGATACTCTGGAAAGTGTTGTCACCTCCATATTATCGGGTACACATATTCTGGTATTTGGTCCTCCCGGATCTGGCAAAACATCTCTTGCAAAATCAATCTGGCACCTATATCCAAAGGAGGTGTATGTTGTTGGCGATTGTCCTGTCCTAGACAATCCCATGAGTCTTGTAGATGAAAAATACTGGGAGATCTCACCGCCATGTCCATTCTGCAAACATAATTATGCAAAGGAATACAGCGAATTTCATCCAGACTTAGTTGATCCTGAATCTGTACCTGTTAAAAAAATTCTTTTGCATGAGGGTATGGGGTTTGCAAGAATTCAGGGGAGTTCTGAAGTTTTTCCAGATCACCTCACTGGTAGTATCAATTTACATATGCTTGAAAGAATTGGGGACCCATTAAGTCCGCTGGTTATTGAGCCAGGAAAGCTTTTACAGGCCAATAGAGGTATACTGGTTATAGATGAAATAGGAAAATTACCGTATGGAACACAAAATGTATTACTACAGGCATTAGAAGAGGGTATTGTAACACCGTCTAAATCACGTGAAACATTTCCATCAATGTTTTTTGCAATAACAACCTCAAACATGGAAGATTTGGATAATATCAATGAACCTCTCAATGACAGGTTAACAAGTATATATATGAATTTTCCATCCTTACATGAAAGTAACATCAGAATTGTAGATGTTAATATAAAAAAAAGAAGAATAAGAAGGGCTCCACTTATAATTAAAGAGATTTCATCACGTCTTATAGAAGAGTGGAGAAAGAACTATATGGATCATCCAGATCTTGCAGAAGTTGGATCAAACAGAACAATTATAGATATAATAGATCGTTCAATATCATATAGTATTGTTTATAATGGTAGCTATTTACCATCTGTTAATGAACTAAAAAAAGGTGTTTTAGACTCGATGAGGGGTAGAGTTAGAGCCAGGTCTGGATTAAGTTATAAAGAGAATATTGATATTGTTACCTCTTATTTGGATAAATATTTTGATAAGTTCGTAAATTATACCACTCTTCTTATATGGTGTACATACTACAGAAATGAATTAAAAAATGATAAAAGGAAAAGTGAAGAGCTATTTGCAGAAATAAGAAGGTTATTGGAAGATAAAAAATTACAGAATGAACTTAAAAATGGGAATACAGGAACATTTAAAAACTTCACATCCTTTGCAAATTATCTTGTTAAAATGGATGATGAAAAAGAGGTAGACCCAATTACTTATGGTTTATGGATCTCTGGTTTCATCATTAACATGCCTGACAAAAAATGTAATGAGAGTGATAAAAAGGCATGAGTTCACCAGAACAATATCTTCCTGATTGTGATAATATTGAACTACCTGCAACTGCTCACATCCTTGATGAAAAGGGTATAGAGTACATCATTAAAAAAATAGGAAAAGAGGGTATCGGATCTTTATCCGACACTATAAAGGAACTTGAAAAAAATGATAGCTATATCAGAGAAAGCATAAAATCAATCAGAGATAGATTGAAAAAAGAGATTGAAAGCAGGGTATCCATACTGAACAGAAAATACGACGAAAATTTAGAAAAGATAAAAAGGGAATACGGCGAAAATATAAAAATTATAAAAACAGAAAAGGAGAGTATAGATACACTACTGGAAAGTAATTTTGTTCTGGGCAACGTTAAATCCTTTTTTGATAATGAAGAAGCTCTGCTTGGCCTGTTGATGGCTGAAAATAAAGGTATCAATAAAAATAAAAGTTATTTGACTAGATTTATTGAATTACTAAAAGCCATGATATCGTATTTTAAAAAATTGTTTAAAGGCATATTTAAAAAATCACCAAAAAAAGAGGCTAAAAGGGAAAGTATTGCAATACTGGATACATTGGGGCTTTCTACCTCAAAAGTTATTCAAATTGCTGTTTCTGGTAGTCCCATAGGCAATCAAATTTTAACAGATATGGCTGAGAGTAAAAACATTTCAAAAGTGAGTTTGGAGGATAAACGTATAAAAAATCCAGAAGAATATAAAAAAGAGGTTGAAGATTATATTCATAATAGATTTGAAAACATCAATAAAACTGAATTCAACCTGAAAATCAAAAAAATATTGAAAAAAAGATCTGATAGACTAAGTAAAAAAGAGAAGGAATTGGGGCTGGAAACAGACAAAAAAAAGGATGAAGTAAAGTCCATGCAGGAAATGGAGCAAAAAAAGGCTGAGGATAAAATGACCAAAGATATTGATAAAGGGGTTGTATCTGCATCAGCATATGAGCTCAAAACGCTAGGCTATCTTAAAGGTACAAATGAGAAAATGGAGGTTACAGCGGCTTTTATAGATAGACTAGGTGAATTGATATTTGAAGAGGAAATAAAAAAAATTCCGGAAAGTTACAGGTATTCATTGTATAGTCATGGAATACAAACAGGTATTTATGATAAAAGAAGACTTCGCGACAGGGATGAAATTGCAAAACTGGATATTGTAGATTCTTTGATAGAAAGTAAGATACACAAATATTCAACAATAGACGTGGATTTGGCATATATATATAACGAGATAGGTGAAATGAACCGGCATTCCATATTACTATTTGACAAAAGCGGTAGCATGGATGAAAATGATAAGGTTTATGCCGCCAAAAGAGCGTTAACCTCTCTCTATGTAGCCATTAAAAAACATGATTCTCAGGCAACAGTAGACGTAATAGCATTTGATTCAAATGTTAAGATAATGGATTTCTATCAGATGTGGGAGGTTAAGGCTGGTGAGTTTACCAATACAGGTGAAGCAATACTCACAGCATATAAATTATTTAAAAAGGGAAATGTTAAGAGGGACCTGTACATGATAACTGATGGATTGCCTGAAGCATATACAACATCATCTGGTAGCGTGAAAGCCGGTGATTTCAAAATGAGCATGGAATATGCTGTACAGGCTACAAAATTGCTAAGCAGGTTAAAGGATCTTTCAGTTACCATTGTACTTTTAAAATCAGATGACAAAAGATACCTTCAGGCTGCAAAAAACATCGCATCTATATGCAACGGTAAAGTAATAGTTACCGAACCGTCAACATTGGCGACAACATTACTTCTGGATTTTGCAAAAAGAAATATGCATAAATGAAGTATGCATTCATTTATTATCATTAAAATATGCAGTTTAATTAACGATCTCCATTATTTTATCCTTTACTTCATGGAAGGTTTCAAAGGAATAAAATGGCAATTTACGTTCCTGCATCATTTCTGATAACTTTCTTCTTGCAAATGTTATGTCAGAACATAAAGCGGCGTCTATATCAAGTGAACCATCTCCTATAAACACAATAGTTTTACCAGAAAATTTATTTTTTAATGTTTCAACAAAATTTGCTTTAGAAAAAGGTATTGATGGAAACCTTATGCTATAATTGTGTCCGTTATATGTAATAGATGGAGAATACGTTTCTACATTCTTCCATTTCATCTTTTCCAAAAATAATTTTATATAAAAATCAAGACCAGCACTTGCAATAAAAAAAGGTATATCATGTTCGTCACAAAAAATTTTGAATTTTTCAACACCGTCTCTTGCCGTCATATGTGATAACGCAAAACTGTTCAATTCCTTCAGTGTAGCATTGATAGACATGACAGAACCAGTCATTGCGTCTTCATAGCTCAATATTCCTGTAATCCTCATGTTTTCAAATTCTTTCCATACCGAACTTCCAAACTTTTCAAAAAGTATGAAATCTACCTGCTCCTCTACAATGGTACCATCAAAATCTGAAATTATAACGATCTCTTTCATTCCTATTCCATATTTCATTCCTATTTATAAATCTTTCATAAATTTATTTATAGATTGTTAGGGGTATGGGGGAAGCTATAATACTCCGATGCTTTAGCATGGAGTAGTTCACGAATAAAGTACGTTATCATCCGATATTATCCTGTAAGTGTAGCACTTCCAGATACTGTATATGCCCCTATCCCATAGACTATGAGATCATAACCATTCAATATATTTATTGGAGGTATTACACCCCCTTTTAAAAACACATGTATTCCTAGATATGCACCTGCTGGAAGGATTGTTGAAGGGTTACCGTAAGGTGGATAATAATACCACTGTCCTGGTGGTGGTGACCACCACGAAATAGAAAAATAGCCAATGTGTCCAGAACCGCCAGTAGCAGTTGGATTTGTACCGTATTGACTTGATCCATTGAAGGCATCAACCGCAATGCGTATGCCAGGTATTGCGCTCAATATTGATTCACCTGCAGAATTTATTATAGAGAATCCTAGATCTCCAACGGGGATGCTGGTCGAAGTTGCTATAACTGGTATCCATTCCCATAGCCCTGACTGATTAGGAAACGATGTTGTCGGTGGCCCGGAAACACCAAAATATATACGATCTGAATTATTTGAGTTAGGCATTTTTACGACGTTAAAAACAAATACAGTCAATATTGCAACGAGTACAACGGTCATGGCTACAAGCAGTATCGTAGCTATAACAGGCGTTACACCTCTTCTCCGTCTCAAAAAACTTTTTCCTGCAATCATAGTTTGATACCTGTGATAGTAAATGGGTTGATTTACTATTTATATGTTTGTTAATGATAAAATAAAAATGGTTATATGACCATTAGATAAAATTTATTACATCTTATAAAAACAAATAAATTATATATACTATGCATATTGTTAGTACATAAAACTGATGGCCAACCTGAAACATATTCAATATTATCTAGACGATCTGAATGCAGATAATTTCAAAAAACATAAAATACAGTCAATAAAAACGGTAACTTTATACGAATATAATTTTTTAAGGTAAAATTTATATTTTATTAAAACATATAAATTAATCAACTAACTCTCTCAGTCTATTCTCTATATCGTAGAAATTTTCAAAGTAATAAAAGGGTAATTTACGTTCCTGCATAATTCTTGATAACTTTCCTTTCGCAAAAATCATATATGAGCATAAAGCGGCATCTATATCCTGCGGGCAATCACTTCCTATAAACACAACGCTTTTTCCAGTGAATTTATTTTTTAGTTGTTCAATAAAATCTGCTTTGGAAAAGGGTTTAGACGGAAACTTCATATTCGTTACATAAATTCTTGAATTGCCTGAGACCTTCTCTAGCGGTCATGTGTGATAATGCGAACTCATTTAATTCCTTTGGAGTTGCCTTAATGTACTTAACACAGGCTGTCAGTGTATCTTTATAATCCAATACTCCTGCATACCTGATCTTATTAAACTCTTTGTGTATTAAACATTCAAATCCTTCAAAAAGCAAGGAGGCTACATCCTCTTCAGCAATGATTTTATCAAAATCTGAAATTACAATAAGCTCTTTCATTTATCACTCACCCTCCATTTTGTAATATTTATGATATTTAACTGTCTGTTTTGCCTGTTTTGCTATATAATATTTATTCGTGATTTACCTGCTAAACAACATAAACGATCTATCTAATTTATATAATCGTTATTCATTATAGGAATTCATGAATAGTGTTGGAGAGACGGTATTAATAATTTTTATAGCTATAATATTCATAGTATTTCTATTATATGCTATAAGAATTGTGAGAGAGTATCAGAGAATTGTTGTTTTCAGATTTGGAAGAGCACTTGCCGAAAAAGGACCTGGTATTGTCTTTATATATCCTATAGTTGACCAACCGGTAATGGTTGATCTAAGAGAACGATTTCTTACAATACCTCACCAGACATGCATTACCAGAGATAATGCACCTGTAGATATAGATTTTATGATTTATTTTAAAGTGATAAATTCAGCAGACTCAGTTATAAAAATAAATAATTTTGAGGGCGCCGCCACCGGTATTGCAACAACCACGCTTAGAGCAGTAATAGGAGATATAAACCTTGATGAAGTATTATCTAAACGTGAAAATATAAATTCAATTTTAAGGGTAAAACTTGATGAAATAACCATCAGATGGGGCGTAAAGGTAACAAACGTAGAAATAAGAGAAATCCTTCCGCCAAAAAATGTATCTGATGCAATGATTCTTCAGATGGCTGCTGAGAGGACTAGAAGAGCTGTAGTTACAGAATCTGAAGGTAAGAAATCAGCAACTATAACCGTGGCAGAAGGTGACAAACAATCTAACATACTCAGAGCAGAAGGAGACAGGCAGGCGGCCATACTCAGAGCAGAAGGGTATTCACTTGCACTTAGTACTGTATTCAATGTAGCCAAGACTATTGATAGTAAAACACTGTCCCTGCAATATCTGGAAATGTTAAAAGCACTTGGTTCATCAGAATCTACAAAATTTATATTCCCTATGGAATTTACGGAAATAATAAGGCCATTTACCGAAACGCTTAAAAAGGTTTACAATGACAACGAAAAATAGGAAAGAGTTAACCATTATAGATAGATATGGTTACAGAACCTTCATAATTCTCCTGTTAATACTAATATTTGCAATTTACCTCATATACCTCTATTTCTCCACAGGTGAGGTGCATTCCTCCTATCTTTTCTTATCTGTACTGTTTCTCATAATTGCGGTTATTCTTTTCGTAGGATTCAGATTCACAATTATAAAAAAGATAGATAAAATATATTTTAATACGAATACCATGATAGGCGAATCCGGTATTGTTATCACGCCAGCATCTGCAGGACTAAAGGGTACAGTACGTATTCAGCATGAAGAATGGTCCTTTACATCAAATGAGGATATGCAGGTAAATGATAAGGTAGAGGTTATATCTGTTATGGATGATAAGGTGACAATGGTAGTTAGAAAAATTAAATCTTCTTAACCCTGACCTTTCCATCCACATATTCTACAACCTTTACATGTTCACCCTTCTTAATCGGGCTATCTGATATGGCGCTCCAGTCCTCCGCCATAACGTTCACTACACCCTCTTTTAACACCTCTATATCCGTCATAGCTGTTCCAGTCTTTCCTTTTACTATATCAGGACCAATTAATTTTGGTTTTTTCATGGCAACTTCCCGTAATTTTATTAGGTATAAAGCACCGATAGGTATTACAGTAGCCTCCAGAACTATAATGATATAGCTTCCAATATTCATAAATGGAAAATATATCCTGCTGGAATACGTTATTCCATATACCGTTATAATACTGCCCGTTATTACCATCCCCACCCCGGCTGCCATGGCAGCTCCATGACCCAGTTTAACCTCTACAAATATCAATGCCACTCCGATTATTATCAAAAGAAGTCCCACAACACTACCATTAATTAACTGAGAACCCCAGAAACCTATTGCCAGTGCAATAACTCCTACCACTGTAAGGTATATTGAACCGTGATAGATATCAAGCATTATTGCAATAGAACCAATCAGTATGAAAAATCCTGATATTATTGAATTTGATATAAAGGATTCAAATTGCTGATATACATTTTCTGTATACTGTATTAAGGCATAATTTGAATATCCTGATTTTGCTAGAACATCGTTCAGACTGTTGCTTATTCCATTTATAACTGATAGATTATATGCCTCCACATCAGTATAGGCTGTATTGTTATACACCATGGTGGCAACGGCTGACACATTTCTGTGATGTTCTAAAGCAAGTGATTTCATATAAGAGGCAGCGGCATTTATCACATGTTGATTCTCACCGGAAGAACCACCTATTATATATGGCTGTGATGGCCCTATAAAACTACCGTTACCCATATATATGTAGTTGCTAGCCATAGCAATAAAGGAACCTGCTGATGCACCCATATCACCAGGTGGTATATAGGTTATGACATTAATAGTGGATTCTGCATTCTGAATTGAATTCACAATACTGAAGGCACTGGAGAGGTATCCTCCCGGTGTATTCATAATTATGATGACAGGATCATTATTCTGAACAGCATATGATAACGTCTGGTGAAAATAATTTACAGCGCCTGGATCCACTCCATAATCAAAATTTATAATAACAACAGAATGTGAACTGCTGGCAGACACAGCAGATGCATTTATTACTGAAATAAACGACGCTATGGATATATATAATAATAGAATATAAATAATTTTATTGAATCTAAACATATATTTAATTTATTGTCAATCAAACATATTAACTTTTTGTATTTGACCGAACAGTAAATCATTTAATAAATTTTATTTACTGTAATCTACAAATATTGCAAATTACAAAATAAGCTTTTCTAAAAATAAGAGTTAAGGTTAGGTTAGAAAAAGTAAAAGGTTTAGCTTGAGTAATAAGCTTCGTCATAAGGTTCTGGTTTCAATCCTTTTCTCGTTCTTATTTCAGCTACTTTGGTATTTAATAATTCTGCAGGAACCTTCTCAAACCCCATATTTTCAGTATTCCACATAACCTTTCCAGCAGTAGCACTTCTTATTGCATCCGAGAAACCGAACATTTCAGCAACAGGTACCTTTGCGGTTATAGTGGTATAATCCCCTACTGTAGATAAATCAAGTATTTCTCCCCTTCTTTTTTGTAATTCTCTGGTAACTGAACTCAGCAGATCCTGGGAGGTGTTCACAATAACCTTTTGCAGTGGCTCCAGCAGTATCCTTTTACCCTGACACAGTGCACCATATATTGAATTCCTGACAGCTGGTATAACCTGAGCAGGTCCTCTGTGTATACTGTCTTCATGTAACTTTGCGTCAACAAGTTTAACCTTAACTTTACTTATCTTTTCTGAAGCTAGAGGCCCTTTGGCCATAACCTCGTCAAAAGCATCTAGACACAGTTCCATTGTTTCATTAAGGTTCTGAATACCCTTTGTATAGTCTATAAACATGTTGTCTCCGTATACTGCCTGTATACCTTTTGCTTCATCTCTCTCCATTCCAGCCTCTACAAGCTTATTAATGATCTGCTTTATATCTTTGAATTTTCTTCCATGCGGTATTTCACCATCTTTTATCAATTTTACTACCTTTTCATCCAACGGAGAGACTTCCAGGTAGAACCTGTTGTGTTTATTTGGTGATTTACCTTCAAAAGGTCCACCCTCCTTTAAAACTGATTCTCTATAAACTACAATAGGTTTTGAAACCTCTATGGGGACCTTGTGATCATTTATTATTCTGTATACAGTAATCTCAAGGTGCAACTCACCCATTCCTGAAAGGAGATGCTCGCCTGTCTCGTTATTTATCTCCACCCTCAGAGAGGCATCTTCCTTAGCTACCTTTTTCATGGTGTCTATAAGTTTAGGGAGATCCTGTGTGTTTTTAGGTTCTATAGCAATAGTTACGACTGGTTCTGATACATGAACAATCTCTTCAAAAGGTTCCATTTCAGGGTTTGTGGTGAGAGTTACGCCAACAATTGCGTTCTCAAATCCTATTATTGCTGCAACATTTCCTGCAGTTACCTCCTCCACCATAAGCCTTTCAGGACCCATGAATAGATTTACCTGCTGAACTTTTTCCTTAATTTTCGTACCTGCTATATAGAGCTCCAATCCTTTTTTTAATTTTCCACTGAATAATCTACCGGTTGCAATTTCACCTGCGTTTGGATCTATTGTTATATCTGTTACCATAAATGCTGTATCTCCGTCAACATTGGTGGTTAACATATCTTTGCCTATCTTACTGTTGATATCACCGTGCCATATGTTTGGCGTTCTGTATTTCTGTGCATCGATGGGATCTGGCAGGTGTTTAACAACCATATCAAATACAACATCATTTATTTTGGCCTTATTTGATATATCCTTTGAATTCCCACTTACAGACAATTCGTAAATATCTTTGAATGATATATTGGTTTTTTTCATATACGGCCATGAAATTGCCCAGTTCTGATATGCAGAACCAAATGCAACGCTTCCGTCCTCTACCCTTACATACCATTTATTCCTAAATTCAGGTGGAGCCATTTTATAAATCAACTGATTAACCTCTTCTATAATACTGACGAACCTTTCCTGCATCATCTTGGAGGTGAGCTTCAATTCATTGATAGCTCTATCCACCTTATTTATAAAAAGAACAGGTTTAACCTTTTCTTTCAGTGCCTGCCTGAGAACTGTTTCAGTTTGAGCCATCACACCTTCAACGGCACATACCAGAACAATAGCGCCATCCACAACTCTCATAGCTCTCGTTACATCGCCACCAAAATCTACATGTCCCGGTGTATCTATGAGATTTATTAAATATTCCTTTCCTTCATATCCATGAACAATGGATACTGCTGCATTATTTATTGTAAGTTTTCTTTCCTGTTCCTGTTCGTCATAATTAAGATATAACTGCTTTCCAGCTTTTTCCTCCGAAATCATACCTGCAGCTGCCAACAGATTATCGCTCAACGTTGTCTTTCCATGATGAATATGTGCTACTATTCCTATATTCCTTATATTCTCTTTTTTACGCATCATTGATGGAATTTTTTTAACAAGCTCTTCTCTTAAGTGACCCATACCTATCTCCTCATTATTAAAATATTCATAACATCCTTATTTATCTAGCAGATGATGCTATTCGTTCTATCTCTGCCTTCTTACTCACTGCATAAGAGTTTACGTCACCTTTAGAGGCAAGTACAATCTCGTTAGCAAGAGCTTTTGAAATATCTGTAGTTCTATTTTTTGGTGCTTCTATTGCACCTTTTACTATATTTCTTAAAGATACGCTAATCCTTCTGTATACAGATGAATCAACAGCCTTAGGAACAGATATTCCACCATATTGCAATCTGGTAATTTCCTCTCTGGGAGATGACATTGAAATTGCATTCACAAGAACCTGTAATGGATTTGCATGCGTCCTTTCATGAATTATATCAAAAGCCTTTCTTACAGTATTGTACGCTTTACTCTTTTTACCAGTATATTTTCCACTTTTCATAAGTATGTTTATCAGCCTTTCTACAATAGGAACATTTACCTTACCAAATGGCCTGTTTGCATATATTCCTGCAGTATCTATTACAAACATAGGTGCAATATTGATATAACGCTTCATACCCTCTTCTGGAATAACTACATCCGTATAGGAATATTTTCCAAAAAGAAGAAATTGTTGTGGTGATTCCACCACATCAACAACCTGCTTATGCTCTTCTTTATCTACACTCATATTAATTACCTCACCGGTTTCTCTTTTCTACCTTTAACAAGTTCTCTTAATGATATGTTATTTACTTTTATTACTTTATATCTAACACCTGGAATATCACCGTATGATCTTCCCATCCTGCCCCCTATTCCTTCAACAACAACCTCATCATGTTCATCAATGAAATTAATAGCACCATCACCAACTGCAAATGCAGTAATCTGCCTTCCATTCTTAATAAGCTGAACCTTAACACATTTACGTATTGCAGAGTTTGGCTGTTTTGCCTCTATTCCGACTTTTTCAATAACTATTCCACGCGCCTGTGGAGCACCCTCCAAAGGATCTGATTTATCTTTTAAATGCAGTACACGCCTTTTATAGTATCTGCTACTCCACCTTCTTTTCTGGGATGTTTTTTCTAATTTTCTACCTGAATAAATACCTGTAGGTGACATTTTTTAACCTCTTATGAAAGCATATTACACATTTATTATCACTATTTAATGGTTACGTTAGTGTATGCGTTAGTTGGGTGTATGTCTGGTAGTATCACAACACATCTTTCCTGCCTTATTGGTATTTTACCCATTCCAGAAGCGTAGCTTAATTATTGAAATAGCAATCAGAAAAGAATCTCTAAAACTATGGCATACAGGCGTTTCATAATGAAAATAAGGCATAGTTCAACAATTCACTCATTTATCGCTCTTACGAGATCAAATTTACCGTTTTCAAATATAAGTGAATAATAATGTGGGCTGTGATTTGAAGACCTCATTTTAACAATTCTGATCCTTCTCTGTATATTTATTCCGTCTACATTTTCCATCATAAGGTGTAGCAGACCATCTGCCAAAAATTCCTCTCCGTCTGTTCCGTACTTAGAACCCGTAGCATGAATTTCTGAAATTATAAAAACTGTACAATCCAAAGATCTTAGCCATTCAAAAAAATGAAACAATTCATTTCTTAGGTTCTGAAATTCTGCTATAAGTTCTAATACATTCAATGAATCAATGGCTAAAATTTTATAACCCAGGGATTCTTTGAGATTCTGTGCGTACATCTTAAAGATCTGTATCCATGTCTGTTGACCCATATTTTCAAGATTTCTTCTTATCATTGCAAGATCTATTATGCTTACCTTATCCTTGACATCTGAATATTCCAAGCCAATCTCACCCATATGCTGAAGAAGGCTGTCTCTTCCTTGTTCGAGTGTTATGTATACACTGTTTATATTTGATTTAATGGCGTTTTGATATAACGCATAAAATACAAGGGTAGACTTCATTGTTCCTGCTTCACCAGATACCAAAACAATATTATTTACAGGAATTCCACCATATAATTTTTCGTCAAGAGAATCAATATATGTCTTAATCTTGGGTACATTTACAACCATTCAATCAACCACCTTTAATAATGTTATTTAATGTAATGCTATCTCATTATAATATATTATTTGATTTATATACACTTTTGTATTGAACTTGTTATTTTAATTAACAAATAACTATGTTATTGATATATCTTTCCAATTTTTTGGTGCATCTGTTATGATTCTACATCCATTTTTTGTTACGACTACGTCATCTTCAATTCTAACCCCACCAATGCCTGGTACGTATATGCCTGGTTCAACAGTAATAACCATATTTTCTTCTAGGACTATTTTTGACGAAGGGCCAACTCCAAATCCATCATGTACAGATAAACCCAATGAATGGCCCAATCCATGTATGAATCTGCCTTTATAAATGCTTTTATCTATTATATCAGATGCTATTCTATGAATATCAGAAGATTTTACTCCATTTTTTATATGTTTTATTGCCTCCTTCTGTGCATTCAGAACTATTTCATAAATCTCTTCCATCTTTCTATCTGCATGAAAAGCAAAGGTTCTCGTTATATCTGAGCAGTAATGGTTATATTTGGCTCCATAATCACATAAAATTAAATCTCCTTTTTTTAATTTATTATGATGGGGTGTATAGTGTGGCTCTGCACTATTTTTCCCCATTGCACATATGGTATCAAAAGATGGACCTGAAGCTCCGTTTTTCATCATGGAGTAAGTTATTAACGCAGATAGGCTTGATTCATTTGCATTTTTATCCTCACTAATACTATTTTTTATATCTTTAAAAGTTAGGGAAGCCATTTTTGCAGCTTTCTCTATATTAGAGATCTCTTCTTTGTCCTTTACCATTCTTGCATTTTTTATTGCGTCAGAAATGTTTACAAATTTTGTTCCTCTGAATTGTTTTTTTAGATCCATATATGATTCAACATCAATTTCTGTACTGTTAAATCCTATTTTTTTAGTATTCTTTATTACTGATTCTAAAATTTTATTTTTTTCTTTCTTTGTTTTATAAATTTCTATATTAAGGTCTGTTTTCCTGGCGCTCTCTTCTTCCAATATTGATGTAACAAGCGTTATTTTAGAATCCCTGTCAGCTATAACGTATGATTGTTCAAATATTCCAGAAGTAACCTTTGTAAGATAAAAAAACGTTTGATCTACAAATGGCTCATTGCCATTTTTTATTATGATATGACTTACTTCCTTATCTTCAATATTATCAAATATTCTATCTACTCTCTGTTGCAATAGTTTATCCATATACAGCTAATGCATTTTATAATTATAAAACTTATGCAATGAACTGTTTGTTATGAAAAACGTGGCGTAAAATAATGCGTTGGTGAGGGTCTGTAGAAACCTCCATAATATGGATTTACAGATGCCTGTTCATATATTCATAAAACTCTTTTTTGAGTTTCTCTAGATCTTTTCTTAAATCCTCTATGGCCTTTTCTTCTTGATATCTTGAGATAATTGAGGAGGCACTCATATTATTATACAATCTTTCTTCTAGATCACTTAATTTTTTATCAATTGCTTCAGGTTCATGTTCAATGTCTAATCCAATTGATATTTTATCAATTTTAGAATAAATATTTTTATAAACATCTTTAGAAAATATTTTACCATCAATGGTATATTCCACTTTAAATTGATAAAAGTCGCCACCAAAAACACCTGTATCTATTTTTTCAAATGAAACCGTACCATCTGAACCTGTTTTTTTAGAACCATATATCTTTTTCTTAGAATCCCAGGCGCTGTGATTTATAACTGTAACTTTGGCACCTTCTAAAGGCTTTTTTTTACTGATATCCACTACTTTTACTTTAATATTAGCAGACATTTTAACATCATCTCCTTTATTAAAGTCACGTTTAATCCAATATATTAATGTTTTTGCCTACAGCCAGTAATTGCGATAAATGGTTGGAGCAATCACAATAAATAATTGAATGATAGTAAACCCCATTGTTGCAGGTAGTACGTACCTGGTATATTGGTTGCTCCATGCATGGAATGATGTGTCCAGCAACCGGTTGCAATTTAACAGTCCGTAATAAATGCCTATAAAATTTTCAACTATTCCATTAAATACATCATAATATATATTTATATAAAATGAAAGAAAATGAATGGTCATCATTGAATGAAATGATAAGAATTTGCAGAAAATGTGTAATATCTGGTGAGCGAAAAAATGTAGTTTTATACAGAGGTAGCCTGCAGGCCTTTGTAATGTTCATAGGAGAGGCACCTGGTAAGGATGAAGATGAAACAGGTGTTCCATTTGTGGGCAGAGCAGGTAAGATTCTTGATAAGGCTATTGCTGATACCGGTCTAACAGAAAAAGATTTTATAATCGTTAATGTGCTGAAGTGCAGGCCAGCTGGAAATAAATACATGAAGATTTATGAAAAAAACTGCATATCATACCTGAATACACAAATAGAGATTATATCCCCTAAGTTGATAGTTACGTTGGGTATGCATGCACTGGCAATATTTAGCAAAGAAAAATTAATTAAAAATATAGGTATTCCGATCAGACATCAGGAATACACAGTTATTCCTATGTTGCATCCGGCGAGCGTACTTCACGACCCAAGAAAATGGAACTTATGGAATGATAGCTGGAATGCATTAAAGACGTATATTGAACATAAAAAAATTATAAATGAAAAATAAAGAATCTGATTTGCATACTTACCGTATTAATTTTTTTATGTTTTTGATGGTGGTAAGGTCTACAATACCATTTTCATATATTCCATAAACCTCCGCCTCATCAATGTTTTTATTTCTAATAACCGGTGATGTCAACGGGTATCTAAGTACGTCTGAACCATATGTCCATGCAGAAAAGGCAGGCAGCACAAGTATTTCTGAACTTCTGAAAAAAAGGTATATGGGCATAGTGTACATTGCACCGATCCTGTCTCTGAATGTTATGGATGGGTGTTCATGTCCTATTATAATCCTTTCATCTCTTTCTGTACTCCTGTCCCCATGAAAAACCGTTATATTTCCTATATCATAATAATCAACCACAGTAACCCCCATTCTGTATGCAATTGTTGACAAAAAATTATCGTGATTCCCCTTTACAAGAATAATTTCATCAATTGAGGTCAGAATACGGTTTAGAAACTGTGTAATCTCATTCCATTCAGAATCACTATTCTTACTGAAGTCATGTTTAAAATCACCGTTCAGAATAATTCTCTTTATCGGGTAATCGGTTAACAGTTTGGTAAATTTTTCCATTACTTCGTGTAATTCAAATCGTGGCAGGGATACACCATATTCATTCAACACAGATTCAAACCCCAAATGAATATCTGCAACTATTACTGTATCGTTGTCCACAATGGCTACATATTGATCTGTTATTTTTATTCTATCTGTAAGATTAATATCTTTTATATAATATTCATCATCTTTTGAATGGCTCATTCTATCCCTTTTTATCTATCATGGAAATAAGTTTTTTATGAAGCTGCTGAATATACTCTTTTTTATCATTCATTAGGATTATGTCTGATACACCTGCCACGTATACATTCAGTCCGAATGGAGACGGAACCTCTAAATTTTTTATGAGTTTTATTTTTATTTTATTTTTCTTTATTTTATTCCAGTATATGCGTGCATTATCTATGTCCATGGCATCCTCCATAACCTCTCTATAAGCCTCCTTCAATATTGGAAAGTCAGGCATATATTTTTTCAATAATTTTATCAGAATTTCTGAGTTGAACTGCTGTCTGTGAACGCTGATGCTATTTCCATTATATCTTTTTAGAATGAGGAATCCTCTTACACATGCATGCCTGAACCTTCTTTTAATAATTTCACTATTTTCAAGTGCCTTCTTAAGATTGTCTTCAATATTCGTATTGAATACCTTTTTTATATCATTAATTTTAAGTTTTATGGGTAAGGTTATCATGAATCCGTTATCGTTAACAGATACCCTGACGTTGCATTTATTATTTGACGTTATAATATATGCAGCAGTTCTGGATATTGCATCATTTGCTCTTCTGCCTACCATACTGTGGAATATGTAATGGTTCAGGTCCCCCTCCAATACCTCCTCAACCAGCAGCATATCTTCTTCAGGCACAACAGAATATGATACCTGTTCCATAAAATATGTGATTGTAGCATCAGCAACCATTTCATTTATTTTATATGTAGCAATTAAATATTTTTTAATTTCCTCTTTATCTTTATAAAGCATATCTGACATACTTTCTCTGAATTTTGAAATTTCCACGGCTAAATCATAATGAAGAGGTAGCATTTCAGAAAACCATTGAGGAACTGTAGGCCTGCTGGTAGGGGTATGCTCTGCCATTACTCTCATATTGGCAGTTTTTATGAATTTATATGTAGTTCCACCAAGCACAAAAACATCTCCTGGTAAAAGTTTTTCAACAAATTCTTCTTCAAGTTTACCAATATATTTTGTATCTGTGTTATACACCTTCATAGCCACTTCATCAGGAATCGTACCTGAATTCATATAATATATAGCTCTGGTCATTTTACCTCTCCTGCCAAATTCGTCGTTTTTCTCGTCAAACCATATCTTTCCGTACACATGATTGTCTGATAGCATGGTATACATACCTGATAGATATCTTAGAATTGAAAGATAATCTTCGTAAGATACAGTAGAGTAGCTATAGCTTCTTTTGATGACTTCAAAAGCCTCTTTTACATTCCATTTTTTTTCCAGAGACATACCTACAATGTGTTGCGAAAGAACATCCAGAGGTGCTTTAGGAATATGTATTTTTTCCAGCTCTCTCGTTCTTGCATTCTTCGCAAGGACTATTGATTCTATGAGATCATCTCTATCCATTACAACGAGTCTTCCTTTTGATATCTCATGAAGACTGTGTCCGCTTCTTCCAATTCTCTGTATTGCCCTCGTTACACTTTTTGGGGACCCAAGAAGTATTACAAGATCTACGTATCCTATGTCAATTCCCAGCTCCAGGCTGGTAGAGGTTACCACTGCTTTAAGATCGCCAACCTTAAGCTTATTTTCAACCTCCAGTCGCACCTCCTTCGAAAGTGAGCTGTGATGCGCGCCTATAAGAGATGCATATTTTTCTTTGAATATATTTTTTAAATGAAAGACAACTCTTTCTGTAGCGCTACGTGTATTGGTAAATATCAGGGTTGTTTTATGCGATGATATCAATTTATCAAGGGTTGCGTAAAGCATACTATTGACCTCTGTTGCTGGTGTATATATAAAATCCACTACAGGTGATATTACCTCTATATCCTGTTCTTTTGTGTAGTTTACATCCACAATTGTGCAATTCCTCGGGGTGCCATCTCCATCCAGTCCAACTACAAAAGAGGCAACCTCATTTAAGGGATGCACAGTTGCAGATAATCCAATACGTTGAGGTTCTGATTTTATCCGTCTAGTAAGTCTTTCCAAGGACAGAGAAAGATGCGTTCCTCTTTTATTCTCTGCAAGGGCATGAACCTCATCAATTATTATGGTTTCTATATTTTCAAGCGTTAATGAGAATTTGGGTGCATTAAGGGCTATAGCCATACTTTCGGGGGTAGTAATCAAAATATGCGGTGGTTTTCTTAACATTTTAGCTTTTTCATTATTGGATGTATCACTGGAACGTATTCCTATTCTGACTTTTGATATATCTGGAAATATTCCCTTGATCTCTTCCAGTGGCATTTTTAGATTTCTCTCTATATCATTATTGAGTGCCTTTAAAGGTGAAATGTACAGTACATATACTCTGTCCTCAAGAAATCCTTTTTTTATTAATTTTACAAGGTTATTCAGGGAGTATAGAAATGCAGTAAGTGTTTTGCCGGATCCTGTAGGTGAAGTTATCAACACATTTTTACCGTTAGCTATCAACTTAATACCCATGCTTTGGGGTGGTGTAAAATTTTTAAAATTTTTATGAAACCACTCCGCTATAACAGGATCAAGGGTCTGCAATACCTCTCTATCACTACACATTTTTTTTGCGTATGTTATTTTACCCATTCATCCACCTGCATACCATTTTGATAAAATTTATCATAACTGAGGCATGATTAACTACTTTAATCTGATTGGCATACTTCAAAACATTTTCCATTCTTTATAACAAACCAACAGATATAAGGGTTAAGTCCCAAATGATACTATCAACCATATGATACAATCGTCAAATAGATTTAAATATTGGAAACAGGATTATAAATGATAAGTTGTGGAACGATTCGATAAGGAAGCTATTAAAAAGTATATTCAAAAAGAGTTTTTATTTGTAATATTTGCAGTGCTATTTATAATTTTATTAGTTCTTGTTCCTAGAAAAGTTCTACTTTTGAAAAATACTGAATATCAGGTAGTCCTTATTCTGGCATCTATTATAATTCTGACTCAGGGGATCAAAGAATCAAAGTATCTGAATGTATCAGCATATAAATTAATATCCAGAGTGGGTAATGGTAGAGTTGTAGGAATTTTTTTAATTTTTATAACCTTTATTTTTTCCATGTTTCTAACAAACGATATTGCTTTACTTATAACAATACCCTTTGTAATATCCATAGGGGACATAGCTAAAAAAGATATAGATTATATTATAATTCTTCAGGCAATAGCTGCAAATGTTGGCAGCATGCTATTTCCAATAGGAAATCCACAAAATTTGCTTATATGGAAACATTACAACATCTCTTTTATTCACTTCATTTCCATGATGGCTCCGGTTGTAATATTGAATACCATCATTTTGGTTCTTTTTTATTTTATAATTGTGGATAGAGAATATTATAAAGTCATA
This sequence comes from Thermoplasmatota archaeon, assembly GCA_023379385.1. Lineage (GTDB taxonomy): Archaea > Thermoplasmatota > Thermoplasmata > Lutacidiplasmatales > JAMCUS01 > JAMCUS01. The sequence goes on from JAMCUS010000026.1 coordinate 28,315, forward strand.
AATGTACCTGCAAATGTAGATAAAAAACTGTTCAATATATCTATTTTAATAATGTTTATTTTTTTCATTCTTATATTTACATATTCGCTGTATATTGTAGTCTACTTTATCATAATTGCTCTATTCTATGGCATGTACAAAAAAGGTAAAATTATAAAGAATATAGATCTATTTCTAATTTTAACATTCATGCTGATTTTCATAGATTTCAATACAATCAGAATATCATTACCTGTATTTCAGACACAAATATCTCCATCCTATTTATATTTCTGGGGTATTGCACTCTCACAGGTAGTATCAAATGTACCGGCAACAACTCTGCTAATCTCTCAGCATAATTACAGAATACTAGCATATTCTGTGAATATTGGCGGAAATGGAACAGTAATTGGCTCCATAGCCAACCTTATTGCTTTAAAACAGATAAAAAATAGTGGTATGAAAAAATTTCATAAAATATCTTTGGTATTTTTGCTTATCACCTCTCTAATGGTATATATGGTGTTTATTTTATAATGCAAGCATGTATAAACATCAATAAGTAAATATTAATATGAAAAATAAAAAAACATTCAAATATTTAGAAGTCCTATCCAATCTAAAAAGGTGAAATATATGGTTGAAGAATTGAATCCATTTAAAATTGCGCAGGAACAACTGGATAAAGCTGCAAAAATTATGAAACTGGAGAAGGAGATTCATGCATTGTTAAGAGTACCGAAACAGATACTGGAGGTATCCATACCTGTAAAGATGGATAACGGCAAGACCGAGGTTTACAGAGGATTCAGAGTGCATTACAACGATGCGAGGGGTCCTACCAAGGGAGGCATAAGATTCCATCCGGAAGAGACACTGGATACAGTAAAGGCACTGGCGGCATGGATGACCTGGAAGACCTCAGTGGTGGATATACCATACGGAGGTGCTAAAGGTGGAGTTATATGCGATCCGAAAAAGATGAGCAACAACGAACTTGAGAGGCTGGCAAGAGGGTATGTGAGAGCAATAGGTAGATCGTTTATAGGGTCTGAAGTGGATATACCTGCCCCGGATGTATACACAACGCCGCAGATAATGGCGTGGATGATGGATGAGTACTCAGTGATAGTGGGGCATAACGAGCCAGGAATGATAACAGGAAAGCCGTTGAGTGTAGGGGGGTCATTGGGCAGAGGAGATGCGACGGCGAAAGGTGGCATGTACTGTCTGAGAGAAGCGGCAAAAAGCATGGGCATGGATCTCAAGAAAGTGAGAGTAGCGATACAGGGATTTGGCAATGCGGGACAATATGCGCACAAACTGGTAACGGAGATGTTTGGATCAAAGGTAGTGGCAGTGAGTGATTCGAAAGGGGGAATATACAGTGAGGACGGATTGAATTACAGCAAGGTAATGGAGCACAAGAATAAGACAGGATCGGTGGTAAACTATCCAGGAGCGAAGAGCATAAGTAACGAGGAGTTACTGGAGCTTGGAGTGGATGTATTGATACCGGCGGCATTAGAGAATCAGATAAGAAAAGACAATGCAGGCAAGATAAAAGCAAAGATAGTAGTGGAGCTGGCGAATGGGCCTACTACACCGGAAGCGGATGAGATACTGAACAAGAATAATATACTGGACATACCGGACTTTCTGGCGAATGCAGGAGGAGTAACAGTATCCTATTTTGAATGGGTACAGAACATAAACGGGTATTACTGGAGTGAAGAAGAGGTATACGAGAAACTGGACAAGAAGATGACGAAGGCGTTCCATGATGTGATGGAAGCGAAGAAGAGATACAACACAGATCCGAGAATGGCGGCGTACATAGTAGCTGTTGGGCGTGTAGCAGACGCGGTTAAAATAAGAGGAGTAATCTAAACACCAACATCAAACCTTTTTTTTTATTTTAATATATATCTACGTGGTTAATTATTTTTACGACATGGGATGGTTTTATGCATAATGAAGCAGAGGTTATATTTTCAGGCAATGTTCAAGGTGTAAACTTCAGATCGTACGCAAAGAAAAAAGCGGATCAGCTTGGTGTCTATGGCATAATTGAAAATCTGGAGAATGGTAATGTTCATGCTATTTTGCAGGGTGAAAAGGAAAATATAGTAAACCTGATAAATTATCTTATGCATGAACATCCATATGCAACAGTTGAAACGGTTGATATCAAGTGGGTACCTGAAGAATCAAAAGATATTGTTAGGGAGTTCAGAATAATCAAATAGGATAACACTATTTTGGGTTAACATTGAACAGATATTTAACATTACATAATCTATTATATATTGTGAATATTATAGATAGTTATAATTAGTATATTACATTTAGTTATTTGAGTGCAAAATTAATGAACAATAGTTTTGCGTTTGTTTCATTGTATAAATATTTATTAACTTCTAGATTCAATAAATGACATGTAGTTGTAAAATATTAAATAATCTTTAATATTTTATGATATTTAAAATCAACATCTGATTTTCAGTAGATAAATAGAAGTAACATTTTTATTTTTATTCTATATGCAAAACTATTGTGATTTATATTAAACATGATCTTATTGAAAGCAAGGGGGTATGTGGAAATCTGTAGAACTCTAATGCCTTGGCTGAGGAGAGGATGTCACATACACTACTAACCTAAAATAGATATAGACAATTTGATATCGTAGATACAATGACTCTATCTGATAAAATCATACCATTAGTAGAATTAAAAAATGGAAGAATATGGAATTCTAATAACTCAAGCTATTATATACGGGATGGTGAGTATCTTGATCCGTTCGAAATTATGGATGAGCTATCTGAACAATATGAACGATTATATCTAATCGATATAGACGGCATAGAAAATAACAATCCACAACTTGACCTTCTGAATGAACTAACGGATTATGCAAAATTATGGATTGATACAGGTCCAAGAAGGTGGGAGGATCTGTTTGATGTTGTTGTTGTGGGCTCTGAAAAGAGTATAATATCACTAGATTTTATTCCCTTTGAGGATCTTAAAAAAATTTTAGACTATACTGAACAGATCGGTGTAAAATATCCTGTAAATTATTTTCCTTCACAGGCTGACATGAATGCATTGAATAAGTACAATATAATACAGATCATTCATTTTGATGATAAGGGGTATTTTAACAAGATAAATTACTTTGATGAAAATTTTGCATTTATAGATGATATAGATTATACCGGTAGCAACTCCAGTTATATCAGTGTTATAAACTCATTCAGATATGTGATTAAAAGGATTTAAGTGTGTGAAATGGCATATAAATAGTACGAAATAAACAAATTTGGTGAATTGGTGGCACATATGGACATGGATAGATATGTATATTCGTTGATATCAATATTTAAAAAAAGTGGAAAAGATGAATTGAGTATATCCGATGCTATTAACATAGTATCGTTCAGATTAAATTGGTGTCCCCCAACAGAGGCTAAAAAGTTTATTAATGTAATTCTCAATAACAGCTCCAGTATATATGAAAAAAATGAAGACATTATAAAACTAAAAAAAGATTATGAAAATATAGAGATACCATCAACATTTCATCATTTTGATGATAAAGAAATAGAAAAAATTATAGAAAGTGCAGGTCCTCCTGATACTAATATAAAAGAGGATATTTTCAATACCATATCTTCATCCATAGCAACAAAAATTAATTTTACTACATCTGGAATAGTAGGAATGATTGATAAGATATCTGTAGAGAAAAAGATATACAGAGAGGTTGTGGAATTATATTTTGCATATCTATACAACATAGATGTTAGTCTGATATCCTCTCTCAATGAACATATAAATAATATATACTTTAAGATTTAGCATTGCCAGAAATTGCATATTTTTGATATCGTTTGATATCTGTAGGAATCTGTTTATACTATCTACAAGATAATCATTATGATAAAAAAGATATATTTAAAGAATATACCATTAGTAGTGATAAAATGATTGATTTACTGAATAACCTATGGATTTTAATCGCAGGTGTTTTAGTATTTACCATGACAATATCTGTTGGTCTCCTGGAAGCGGGTGAGCTTGGAGATGTTTTTTCTGACAGAGTAATTTTGAAATCCATGCTTATTGCAGGAATTTCAGGTATATTTTTCCTTTTGATAGGATTCAATATTGCATTTTCGTCAAGTAGCAATGGATTCATAGGAAATCCCTTTTTTGCAAATATTTTATCTAATCCTGCTGTTGACGCATCAACATGGTGGTCAACCAATCAGGGATTTGGTGCTGAAGGGTTGTATGGTCCCGTATATTTTCTTTTTGAATGGGCGTTTATATCTGTTACACTTGCTCTGGTTAGTGTTCTTGTACTTGATAGAATGAAATTAACAGCCTTCGTTATATTTGCAGCGGTCTACTCCTCACTCATATATCCAATACCTGCGTCATGGGTATGGAATCCTTCTGGATTCCTTGCAAACATGGGCATGGTGGATTTTGCAGGTGGTGTTGTGGTTCATGTTGCAGCAGCTGCTGCAGGTCTTGCAATTATAGTTGAGTTGTATTTAGAAACAAACTCATTGAAAAAAAAAGGATTAATAATTAAAAAGAACAATTATAAACCTGATTATAAAATTATTGGCATTGCAGGATTGTTATTGTGGTTGGGGTGGTATGGATTTAATGCTGGATCTGTTCTTCAGTTTAATGCAGGAACCATAGTTGTCGCTATGACGACTACTATGAGTGCTTCCGGAGCCATGCTGACCTATACTCTGATCAAAAAAATAAAAAATCTTGCAAGGGTAACAACCCTTGATGCAGTGAATGGCTCTCTTGCAGGTCTCATCATAATAACGCCTATGGCTGGGTTCGTAAGTCCCGTAGTAGCGATATTTGTTGGTTTCCTTGGTGGTATCGCATTCTATCTATCTGAAAGATGGTTTGAAAAAAAGCATTATTTTGAAGATCCGATAGGCCTTATATCCGGGCATGGCGTTCTTGGATTCATAGGAATATTCCTTATAGGATTTGTAGGTCAGGCAAGCTACTCCAGGTTAACGGGATTTGAGCCGTCCAATCTTTCTACAGGTAGTTATAATCTTCCCAACGGATTGTTTTTCAACGGTGGTATAGCTGCCATACACCTCATAGGTGTAGAGGTATTGGGTGCGATACTCGTTGCATTGTTTGCGTTTGTAACGTCATTTATAACGTTGAGAATAATAGCATATATATTGAATGGTATTGTTAAGGAGGAGTCACTCATACCCATATCCAAATAAAAATTAAGATTTTATTTTACCATATCCTATTAAACGCCATTTTCCATCAACCTTACGGGATATAGCTACTCTATCGCTCTTTTCAACACAGACTGGAATTTTCAATGAAAGGTCTATATCATTACCTTTCACTTTGGTAACAATACCCTTTGTCGTTGCAGTGCCTATTGATAACATAAGCCCTTCGTCTTTTTTTATAGATTCTACCTTGGATTCTGTATGGCTTCCTACAACTCTATCAAGAAGATGTGATTCAACAATTATTGTGCTTGCTACCGGTGGTAACATACCAGGTCTTCCTATAACAGACCCTATCAGTCCATCAGCTTTGGTTATAGACGGATCAAGTTCCGTCTCTATGCCTATGAGACCTCCTGCCATTACCGTTTTATACGGCATACCACCGCTGTGAAGATCACTTACCTTTGCTATTATCGGTATCCATTCATTATTTTTCGTTGGATTAGAAATACCTGGTTTTATCTCTATTTCATCACCAACAGATAACGATCCATCTTTAATGGTACCACCAATTATTCCACCGACCATACTGTCAATGGAACTACCTGGTTTATTTACATCAAAAGATCTTGCTATATACATTTTAAGATTAGAATTTTCTTTATAGGTTGGCTTTGGAATCACTTCCATTATTTTTTCTATCAATACATCAATATTCGCATTATGATTAGCAGACACAGGTACAATAGGTGCACCTGCAATAGTGGTGTTTTTTAAGAAATTTTTAATCTCTTTAAAGCTCTCTTCAGCTCTTGCTTCAGATACCAAATCAATCTTGTTCTGTACCACAATAACATGTTTTATACCTACAATTTCTATAGCGAGAAGATGCTCCTTTGTCTGTGGTTGCGGACATTTTTCATTTGCTGCAATGATGAGTAATACGCCATTCATTATAGCGGCGCCTGATAACATAGTTGCCATCAAGGTTTCATGTCCGGGTGTATCTACAAACGATACTGTCCTAACAAGATCTCCTTTTGCACCGCATTTGGGGCATACTTCCGAAGTGGAGTAACAGTCTGGTGAAGGGCAACGTGAACATTTATAAAATGCCGCGTCTGCATAACCTAGCTTTATTGAAATACCTCTTTTTTTCTCTTCAGAATGGGTATCTGTAAATACATTGGTTAGCGATTTAACCAGCGAAGTCTTACCATGATCAACATGGCCAATCATTCCTATATTGATCTCAGGTTGCACCGGAACCTTCATTTCTTATTCTCCTCAGCCTCTTTCATATTTTTCTCTTTTTCCTGAATTTCCTTAATAATGTCCTCAATAGGCTTATTACCGTATTTTGTTACCTTAAGGTTTATCTGAACAATATCGTTATAAATAGTATTTCCTCTGAAACTCTTTTTTTTCTTTAAACCTCTTTTATCAGGATGGAATCCTAAGCCAACTGTTAAAAGAGTTCTGATTCTTCTACCACCATTAAAGGACTTAGCCATTGGAAATCCCTCTTTATCACTACCTCCTGTTATTTTAAATGCATATCCAGGGAACTCTATAAAATTTCCATCAATTTCGTCATTAATTTTTTTGCCTATAAGGGTATCCCCTATATCCCCTCTTATATTATGGCTATATGATTTACTACTTGCATTTATAACCGCCTTGAACTCAACCATATCGTTTCAAACCTCTAAATTACCACATTAGCTACATCAATTTAACTTTATCGTTACAATCTATGCCTTAACTAATGATAAGGTTTATATTCAATAACAAATATGTGGTATATTGGTGGTTCCAATGGTTGATATATTCCATTCTAGAAAAAAACATGAATCGTTTGATCAAAAAGATGATTTCATAGATTTGAGCAACTATGATGTTGGTGGCAGGCTAAGTGGCAACGTAAGATCTGTAAAGGTTGCAGAGATAAATAAGTACGATGATATGGCAATAATATCAAAGGAGCTCTATGACGGAAATGTCCTTATTATAGATTACAGTGCTATATCAAATGATGAACTATTATGGAAAAGAGTTGTAAGTGACCTGAAAAAAATTGTAGCAGATACAGGTGGCGATATGGCGGGAGTATCAAGTCATCTCATGATGATTACAAATTCTGACCTAAGGATTAATAGAGAAAAATTAAAAATGGAAATGGATTAAAAACACATTTGGTGATACAATTGAAAATTGCGAAATTCATTAAGGCGTATTGCCCTACCTGTTCCAAGCATACAGAACAGGAGGTAGAACGTGTAAAAAAAAGAAAAGCATCTGAACTTAAGTGGGGGCAGAGACGATTCAGAAGAGCTACATCAGGGTATGGAAGTTTTCCCAGACCCAAACCAGAAGGTAGAGAAAAACCTACCAAACGTATCAATCTAAAATACAGATGTACTGTATGCAATAAATATATACAGAGACCATCTTATAGAGCTAAGAAGGTTGAAATAGTAGAGGTGGAAGGTTAATGACTGGTAATTTTGTTAAAGTTAAGTGTAAGGACTGCTCTAATGAACTTATTGTTTTTGTTAAGGCTACAACTACAGTTAAATGCGATGCATGTGGTGCCACCATTACGAAACCAAGTGGTGGGAATGCAAAAATATTTGGTGAAAAAACAGATCTGGAGTAGTTATGGGTAGTAGTGATAATAATTATCCAGAGGTTGGGGAGCATGTTGTATGCACCGTAAAGAATGTAAAAAATTACGGTGCTTTTGTAATACTAGATGAATATAAAGGCAAAGAAGGGTTCATACATCTTACTGAAATCTCGACTGGATGGGTTAAATACATCAGAGATTTTGTTAGAGAAGGGCAGAAGATTGTATGTAAAGTAATTGGTATTGACCCGTCAAAAGGGCATATAGATCTATCCCTTAAACAGATTAATGATCACCAGAAAAGAGAAAAGATCTCTTCATGGAAAAATGAGCAAAGGGCATCCAAACTTATGAATATTGTAATCAAAAATATAAATGTGCGTCCTGAAGATATATCTGAAACAATTACCAAATTGATTAAGGAATACGGAACTCTATATTCTGTTTTTGAGAACGCAAGATCTGAACCCGATTCTTTATCTACTTTTATTAAAGATAAAAAATTTTTTGATGAAATTATTAAGATATCCATGGAAAATTTAAGCATTCCAGAGGTTAGCATATCCGGCATTATATCTTTAACCTTTTTAGCTACAAATGGCATTGTTTTGATAAAAGAGATTATTAAAAAAGCCATGAATATAGATCCAAATATTGACATAAAATATGCTGGTGGAGGTAAATATAGAATTGTTGTAACTGCAAATGATTATAAAAGTGCGGAAGCTACATTGAAGAATGTTACGGATCTTATTTCTACCTACGCCAAAACACATAAAGGAATTTATACATTTACCAGAGAAGGTCGTTAACGTATATGCCATGAGTATAGATATTACTTGAGTTTTTATCAAAAATGTGTATAATCATTTTTAAGATCACATGAGTTTAACAAGAAAGCTACAACCTTTAGGGAATAGATGAATTACAACAATTATATATATAATAAAGTATATAATGTTTTTCATATAGGGATAATAAATGATACTAACTTATAAAGTAAAACATGGCAGGAATTTCTCCATTGAACTGGATAAAGAAAAGCAGATAACTGAATTTGCTATAAAAACAAAAACATTAACATCAAAAGAGGTTAAACATTTCGGATTAAAAAGCGTAATTTCAAACCAGATACACTAAAAATATACCGAAGATAAAAAATGCAAAGAAGTCACTAACATAAAATTAAGTATTTCAGCACAGGGTATAAAATTCAATCATAAAAACAGAACAATAACAATTCCTTCGGTTAAACATACATTCTGTTATTATTTCAGGAATGATTTTGAGAAAATAAATCGGATTGAACTGGATAAAGAGTTCGCATTCATTTCGGTAAACGGTGGTTACAATAGTATATATCATTAACAATGAGAATGTATTCGACAGGCCGTAATAGAACAGGATAATTCAATAAAATCTTCAAAAATTCACACTCAAAAAATGTTTTTTAGGATGAAAATAAGCCGTTTTTGGTATTCCCTTACAATGGTATTCCCTTACAATACATTGAATTGTTATAGATAACAATATATTGTAGTGGAACAACATTCCACTACATGATCATTATGTCTTACATACGTAAAGTTACACGAAAAAATAAAAATGGTAGTGTGAGAACACCTATATAAGATCCATGGGTACGGATCCTGAGGTACCCACTAACATCATCGAAACATCATCTATCCATTTGGATAAAAATTCAAATGACGTTACAGCTATTAAGTAAAAACAGTGTAAGCAATGATAATGTAGCAAAAGAATGGTTATCTGAGATCTCAACCTAAGAGCCGTTTGACGCCATATAATTGATAAGTTCTGTTCATAGTAAATTATATATATATTATACCAGCATATAATTTATGCAAGGTCAAAATGATAACCTTCATGTCAATCTAGATAATTTTGTCCCAAACTATGGGTTTTAGAAAGATTTATCTATACATATGCAATAATCATTTTACTAGAATAATCAATATAATTGGTGAATCTTAAAATGAATAAAAAATCTGATGTAAAGAGTAAGCAAGATGATAATCTTGCTCTTACCAGATATATTATAGGTTTTGTGGTGGTTGCTGTACCAGCTATATTAATAATACTCTTTTTAGGGTCTATAAATGGATTTGATAAATATTATGCTTATTTAATATTCTTTATTACTGGCTTTATTATATCCACTGGATTTTCATTGATTATAATAGCTCCAAATAATGTAAATAAAAATGAAAAATCTAGCATAGCTCATCCCAAGACAAACACAAACATCTGTATCGTATGTAATGGAAATATATCTCCTACAGATAAGATCTGCCCCAGATGCCACACAGAACTTGATAAAACAGGAGAATGTAGTGTTTGTGGAGAGGAGATAGCTAGAAATGTAACGAAATGTCCTAATTGTAACGCAATATTTACCTAATTTTTTGAATTTTTTAATGTATAGATGCATATACACATAATTGAAAGATTTTATATGCGTGTAGTTTATTACTTTGTGTTTAATTGCCAGATATAAAAAAATAAAGACGTTCTAATCTTTAAATAACATAAAAAAATATAACATAAAAAAAAGATAAATTATCTAAGAGCCGTTTGACCCCATGTTATCAATTCAGACTGTATCCTAATAAAAAGACTACTAAAACTTTAAACTATCAGATAGAACTATGCAGGCAATTATACAACCCATTTTCGACAGCAATTTGAACGTAAACACTAAGAGATTTCACTTTTCAAAAGTAGTGACAACCAGGAAGGATTACCATTCTTCATTACAGTTTAGCTACTACATACGCTAAAAACAGCTCCTTCCCTGAATGATTCAGCAAGGGGATAGTAGCTTTTTCCTTTGGCAATGGACTTTTTCAGAAACATGAATAATAGAAAGGAATAGTAAGTATAAATAGGTTGTCATTACAATGATAAGAGGTTGTCCTACAAAATTAGAATTTTACGAAGGAAAATAAGTGTTTTGTCGAATTTGGGATAGTAATAGTAATTTGTAGTTACGCATTTTTGTATATATGGAAAATTTCAGTATTTATTTAGATCCAGTAAGGTGTATATGGTTTACAATTTTAATAATTTGACAATTTTCTCTATTTTGCCCATTTTGGCTATTGTTAAATAAAGATATATCAATGATGACAATATTGCTAATATGGATGAAAGATATACCAACCAATCTATTCCTGAAAATATTGATATAGAGATGATATAAAAAATAAATATAACTGCAGATGTATAAAGAATTGTATTCATAAGATTATTTTTTTTAATTAAATATCCTGTTGTATATCCAACTACGGATAATAGTATAATCCAACCAGACACGAATAGAAAACCTGCAATAGATAGATAAGTAAATCTTCCTGACACAAGAACGTATAGTTCTTCTCCTCCCTCTACCAAAGCCAGTCCGGAACCAAATGCTAATCCATAATATGGATAGTATCTTTTTTTAGGTAGCAGATCACTTTTAAGAATTATGTATATAAGCAGGGTGTGCATGATGGCGATAAGCATAAGGGATAATACAAGAACAATAAGTGATAGCGCGTTTACAGATATAATTAATAAATAAAGAGTAGCATATGCCGTTATGAATCCAATTATAATACCTACAACAAATAAAATTGCAACATATTTTTGACTATCTGCTGCATTACTTATTTTATTATAACCTAGAAAGTAAAAGGGTATAGCAACAATAAGAAGTGATACAATAAATGCAATATCTATGTACACTAAAAATCACAACAACCTGTCATATAAAATGTAAAATAAATTGGAATCTATTCAATTATGCAACCTCTACACCACTTGATGGTTTGATACCCTTTGCGTCCTTAGGGTTTATTGCAGGTATAGGTATTGGAGGTGGTAATCTAAGGTCCCTAGATAACATTACAACTTCACTCAGGCAATTCGCAAGAATGGCACTGTGTACCTCCTGTGCCATTTCATTTGGGATCTGGGAGGTAGTGGACCATGATTTAGAAACGGCATTAGCTTCACAGTCTCCCCAGACAATATGTCCTTCAATCGTTACAACACCAACACCACCAAAGGTGGTGGTAAACCTGAAATCAATTAATACATCATTCTGGCTTGCCGCCGAAATCAGGGTTATGGTGCTATTATGATCAATTTTAATATTCATAATTTTTTCGTTAAGTTTTGAAAATCGTTTTCCTTCTATATTACTAAATTCAAATGACTTTATGCTCATTTTAATCCCAATTACATCAGTGTTATTCATATATTTAACATATTTCCATAGCCCTACGGGGCTTATAAATCGTTAAATTGCAATTGATTGCCAGATATATCGTTCCACGTACGGTGGTACGTACTACATGAAAAACAGGGTTTACTGGCATTCAATTATTTATCGTGATTGCTCTAACGGTTGTTGTAATCACAGCCATAGCCTTATCTTCATTTATAGATTGTTAGTGGGTACGGGGAAGCTATAAAACTCCGTTCTTTAGAAAGGAGATACATGGACTTCCCTCACCTTTCTTAACAATACTTTTATGGATTAGAGATCCTGTAGCATCAGAATTTCTTGCAAATAAATGGAGTAATGTAGAAAGACTGATGCTTTTAGCTAGAAGCGAGCGTAGATGATTTGGACATATGAATTGATATGTGTAAAACTCATGTAGGATATAAAAATTGGTGTAATCTGCGTTAAAAGATCGTTAAATAGGTGTTGAAGAATGAAGTACATTACTCTTTTATCTATCGCCATTACCATATTGTTGGTTGCTCTGAATGGTGCTGCCAGTTCAATCGGTACCTGGACCATGGCCAATGTAAGCAATGCGAATCTATCCAACAACGAATTGAGGTCTATTAATTTTGTCAATACAAGTTATGGATGGGCTGTAGGAGATAACGGAATGATACTGCACACAGATAATGGTGGTATTAACTGGCATAGATATAGTATTCCTTACAACTATAATTTTGAATCTGTTAAATTTGTAGATCCCTTAACAGGATGGATTGTAGGATTTAATGGAATTATATTATACACACAAAATGGTGGTAATAACTGGAATATTATAAAAGGATATGGTTCATATAACTATACGGATATATTTTTTTCAGATCAATCAGATGGCTGGCTGGTTGGTTATAATGGTGCGTCCCATAGTATAATTTACCACACCACAAATGGTTTTAGCTGGTATAATGAAAGTTATATAAATTTAGAGATCACATCTATTTTTTTTATAAATAGAACAATTGGCTGGGCTGCTGGTGGTGATGCCACGATTTTTCATACCACCAATGGTGGATATTCCTGGGTAAAGCAGAATAGTGGGACTGGACTTATACTATCCCTGTACATTGTTAATGCAGAGATAGGCTATGCTGCTGGTTATGGAGGTACTATCTATTTGACAAAAAATGGAGGCATGAACTGGAGTGTTTTATGGCTTCATATTTTCAATCCCATGCATTCAATATATTTTTTGAATCCTATGTATGGTTGGGTGATAGGTTATGATTCACAGGTTGCGTATACTGTAAATGGGGGGTATAATTGGTCGTTTGTAGATTTGGGTGTGGATGGATTAAATATCAACAGTATTCTCTTCATTGATTCAAACCATGGATATATAGTGGGACAGGATATCTTTACTTATTCAGGATCTGCTGCCATAAATAAAAATAATATGGCAATGCTACCAATCTATAGTTTAGTGGCGTTAATAATCATTGCATCTTTTGTTATACTATCTGTTGTTATACTATACAAAAAAAGACAATATGCTACCAATAAAACCACAAAAAAGAATTTAAAGCAGAGCAAAAAAAAGATTAAAAAATTTTTAAAATAGGTTTTAATAGTATGCCTGAATAGTAAAGGTTCCATATCCATCTGTTGCATATACATATACGTAATAACTTCCACTCCCGGATAAATTAACCTGTATAATAGCATTTGGCCCGGTTGCATAATTGTCATAACTGCTGGTTGATGGAAGGTAGCCATATCCTTCGTAAAGATTAAATGGTCCGCCTGAACCACTGTTACCCTGTACTGTACCATCTGTCTCTTTTATGGTTATGTAGTTATACGTATTATATGCATTACTGGAGACATTAACCACAAAGAAAGCACCATCGTTTGTGTAATAAAGCGTTCCCGATACCTTGTGGCCATTGGCAGGCATATTTGTCGGTGTATTTGTAACAACGTTCAGTTCACTGCTCCAAACAGTATTGGAACCTGCTGTAGCTGAAACCCTGAAATAATACGTTACTCCTGGAGCGGCACCTCCTATTGTTATGCTGTGACTCAAACCGCTGCTGGAATCCGTACCCTGGAATGTACCGTAGTTATAGTTTCCAGATGAACTACCAACCTCTATAGAAGAAGTAGCTGCATCGTTGGAGTTCCAATTCACCATAAGGTCTGTGGTGCTTGTATTGATGGTAACATTGGATATAGTCAATGCTCCGTTATTAGGAGCGCTGCTCGCAGATATTTGAGCCGTCGAAGTAGCCGTGGTACCGGAGTTATCTGTAACAGTTAAGGTTGCTGTGTATGTCCCGGATGAATTGTATACATGGCTTATAGTCTGCCCGGTGCCTGTATTACCATCTCCGAAGTTCCATGCATAGCTGTATGGTGTGGTACCTCCGGATACACTTCCACTGAAGCTTACTGTCAACGGTGCTGTTCCAGTTGATGGTGTGGCAGAGATGCCAGCTACCAGTGGAGCAGAACTGCTCACTGACCTGGCGACTATGGTAACAGAACTTGTTGCATGGTCACCATTTGAATCTGTAACTTTAAGATTTACTGTATAAGTTCCCGATATTGGATATGAATGCACAGGGTTCTGGGCAGTGCTGGTAGCACCATCCCCGAAAGTCCATTGCCATGTATATGGAGATATACCTCCACCCGCATTACCATTAAACTGAACAAAGAGTGTAACATTACCTGACGTTACATTAGAACTGGCAGTAGCAGTCAATGGCGCAATGCTGGAATTACCGGTGACTGTTATAAGCACAGTACCGGTGGTGGTTTGAGTACTGGCGTCCGTAACTGATACCTCTGACGTGTAATTACCCGCTTTTGTATACGTATGGCTCACACTTTGACCATTACCGCTGCCTCCATCACCAAAATTCCAGGCGTAGCTGTACGGTGCTGTACCTCCTGACGCAGTTGCGGTAAAGGTGACTTCCATGGGAGCAGTTCCACCCGTTGCGTTGGCGGAAACGGAAACGGTAAGTGGTGATGTTGGACTCTTTGCAGTAATTACAAGACTGGAAGTGGCTGAGTTGCCATTACTATCTGTAACAGTCAATATAACAGTATAGCTACCAGCTGTGTTGAATGTATGGGCAATGACACCTCCATTACCACTGCCTCCATCACCAAAATTCCAGGCATAGCTGTACGGTGCTGTACCTCCTGACGCAATTCCTGTGAAATTTACTAAAAGTGGTGTACTTCCGCCCGTTGTATTTGAATTTATTGAAGCTGTTAAAGTAGATGTTGATGATTGCTTCCATATAGCTTCCAACGGATTTTCCAATGCATAGGAATCGTTGGCGTTCATCGGGAATAATGATAAGCCTCCACCTGCCTGCCCTGTACCTATCGCAGCTGTGTTCAGTGCGCTGGGATATACATTTGCTATTACTCTTTCCGCAACCGCTATAACATTAGTCGTATTGTAATTCTCCTGTACAAGCAAATGATGTTTCTCTACTGATGCAGGTGCAATCACAACCATTGGTACACGGTATGAGTTACTGACATGATCAGGTCCATTGGAACCTCCAGACGTATCGTCTTCAGTAACTATAATTACAGTATTGTTTGCATATTGTGAATGTTCAATGTAACTGACAATTCTATGAGTCTGTGCATCGTTAATTGCAATTGTTGCTGGATAGGTCGCTCCCGTTAAGGTGTCTGTTTGACCCTGATGATCATTGAACAACTCGATGTAATTCCAGACAGGCATTCCATAGGTATTTACATAATTTATGTAGTTCCCCGCTACTACCTCATCTGGCGTGGTCTGACTATTGTTTGTATAATTGCTATAATCTATCTCCTGTGGTATATTTGTTCCAGGTCTATCCACGGGCATCCATCCTACACCATTACCACTGGATGGCATGCTTGCAGCCGTAAAAGCCTGTCCCTTGTTCAATATCCAGTATATATCTCCCGCTTCCACCCATGGGATGGTGTTTGCGCTAAATCTGTCAAAAACCGTACCGGTGGATGGATAATTACCTGGTTCACCGTTTATTTTTGCACTGTTGAGATCACCACTACCTGGTGTTCCTGTGTAACCACCGGTGCTCGTGTATCCTGAAATTGCAGCTGCAAACAGGTACCAATGGTTAGGACCAGATGCAGGTGGCGTTCCTGAATAATAATTATCAAATACTGTATAGTTCCATGCTAGCATGTGAAGATACGGAACATCTGCTATATGGTTAGTAGATTCAACCACCGCATTAGCATTTGGGTATGCAGCATTGTTTGCACTTTCCCATGTATTGGGCATGGGACTTGCCAGATCTCCTAAATAATCATCAAAAACATGATTTTCTCTGTATATTATTACGAAATGGGTCAATGTAGACGGAAAGTACGGCTCATTTGAAGAAGCACCTTTTATTCCATTTTTTATGCTATGTATATTTGGTACATATCCTAAAACCAGGTTATGATTCATGTAGGCTCTGTCATTGAGACTATTGCTCATTATCAATGCAAATGTAGCCCCAACCATAACTACAACAGCTATCAGCGCTATCAATACTTTTACTTTTTCTTGCCAGCGTTCCATAACATTGTCACCGAATGTTTTACGATCTATCTATTTATATATATATGTAATAAAGTACCATTTTTAAATTACCAAAAAACCATCAAATGGTATTCTAAAAAGAAGGTTTAAATACTAAATAGAATACGGGATATTTTTTAAATAATAAAATTAAAATTCTGTTTATCTATAAGTCAAATAATCTCTTTTAAATATTTTTCAAAATACTGCCTGATGGTCGCCGGTACATTACCCTGAAGTGCCATATATCTCGCTGTGGGTGTCTTTTCCAGCATCTGCCTGCCTACATCCTCTACAAAATTTTCAAATTGATAGGCAGGTAGTATGTGCCCAAAAGCATATCCATGTTTTATACTGTAATCTGTAAATCTAGGCGCATAATGTCCTCCTCCTATTCCTATTGAAACGGGAATATTTACATCTATATTGCCATATAATGATTTTATAACATCTGCAATCAACACATGTGAATCATGGTTGTTCCATTCTTCAGAACTACTTCCTGTTTCTATAAAAAATGATGGTAGATCTGTGTATGGACCATGATGCGTTGCTTCATATGATACTGTGAAATTTGGTAATCTATGATGGTACAGGTATCTCAGTGCATAATACATGTATACAGGTGACGATCTGGATAATTTACCCTTTACCCCACCAAAACTATTTATACCATAATTACCAACCGGATGAACCGTAAAACTTCTTGTTTCTTTCTGACTCTTGTGTATAGATGGAAATATGACTGTATCAATATTAATATCTGAAAAGATCTCATCGACATGTTCCATATATAAATGCTGTTGTTCAGATACCGCAGCCAGTATATTGTCTCCCTTATAAATAGTGTACCCGTATCTTTCGGTGTATAATTTGAAATGTTCTGTTTCCTGTAAAATTGTGAATACAGCCGTAGCAACTGGATCATTTTCATCAATAATAATAGAAATCATATTACTTTTTTATACCGGATTTTTTATTAATTGTACTTTTTTCAGATGTCGTAGTATGTCCCCGGTACACTGTTCTACAGTTCTTTTGTCAGTTTCCACTACTATATCTGGATTATCAGGAACCTCATAAGGATCATCTATACCTGTAAAACCATGTATCTCTCCAT